>JAZNRQ010000092.1:0-36422 GCA_045590735.1 Faecousia sp. | reverse complement strand
TAAATTCGTATAACCTATATTGTCATTGCGAGCCAGTTCGCAAACTGGCGTGGCAATCTATTGGTAACACTTGGTTTTTAGATTGCCACACCAGTGACATCGGTCACTGGTTCGCAATGACAACGAAAATTGTAATCGCTCTATAAACCGGAATTTAGGGATCTAGCGGTTGGCTTTCCTGTATGCGCCGGGTGTCATTCCGGTAGCCGCTTTAAACTGGACAATGAAATGCTGCGTGTTTTTGTAACCAAGGCGTTCTGAGACCTCTGACAGCGTGGGTTTGTTTTCTAAAAGCAGAATTGTCTTTGCCGCATCCATTTTTGCCTTGATCACTTCCTGCATAGGTGTTCTTCCAAAAAGCGTCTTATAAACAGCGTGAAACCGGGAGGGGCTCAGAGATGCCATTTCCGCCATCTCCTCCACGGTCCACTTTTTCTCCGCATTGGCAAGGATCTGCCATCTTATGCGGTAGAGCTTATTTTGATCTCCGCTACTCATTTCCGGTGGTATCTCAGAGTAAAGCGTTCGGGACAAGGTGATCAGAAACTGTACCGCATAGCTATCCAAAATATCATTATAGTGATCGTCACAGGTCAACAGTTCCATTTTCATTTTCCGGAAAATATCTGAAATAAACCCGGTATGGCTGGGATAAAAAAGTGTGTTGATCGGAATGTTGTATTTTCCCAATAACGGTTCAATTTCCGTGTAAGCGTGGATCCAGTTCATCGTGGTATCTTCCGTAAAATAAAATCCACGGGGTGCTTTCGGACTGGAAAATATGCAGGCATTGGGTTTCGTCGTAATTCGCTTCCCGTCTATTTCCATCTCGATGGGTGTAGGAAAATGAAAGAAATTGTAATACTTCATAACCGGCTTGTTGATGCAGCAGCCGGCTTTCTGGAAATAATGGAACTGTGCTCTTAGAATCAGCATAGTTATCCCCTTTCATAACAACTCTCCACACTGCATAGGATGCAGCATAGGAGGGAAACGGTATGGTAATGAGTTGGATATTTACAGCAATCATCGGAATTTCGATCATTGCTGCCTTTATTTTAGATCGTGGCAGTCAGATCGCCACGGCGATCCCACAGGGTGCGCAGGCAGGTGTCACCCTTGCCATATCTATGGCCGGATCCATCTGCCTTTGGACAGGCACCGGAAAGCTTATGGAAAAGGCAGGTTTTACAGGGCTACTTTCCCGTATGCTGAAGCCCTTCCTCAGCAGGGTCTTCCCTACTACCAAAAGCGATCCGGTATTAGCCGGCAGCCTCAGCAGCAATATTTGCGCAAACATTCTCGGTCTGGGCAACGCCGCCACCCCTATGGGCATCCAGGCCGCCCAGCGGCTTGCTGCCGGGAGAAATGACGCAATTGCAACCGACGAGCTTTGTCGCCTGGTGGTTTTAAATACAGCTTCCATACAGCTGATTCCGGCAACGGTTGCAGCGGTTCGTGTATCTTTGGGCTGCAATACCCCATTTGATATTCTCCCGGCCGTTTGGGTCACAAGTATTTGCTCTACTGCACTCGGTTTACTGGCAGCGTGGGGATTGGGGCGGCTATGGCACAGATAACCGATTATATCGTTCCTATCCTTTTACTGGCCGCTTCCGCTTTTGCACTACGGAAAAAGGAGAATTCCTACAACATATTACTGGACGGCGCCACCGAGGGACTTAAAATCCTTTTGGGTCTGGTTCCTATACTGATCCTTCTGCTTACAGCCGTCACTATGCTCCGGGCATCCGGTGCGGTAGAGGCACTCAGCAGCTTGTTGGCACCGTTTTTTCACTTGTTCGGTATTCCTCCGGAAACCGCCATACTGGTTCTGATCCGCCCTATTAGCGGCAGTGCCGCACTTGCAGTGGGCACAGAATTAATGGCACACTATGGCGTGGATTCCCAAATTGGGCGAACTGCCGCCATTATGCTGGGCTCTACTGAAACTACCTTTTATACTATCAGCGTTTATTTCGGTGCTGCAGGTATCCGGAAAACACGTTATACCATACCGGCAGCATTGATCGCGGATTTTACCGGTTTTTTGATGGCGTCTGTAACTGCCCGGCTGTTTTTTTGATCTTTCTGCCGGCAGTCAACACCCATAAAAGGGTGATTGCGGCAATCAGAATCATCGGGTCCGGCAAGATCCAGAATGTAGTGCTGCCTTCGATCTGATAATTCCCTCCCGGAACATCTTCCAGCTGAAGCGTTCCAATGCCAAATCGGTTGTTATTACGGAAACAGACACGATACTCTTCCGGGGCAATAACCGTTTTACCGTCCATCACCTGCACCTGCGGTGTGACCGGTCTCCCATACCAGGGATTATAGGAAGGAACACGGATCGACGCTGCATCCAATACTTTCGGGGAAACCTCTATCGTAGCGGGAATACTTTCCACATCTTTGTAGTTTTTGTCTTCTATATGGTACATCAGCAGGAATTGTTGCGCACCTGTTTGGGACAACACCTGCTCCGGATGCATCCAGGAAAAGCCATCCGGAAGGGAAATATTTTTAAGACTTTCCCCATAGGTTCCCGCCAGGCCCACAGGCACTGTATAGGAAGGTTCTGAAGGTTCGATGGAAAAGCTGCAAATCGTACTACCGGAATGGTGGCCCAACGCTGTAATCCGAATCCAGCCGGTACCGGCATCCACATTGTTTTCATATTCCAGTGTGTAATCCTTGCCTTCTCGCAGCAGTTTTTCATTATGAATAATCGTCAAGCCGGGGGTCTGCTCCAAGCCGTTATAGGTAACCGTATCGGTTTCCAACCGGATCTCCATATCGGCAATCAACGGTTTTTTGATCAGCTTACCGGTTTTTCCCACATAATACGCAGGATTTTCCGGACTCACTTGTATCTTAAATCCGGAATAGCGACCTTCCAGCCGGTTCAGCTTATCGATCTGATCGGGAGAAATGTCGGTCAGCGATGCAGGAATAACCACACCTGTGCACTCGGACATTAACCGGTCTACATTCTCGCCGGCATACCACATTGCGTCCCGCTCCCAGCGGGTAACCCCCTCCGGAAGCTGCAGCTTGCCTGTAAACCGGGTAGGAACCGCAACCAGGGACTGCATATCTTTGGTGTAGATCACACCGTCTACAGAGGTGTACCGGCTGTTTGTCGGTTTTACGGCATACTCCCGGATTCCGGTATAACAATAGATGGCAATATGCAAGTTTAACCCGGCATTTAGGTTACCTTTATCGTCAACCACAATATAATCCGGGTCGTTCAGCTTTACATAGCGCAGCACAAAGGAATCCGGAAGAACCACCTTGGTTATATTATTATTTCTAGAAAAACTCAGTTCCCCAAGGAATGTTACTCCCTCCGGAATTTCATATACACCTCCGGAAAATGCCTTTCCCCGGGGGATGCCAAGCATTTGATTACCGTCTGCTGAATACAAGATGCCATCAACAGCCTTGTAATGCAGATTCCCTTTATCCACAGAATATTCCGTAAGCTTATTTGTCCCAAAATCGTAAAGGGTATGGGCAAAGCCAACTTTCTGAACACCCGACGGGATCACAAAAGTCGATCCCCTGTACCGGTAAGCGTGGTTCAAAAAGCCGGCACTGATGACCGATAAATTGTCCGGCAAAAGAATTGTACTTGCCGCACAATTCTGAAAACACCATCCAGAATTGACAATGTGAGACAAATCCCACCGATGAATATCTACGGTTTTCAAAGAGGATGTTCCATTGAACATATAATTGATCTGTGCCAAATTACCGGTGTCCCAATCCCGGCAGCCGCTGATACTTTCCAGTTCTGTACAGCCGCTGAACATCGCCTTCATTGTTGTAACAGAACCGGTTTCAAGTCCTGAAAGGTCAAGCATTGTCAGTTTTTCGCAACCGTAAAAAAGATAACTCATATCCTCTACTGTGCCGGTATCCACCGCATTTATATTTACGGATTGCAGCTGTGCGCATTTGGCAAACAGCTTGCTCATAGACTTGCCGGAAAAGGCAACTCCCTGTTCCAAGGTGACGCTGCACAGCTTTTCGTTTTCAAAAAACACCGATGTACTATCCAATACTACTCCATACTGTGTCCCGTCCAGTATGTAGCTGCCGGGCACTGTAACATCTGATGCACTCCCGGTATACCGGGATAAAAGCACCGTTTTCTCTGCCTGTTGTATAGAATAATCAAATTCTTCAATAGGTGTGTGTACAGCCGCATTCACCGGCACAGCAATCAATGCAAACAATACCGCCAAGCAAAAAAGCCCGGTAATCTGCTTTTTCAGCATATACACACCCCCTTCTCAAGTGTAAGAATACCTTATTTTACGGATTTCGTCAATCACAGTATAAAAGAAACTCCGCAGACCACCGTCTGCGGAGTTTTACGCATAGTTAGAAGAAGGAAAATTAATAGAACTTTCTCTTGTTCTTACGGGCAGCTTCAGACTTCTGCTTACGCTTCAGGCTGGGGCTGACATAATGCTCGCGCTTCTTAACTTCAGCGATAACGCCCTCCTTGGCACAGCTACGCTTAAAACGACGCAGAGCGCTCTCCAGAGATTCGTTTTCCTTGACGCGAATTTCAGACATGGTTTTCCCTCCCTCCGATGGCATCCGGCTAATTCCAGGATGCGTTCAGGGCCTAATAATCAGGCTTGATTATTATACGCTTATTTGTCGCAATTGTCAAGCCGGATTTTGCGGTTTTTACAATTTCCTGTACCGCTTTCGTGATTATTTCTTGGTATATGTCAGTTTATTGACCCATATTAAGAAGTTGCAGCCCGTGTAGTCAGCTACACGGGCTGCTTGCAAAGTTTATTTTACGATCAGATTGACCAGCTTGTTTTTGACCACAATGGTTTTAATGATACTGCCACCGTTCTTTTCCAGGAACTTGGCAATTTTTTCATCCTTCAAAACATTGGCAATCACTGTATCGTTGTCCAAATCCGCTTCCATCTCTACAGTGCCACGCATCTTGCCGTTGACCTGCACTGCCATAGTGATTTCCGTATCCTTGCACTTTTCTTCAGAGTAAGTGGGCCAGCTTTCGTAAGCAATGGTCTTGTCGTGACCCATAATCTGCCAAATTTCCTCGCCCACGTGGGGTGTGATGCAGGAGATCATCTTAATAAAGCCTTCCGCATACTCTCTGGGACAAGTGCCGTTCTTATAAACCTCGTTCACAAAAACCATCATCTGCGCAATGGCAGTGTTGAAGCCCAGCACCTCAAAGTCGGCAGTGACTTTCTTAACGGTCTGGTGATAGACCTTCGTCAGCTTACCGGCATCGGTATCGGTGATATTCTTCTCTTCTGTAAAGAAGTTCCACACACGGTTAATAAACTTCTTGGCACCGGCAACAGCGGTGGTACTCCAGGGCTTGGAGACCTCCAGCGGGCCCATAAACATCTCATAAAGACGCAGGGTATCTGCACCGTAGTCACGGACGATATCACTGGGGTTCACAACAAACTCCGGGAAACGTTTGCCCATCTTGATGCCGTTTTCACCCAGGATCATACCCTGGTGCACCAGCTTCTTGAAGGGTTCTTTCACAGGAGAAATACCCATATCGTACAGGAAACGGTTCCAAATACGGGAATAGATTAAGTGACCAACTGCGTGCTCAGGACCACCGATGTACAGATCCACAGGCAGCCAGTGCTCCAAAAGCTTGGGATCGCAAAGTTGCTTATCGTTTCTGGGATCGATATAGCGCATATAGTACCAGGAAGAACCTGCACTGCCGGGCATAGTAGAGGTTTCACGAGTGCCCTTAAGCGTACCGTTGTCATACTGTTTCCACTCGGTAGCATTCTCCAGAGGTGCCTGGCCGTTTTTACCCTTATAGTCCTCCAGCTCCGGCAAGATCAGAGGCAGCTCTTCGTCGGGCAGGAACACGGTCTTGCCGTCCTCGGTGTACACACAGGGAACCGGCTCGCCCCAGTAACGCTGACGGGCAAATATCCACTCACGGAAGTGGTAGTTATTCTTTCTTCTGGCAACACCGGCTTTTTCCAATTTGCAGGTGATCGCCTCTTTTGCTTCCTCAACAGTCAGTCCGGTAAATTCCTCAGAGTTGATCAGCTTACAGCCCTTACCCAGATAATCCTGCTTCTCGAAAGCGCATTCCGATACATCACGGCCATCGATAACCTGCAACATCGGGATCTTGTGGGCGACCGCATATTCAAAGTCACGCTGATCGTGGCTGGGAACTGCCATAACCGCACCGGTACCGTAATTACCCAGCACGAAGTCACCGATGAAAACAGGTACTTCTCTGCCATTGACAGGGTTAATGGCATAAATGCCCTTCAAAGGGCAACCGGTCTTGGTCTTAGTAGCATCGGTACGGTCGATATCGCTCTTCTTTGCCGCTTCTGCAATATAAGCTTCCACCTCATCCTTATTCTGGATGCGGTCCATCAGGCTCTGAACGATCTTTCCATCGGGAGCAAGAACCATAAAGGTAATACCGTAAATGGTTTCGATACAGGTGGTGTAGATGGAGAACTGACCGCCACCTACCAGCTGGAAGTCCACCTCAACACCGGTAGACTTGCCGATCCAGTTTCTTTGAATCTCCTTGGTGGATTCAGGCCAATCGATCTCTTCCAAACCTTCCAGCAGTTTTTCCGCAAAGGCAGGCTGGTCGATGACCCACTGCATCATATTCTTCTTTACCACCGGGAAGCCGCCGCGCTCGGACTTACCGTCGATCACCTCGTCATTAGCAAGAACAGTGCCCAGCTCTTCGCACCAGTTGACAGGCATCTCAATGCGCTTGGCATAGCCTTCCTCCCACAGCTTCTTAAAGATCCACTGTGTCCACTTATAAAACTCCGGATCGGAGGTTGCGGTCATTTTAGACCAGTCATAGTCAAAGCCCAGTTCCTTCAACTGCGCAGAGAAGGTCTTGATATTTTCCTGGGTAAAGCCATTGGGATGGTTGCCGGTGCTGACCGCATACTGCTCGGCAGGCAGACCAAAAGAGTCATAACCCATAGGATGCAGAACATTATAGCCCTGCATACGCTTCATACGGGACATAATATCCGTTGCGGTATAGCCTTCAGGGTGACCTGCGTGCAGACCAACGCCGGAAGGATACGGGAACATATCCAAAACATAGTACTTTGGTTTGGAAAAATCCCATACATCGGTGTAAAAAGTATTGTTTTCTTCCCAATACTTTTGCCATTTCTTTTCAATGGCGGAATACTCATAATTCATAATCTTTACTACCTCTCTGCTTATTCAGGAATTATGATATCGCTCAGGTCGATCTGCTTGGCATCCGCCCACAGACGCTCCAAAGCGTAAAATTCTCTTGCTTCTTCCGTAAACACGTGCACCACAACACTGCCAAAATCCAGCAGTTCCCAGGAATTCCCACGGTGACCTTCCCGGCCCAGCATAGGCTCACCCAGTTCCTCAAACTTTGCTTCCGCATAATCGCAAAGGGTTTTAACATGGGTGTTGGAGGTACCTGTGCAAATGATAAAATAATCTGCCAGACTGGATATTTCGTCGATCTTCAAAAGCTTGATATCCACACCTTTTTTCATATCCAGTGCCCGGGTTACCTCATAGGCGACTTCTTTTGCTGTTAACATATTTTCCATCCTTTCGGAACTTTATTTCTGATTCAGCCACGCAAGTGCTTCCCGGGATCCGGGCGAGATCTCCCTTCCCTGCTCCCGAAGCATTGCGAGGGTCATCTCAAGACCCATTTTCAGTGCCGCGTCGATGTCAGTAAATGCCAAGTCACGCAGCTGTTCCACACCGGGGAAATCCCGGTTCGGCTCCATATAATCTGCCACATATATGATCTTTTCAAGCAGATTCATATTCGCTTTTCCGGTGGTATGGCTGTGAATTGCAGACACCACCGCTGCATTTTCGCCAAATATCCGGTCTGCAACCAAAGCACCTGTCAATGCATGCAGGGTTTTGGTGTTTTGCTTGGAAAAATCGTCTAAAACTATACCATAGCTGCGGCACAAAGTCAATTGTAACGGACCATCCAGTGCCTTTGTAATATCGTGCAGCAGACCCGCCCGGGCTGCATCCTGCTGATTCGCACCCCAGTGCTTTGCCAGCTGCACCGCTGTATCCCGGCAGCCAAGCACGTGCTTGACCCGGTTGGGTTTCAGTAGTGCAACAACTTCCGCTTCCAGCTCATTCGGCGGCAATCCCCGGAGGGATCTTCCTGTATCGAATAATTTGTTCTCCCGAATATATGCCGCAACTGACGGGTGCAGCAATTCCTCTGCACAGCCGAAGCGCAACAACCTGCGAATGTCTGTAGAAGATATTTCCGTCAAGGGATTGTCTAGTAATATAACTTCCCCACCCATAGATTCCAATGTAGCTTTTTGCGCTTCGATCTCCTGACTGTTTACTTTTCTCTCCCGACCAAATACCCCGATCGTTGCCTCTTTTATAATTTTTCCCGGTTCATACCAATTTAAAAAAGAAAGAAACATATCCGTTCCCATCAGCAGGTACAATGAATCCTGCGGGTACATTTGCCGTATCTGTGCGATCGTATCCGCTGTATAGCTGACACCGCCGCGGCATATCTCTGTATCCAGCACCCGGATCCCCGGCTCCCGCTCCATTGCCGCCACCGTCATCGCTAGACGCTGCTGTGCCGTGGCGCCCTTGTAAGGCGACTGTTTTCCGGGACTCTGACAGGACGGGATCACGAGAATTTCATCCAGGTGTAACGCAGAAAGGGCATACTGCGCCGCACGCACGTGGCCAATGTGAGGCGGGTTGAACGATCCGCCGTATATGCCGATTCGCTTCATAGGCTGCATCCCCTTTTGCATTCCTTATTTATTGCTTTTCTCTCAGCTGACGCTCCCGGTCCCGCTCGATGGCCTTTTCAATTGCCTGCTGGCGGAAATACTCGTTACGTTGCTCTCTGACCTTTCGTGCCGCTTCCCGACGCGCCTGTGCGCCTTTGCGAACAGGGTTGGACTTTGCAACCGTAACCGCCTTTTTCTTGGCTCTGCCGGTTTCATTCCGCTGGCTTTGCAGCTTCTCACTGAACCGATAGATCACAAACTTTGTGCCGATCACCGATACACCGTCTGCACCAAGTGCTTCGCAGATCTCGTCACTGACTTCTCTGGGTGAAAGCATTGCATTTTCCAGCACTTTGCCCTTTACCAGTTCCCGGGCTGTCAGCTGATTGTCCGCTTCTGCGATCACGGCTTCTGTAACACCGTCCTTGCCAACCATCAGCGTGGTTTCCAAGGAATTTGCCTGGGCACGCAGCTGCGCTCTTTCCTTACTTGTCAGCATAGCCTGCCTCCTTCATTTTTTCATAAAATAGTTTTAATGCGTTGGCGCGGTGCGAAACCACATTCTTTTCTTCTGCGCTAAGCTCCGCTGTTGTTTTCCCCAAGGGCGGGTAGAAAAAGATCGGATCGTAACCGAAGCCGTTCTCACCCACAGGCTCCCGGGTCAATTCCCCGTGGATCTCCCCGCGCGCCTGGATCTTTTCTCCTTCCGGGGTCACAAAGGTGATCACACAAACGAATTTTGCCTGACGCTCTCCGTCCGGAATCTGCTCCGTGTTTTTCAGCAGGAGAAGCAATCTTCCCCAATCATCCAAGGATTCGTCAAAGCCATACCGGGCGGAATAGATGCCCGGCTCTCCATTCAGCGCATCCACCGAAATACCGGAATCGTCTGCCAGCGCAGGCAGTCCGGTGGCCTTCATAACCGCTTCTGCCTTGAGAAAGGAATTTTCCTCAAAGGTCGTTCCGGTTTCTTCCACATCGATATCCACACCAAGTTCCGATTGCAGCACCAGCTCTATTCCGAACTTTTCTGTGATCTGACTGATCTCCACCAACTTGTGGCGGTTTTTACTTGCCAATACAACCCGCATATTACAGCAGTGCCTCCACAAATCCGGCAGGTTCAAAGGGCATCAGGTCATCCACCTGTTCGCCCACACCTACAAATTTTACAGGGATCTGCAAGGTATCCGCAACCGCTACCACGATACCGCCCTTGGCCGTACCATCCAGCTTCGTCAGTGCAACTGCTGTTACGCCTGCAATCTCTTTAAACTGTTTTGCTTGAATGAGGCCGTTCTGACCGGTGGTGCCATCCAAAACCAACAGCACCTCAGATGCCGCATCCGGCAGTTCTCTGGACACGATACGGCTGATCTTCCCCAACTCATTCATAAGGTTCTGCTTGTTATGCAAACGACCAGCTGTATCCACAATAACAACATCTACACCTTTTGCCTTGGCAGATTGGATACCGTCAAATACGACAGATGCCGGATCCGCACCCTCGTGCTGACGAACAATGGACGCACCTGCCCGCTCTGCCCAAACCTCCAACTGATCTGCTGCAGCAGCACGGAAGGTATCTCCCGCCACCAGAAGGACTTTTTTTCCTTCCTTGGTCAGCTGGGCTGCGATCTTGCCGATGGTTGTGGTTTTACCGACACCGTTTACACCGATCACAAGGATCACAGAGGGCTTTGTAGACAAGTTTAGCTCCATACTGCCCACGTTCAGCATTTCCACCAGAATTTGTTTCAGTGCCTCCTTGGCATCCTCCGCGGATTTCAGGTGCTGTTCCCGCACCGTTTTGCGCAGCATTTCCACCGCCTTTACAGAGGTATCCACACCCATATCCGCCAGGATCAGGCTTTCCTCCAATTCATCGTAGAAATCGTCGTCAATCTCCGATGCGGAAAATACATTGCCCAAGGTGCTGCTTAAGGCTGTTCTTGTTTTTGTAAGACCCTGCTTAATTTTATCGAAAAAACCCATACTGTCTCCTTTATTCCACAATACCCAGCTGATGCTCCATCTGATTCAGATCCAGCCGCAGCAGCTTACTGACACCCTGCTCCTGCATCGTGACACCGTAAAGCACATCCGATGCTTCCATTGTGCCACGGCGGTGGGTGATGACGATAAACTGCGTATTGGTACTGAGGTTGCGCAGATAATTTGCAAAACGCTCCACATTCCGGTCGTCCAGTGCCGCATCGATCTCATCGAGTAGGCAGAAGGGTGTAGGACGCACTTTCAAAATAGCAAAATACAGTGCTGTTGCCACAAATGCTTTTTCACCGCCGGACAGCAGCGTAATGGTCTTCAGCTGCTTTCCGGGAGGCTGGACCCGGATCTCAATGCCACAGGTCAAGGGCTCTTCCGGATCATCCAAAACCAGCTGACCCTTACCGCCGCCAAACATTTCCTCAAAGACGATCCCGAAATGATGGTTGATCTTCTGGAATTCTGCCACGAAAATCGTAGTCATTTCCTGGGTAATATTGCGGATAATACTCTCCAGCTCCCGCTTGGAGGTAAGCACATCGTCACGCTGCTCCACAAGATAAGAGTAGCGTTCGTTCACACGGGCATACTCCTCGATTGCACCCAGGTTCGGTGTGCCCAAAGCAGAGATCTTGCGCTTGAGCTCAATGATCCGGCGATTGCCGGCAGCCACCGACTCGATCTCGCCACGCTTTTCAACGGCAGTACCAGGGGTCAGCTCATAGGAATCCCACAGCTTGTCCACGATCTGCCGCTCTTCCATAGCGGTAGTGACCTTCTTCTGCTCCAGCAAAGCACAGGCACGCTCCATATTGAGAATATCCTTGTTCTTCTCCTGTGCTTCCCGCTCGGAACGGGTCTTGGTGGCTTCTGCCTCCGCACGCTGGAACATAGCGTTACCCATAGACTTGCGCATACGGGCGGTTTCTTCATCGTTACTCTGCTGACGCTGCTGCAAGGCTTCGATCTCGCTTTCCAGACGGGCATTGTCCTGGCGAATGGTTTCGATCAGCGACAGCTTCTTATCTCTGTCGCCTTCCATATCTCTGCGCAGTGCCTGCAGGTCTGCAATATGGTTGACCGCAGTGTTCTTCTCCGCTTCCAAAGCCGCTTCTTCGGTCTTCAAAGCAGTCATATCCTCGGTGATCTTGCCCATAGATTCGGAAGTATCCTGCTGGCTGCCTTCCAAAGCGGCAAGCTGACCACGGGTCTGCTCCAGCTGTGTATGATATACCTGCAGCTTTGCCTGCTGTGCCGCGAAGCGTTCTCTGTCTGCACTGGCACGGGCATCAAGAGATTCCTTTTCCCGACGGGCAGAAGCAAGAGCATCGGTAATTGCCTGAACCATAATCTCGTGCTGCTTCTCAATACCCTGCAAACGCAGCACCTGATCCTCCGCATCACGCAGCTGATCTTTTGCAGCACTCATCTGGAATTCCACCTGATCCACGCTGCGCTGTGCCTCCTGCAGTTCGCTTTCGCAGGTATGCAGCTTCTCTGTCAGCTCTTTTTCCTGTGCCGACAGCTTTTCCAGTTCATTGGCACGGCTCAAAATACCGGCTTCCTTGTTCACAGAACCGCCGGTCATAGAACCGCCTGCATTCATAACCTGACCGTCCAATGTGACGATCTTAAACCGGTTTCCGTACTGCTTTGCCATCGCAATGGCAGCATCGATATCCTCTACGATCACGATTCTGCCCAGCAGATCTTCCACAATGGGACGGTAGCGGTTTTCTGTAGTGATCAGTTGTGCCGCAACACCCACATAGCCACGGCACTTTTCCAGACCCTTTTCATTGAGGGTTCTGCCCCGGATCACAGAAAGAGGCAGGAAGGTGGCACGGCCGCCGCCGGTACGCTTCAAGTATGTGATCGCCGCCTTGGCATCCTGCTCATTTTCCACAACGATCTGCTGCATAGCGTTGCCCAAAGCGATCTCAATGGCAACTGTATATTCATCGCCGGTGCGGATCAAACGGGAAACAGGCCCGTGAATGTTCCGCAATGCGCCCCGCTGCGATTCCTGCATAACCATACGGACGGATTTATGATAGCTTTCATAATCCCGCTCCATCGCACGAAATGCCCGCAGTTTTGCCTGCAGCTCATCCAGCTTGGATGTCAGGTCACGGCTCTGCTGGCTCAGTTCATCACGGCGTTTGACACGGTTGCCCTGTCGCAGCATATAACCGGAAATGGTATTGTTGGCAGCAGTCACATCGTCCTGCGCCTTTCTCAGCTCCTTGCGGCAAGATTCCAGATCCCGAACCGCTTCTTCTTCACGAACATTTCCAGAATCCAAATCTGCCTTCAGCTGCTGTTGCCGCTCTGCAGTTTCCTGCAGGCTGCTTTCCAAGCCACGAAGGTCTGCTTCCCGACCTGCAATATCCGCTGTCAGAGTGCCTTCTGCAGCCCGCAATTCTAAAAACTGACGGTTGATTCCCTGTGCGTTGGCGGTCATTGCGGTCAGCTGCTGCTGCAGTTTCTCCAATGCTTGACGCTTTTGAACCAGGTCTTCATCGATCTGTGCAATACGCTGGGAAGTCTGCTCCAGCTGTGCGGAAATGCCGCCGCTGCGGTCCTCCTGACCCTGCAGTTCCTCCTCAATGCGCTGGATGTTTCCATTGTTATTGGCAATGTTGCTGTTTAACACTGCCAGCTGGCCATCGATCTGCTGATGGGTAGCATCCAGCAGACTGACCTGCATACGGATGTTTTCCAGTTCCTCATCTCTGTGGCGCAGCAAAGAACCCATTTCCTCTGACTGGGCATAGAGCTTTTCCAAATCGTCCTTTGCCTGTTCCAGCACGAAGGATGCAGAGGCATAGTCTTCCTCTGCCTTCTTGGCTGCAGCGGACAGCTTATCCAATGTATCCAGCCAAACCGCCACTTCGACGCCCTGAAGCTCCTCTTTCATTTCCAGATAACGCTTTGCCTTTTCCGATTGCACTTTCAGAGGCTCCAACTGCAATTCCAGCTCAGAAACCTTATCGCCAATGCGGAGCAGGTTGTCCTCTGTATGCTGCAATTTCCGCTCTGTTTCCTCTTTACGGTGGCGATACTTGGAAATACCTGCCGCTTCCTCAAAGATCTCACGGCGGTCAGCACTTTTCAGGGACAATATCTCATCGATTCTGCCCTGACCGATATTGGAGTAGCCTTCTCTGCCGAGACCGGTATCCATAAACATTTCGTGGATATCCCGCAGACGGGCAGACTGGCGGTTAATATAGTATTCACTGTCGCCACTGCGGTAATACCGACGGGTGACCATCACCTCGTCCGCATCGTAGGGCAGCGCACGGTCCGTATTATCCAGGGTCAATGTAGCTTCCGCAAAGCCAACAGCTACACGCTTTTGCGTGCCGCCAAAGATCACGTCCTCCATCTTTGCGCCACGGAGCGTCTTTGTGCTCTGCTCACCCATTACCCACAGGATCGCATCGGAAATATTTGATTTACCGGAACCGTTAGGACCCACAATGGCAGTAATATCATCGCCAAAGCGGATCAGCGTCTTATCCGGGAAGGACTTAAAGCCCTGCACTTCCAAACTTTTTAAATACACAAAAATACCTCTTATATATAAGTATAATAATTCACTTTATTATACTGATATTCTTCCAAAATTGCAAGTCCTGTAGCGGGATTTTTCCACTGTGTGGGCACTTTTTGGAAATTGACAAAAACCGATACCGTACATATAATGACCCTGTAAGGAGTTGATACTATGGATTTGGTTTTAATGACCGCACTGGGTGTCGGTGGTGCTACCGTTTTCGGTTCCGTGTTGGGTTTTATTTTTAAGAAAATTTCCCATAAATTCAGCGATACCGTACTGGCTTTTGCCGCAGGTGTTATGCTGTGTGCCGCTGTCACCGGTCTGATCGTACCTTCCCTGGAATATGAAAGTCCCGCACCGCTGCTTGTGACCGTTTTGGGTGTGTTTTCCGGTGCAGTCTTTCTCAGCATATTGGACAAACTGGTTCCCCATCTCCACAGGCTGGCAGGTATCGACCAGGAAACGCATCCGGAGAATTCCGCAAAGCTTAACAAGGTGCTGCTGTTTGTCCTTGCCATTGCCATTCACAATCTGCCGGAGGGTATTGCCGCCGGTGTGGGCTTCGGCAGCGGAAATAACGCACAGGCACTGACCATTGCAGCCGGTATTGCACTGCAAAACATCCCGGAGGGTATGGTGATCATCGCGCCGATGTTAGCTGCCGGTATGAAACCGGGACGCACTTTTCTCTGTGCAATGGCAACCGGTGTGATCGAAGTTCTGGGTACGCTGATCGGATATTTTGCTGTCAGCATATCCACCGCAATTCTTCCCTTTGCACTGGCCTTCGCAGGCGGCACGATGTTGTATGTAATCAGCGACGAAATGATCCCTGAAACCCATCACAACAATGCCCGTGGTGTTACTTACGCATTGCTTGCCGGATTTTGTCTGATGCTGGCAATGGATTATTTCCTGGGATAACAACAAAAAAGACATCCACCTGACGATGGATGTCTTTTTTGTTATTTTACATAGCTCATACTGATCCAGCCCTGGGATATTCGTCCCCAAGTCATAGACCCGACCTTTTTTGTTTCCAGGATCGTAACCTTCGCTCCTTCATAGAGGTAGCCTACGATCTTATTAGAGGTACCGGCCCCACTGCGAACACGCAGACAATCTGCCGTTACTGTTTTTGTAACATTCTGGGTGCCTGAGCTCTGCTGATCCATTACCACATAGTCCAGGCTGATCCAGCCTTTGTCGATCTTGCCCCAATAGACAGAGCCGACCTTCTTTTGTTCTGTGATCGTCACCTTCACACCGTTCTTTAAATAACCTGCAATGGCATAGGAAGTACCGGGACCTTTTCGGATCCGGAGCATATCCTTCACCTTTACAGTACCGGTGGTCTTCTGCGTTGCAGTGTTCCCGGTGGAGGTATTGCTGTCTCCCGTGCTGTTGCCGGACTGCGGATCCAAAACTACATATGCCAAGCTGATCCAGCCCTTGTCGGTTTTACCCCACTGGACGCTGCCGACCTTTTTGGTCTCGGTGACAGTGATCTTATCTCCATTGCGGTAGTAACCGACCACCTTGTTGCCGGTTCCGGCACCGCTGCGAATTCGCAGCTGATCGTCTACTTTCACCGTACCGGTACGGGTTTGGGATGTCTCCGGTTTTTCCGTCGGCTGCGTGGTCGGCGGTGTTGTTTCCGGCGGCTGGGTTGCCGGAGGTGTGGTAGGCTGTTGGGTCTGCTTATCCAGCACGATATAGTCCATACTGACCCAGCCCTGGCTGATTCTGCCCCACACCATTGTGCCGGCTGTTTTCTGCTCCAGGATCTCTACCTTAGTGCCGTTTTTCAGCTGCGTCACCACAGAGTAGCCGGTACTGGGGCCGCTGCGCACACGAAGGGTGCTGCTGACCTTAACCGTTCCGGTCACCTTGCCGGTGCTTTCAGGAACAGAGGGTGTTACAGGTGCAGAGGGTTTGGAAGATTCTGCTGTAACCTTGTCATAATCGGTATATTTCAGTGCGATCCAGCCGTCACTGAACTTACCCCATTTCAAATTGGCACCGCCGCTGACCTCTGTGATCAGCAGCTGTTTTCCGGTGCTGACACGACCGGTGGACGCATAGTTGGTTCCGGGGCCCTTACGCACATTCACATTGTCCGCAGTGACTGTAACCGTAACGGATGTATTGGTGTTTTGCACCGGTGCGTTTCCTTCCCCATCTTCCCAATGGGCATACAGCCGCAGATTCTTTGTGGAAGCATCCAGCTTCGTGACCCGGGTACCACCGACAGGATCGGTATACCAGCCCATAAATTTATAACCCGGGAATGTGGGATCCGCCGGCACAAAGTCTGCTGTCAAGGTAATGTCATAACCCTGCACATTGGGTGAGACCGTACCGCCGCAGGCATCATAGAGAACATAGCCGTAATTGACCGGATTGGAGGTGGAATATACACCATTCAGGTACAAATTCGCATCCCGCAAACGGCGGTTAAGAAGCGATGTCTTGATTTTTCCGCCTGCATTACACCAACGGCTGAAGGCATAGATGATCTCATTATCCCCTGCACCGTTTACCACAGCAGTACGCAAAAGGCTGGAAGATGTCCAGGCAGAACCACAGTTATAAGAAAACAGCAGAAGCGCATCAAACTGGTGCTGATTCAGCTTCACACCTGTTTTCTTCATAAACTTATACAGTTCATTTTCAAATTTTCCTATGTACACCTGCAGCAAGCTTTCCGCTTCTGACTCGGTAATTCCGTTTTTCTTGTAGTACTCTAATCTGTCGCTGGGACACTTGGTTCCGTAACCCACTGTCCACTGGGCATAATCCCAATAGGGCACCCTGCTGAAGCCTTCGTAAGATTTGAGGATCTTGATCGCTTCGGCACTGGTTTTTAGCTGCTCATCCTCTGCGGCAAAAGCGCCAACAGAACATACATTCAGCATCCCCGCCAGCAAAATCATTGCCAAAAGAAGACTGATTGCTCTTTTCTTCAACGGAAATAACTCCTTTCACCTTGTTTTCAGCGGTATTATATCAAATTTCCTATTTCATTGCAACCCTGTTTTCGCAAAAGATTACTATTTGTAACTTTTTGTTTCCGTTTTATTCTAGGTATTTCAGCACTTTTCGCCTTTTTAGTAAATTATTCCAGCTTTTCAATAACAAGTTGTTTACATAACTTCCATAGATCTCCGTTTGCTTTTTCTTCTGCGGTATGCTATACTGTTAAAAACACAAAAAGGGGGTATCCATTTGGAAAAGGCAACCGCTTTGATCGCTATGAGCGGTGGTGTAGACAGTTCTGTCGCCGCATATCTGACACTTGGCAGCGGCTATGCCTGCATCGGTGCCACTATGCGCCTTTGCGATCACCTGCTGGACTCCCCCTCCGACAGTGCTGCAGATGCGCAGGCGGTGGCTGACCGCTTGGCGATCCCCTTCCATATTCTCGATCATCGGCAGCTTTTTGAAAGCCAGGTGGTCCAACACTTTATTGATTGTTACGAGCAAGGCGGCACTCCAAACCCCTGTGTGTCCTGTAACAAGCACCTGAAATTTGATGCACTGCTGCAAGATGCTTTGGCACTGGGCTGTTCTCACATTGTCACAGGTCATTATGCGGTCATCCGTCAGTGTCCAAATTCCGGACGCTACCTTCTGTATAAAGCTGCCGACAAGTCCAAGGATCAATCCTATTTTCTGGCCTGCCTGACGCAGCAGCAGCTTTCCCGCACGCTTTTCCCCTTAGGCGAATTAACCAAGGAGCAGGTGCGGCAGATCGCCCGGGAGCAGGGCTTCATCAATGCGCACAAGCGAGACAGCCAGGACATTTGTTTTATCCCCGACGGCAATTACCGCAGATTTATGGAACGCTACACCGGAAAGAAATATCCCTCCGGCAGCTTTTTGGATCTGAGTGGCAATGTGGTAGGAACCCACAGCGGTGCCATCAGCTACACCATTGGCCAGCGAAAAGGCTTGGGAATCGCCCTGGGTGCGCCTGCCTATGTGTGTAGCAAGGATATGGCGGCAAATACCGTAACCGTCGGTCCCGACGCAGCACTTTATTCCGCAACTTTGCTGGCAAAGGATTGGAACTGGATCCCCTTCCCGCAGCTGACAGAACCGCTGCGCTGCAAAGCGCGGATCCGTTACCGCCACACGGAGCAGCCGGCAACGGTATACCCTGAGACAGACGGTACAGCCCGGGTGGAATTTGACGAACCACAAAGAGCGATCACACCGGGTCAGACCGTGGTGCTTTACGACGGTGATCTGGTGATCGGCAGCGGCACCATTCTATAAAAAAACGGAACGGCGATGCCGTTCCGTTTATATTTTGGTATCCGGGAAATACTCTTTGACGAAATCCACCTCATTGACTTGAAAGCTTTTGCCGTTGAGGTTCTCCAGACTGCCGGCTTCTGTAGTGAATTTAAAGGTCAGCTTATAGGAATACAGTGCCTGGTAATTCCTGTCATATTTTTTGTCTAACTTGCCGTATTTGCCATCGCCTAAAAGCGGGTGTCCAGCATGCGCAAACTGGGCGCGGATCTGATGGGTTCTGCCGGTGATCAGTTCACACTCCACCAAAGAAAGCCCCTGCCGGGAAGACAGCGTAATATAATTGGTCTGACAGGATTTAGAGCCGGGCTGTGGCGTATCAGATACAAACACACGGTTTTTCTTTGCATCCTTAAACAGATGTCCTTTTAAGCTGCCTTTCAGCGGTTTTGGTGTTCCCTCAACGATCGCCAAATACCGCTTATCCAGTTCTCTATCCTTAATTTTTTGATTCATTACCCGCAGTGCTTCGGCAGTTTTTGCCGCAATAACAATGCCGCCGGTATTGCGGTCAATGCGGTTGCACAGTGCCGGTGTAAAGGCATTCTCCCCTCTTGGACTCCACTCCCGCTTTTGGTAGAGATATGCCTGTATATGGTCGATCAAGGTCCTGCCGTATTCTGCGCCGTCGTGGGGGTGAACCGCAAGTCCGGGACGCTTATCCACCAAAAGAATATTCTCATCTTCATAGACAATATTCAGCTTCGGTGTGGCCACGGTCAGATAGGCATTGTCCTCCCGGGGCTTCTCAAAGAATTCATCATTGATGTACATCTGCAGTACATCTCCCGCTTCCAGGCGGGTATCCCGCTCCACCCGCGCACCGTTTCGCTTAATGCGCTTGATGCGGATATATTTCTGCGCCAGGGACGCAGGCAGAAGCGGCACAGCCTTCGCCAAAAAACGATCCAGACGCTGCCCCGCATCGTTGACGCCGATGGTAAACTCTTTCATTATTCCTCCCGGTTCTGCTCAAAATGCCTGTCCATTTGCTCGGTAAATTCCAAAGCCGGGTTGTAGCCCATTTTGCGCTGACGGTTATTCATTGCCGCAACTTCCAAAATCACCGCCAGATTTCTGCCCGGTGTAATGGGAATGGTGTTCATCGGGATCTGCACGCCCAGAATTTCCATAAACTGATCCTCAAGACCCAATCGGTCATAGACCTTCTGCTGATCCCAGGGGACGATATTTACCACAAGATTGATCTCGTTTTCTGCTTTGACAGCGCCCATACCGAAAAGCTTTGCCACATTGATGATACCGATACCACGCAGCTCCACATAATTGCGGATCAGCTGCGGTGCTGTGCCCACCAGTGCGCTTTCAGAAATTTTCCGGATCTCCACCGCATCATCTGCGATCAAACGGTGACCACGCTTTAGCAGCTCAATGGCAGCCTCACTTTTACCCATGCCGCTTTCGCCCAACAGCAAAAGTCCTTCACCATAAACCTCCATCAGCACACCGTGCCGGGTAATAGACGGTGCCAAAGCCGCTTTCAGCCACGCAATGATATCAGAAACGATGGTACTGGTAGCTTCCTTGCTGCGCAGCAAGGTCACATTATGCTTTTTTGCCATCTCCACGCACTGAGGATCCGGTTCAATATTCCGGGAGATCAGCAGTGCAGGAGAACGGTAGGAAAACAGCCGGTCAAATGTCATTGCCCGCTCCGCATCTGTCAGCTTTTGGAGATAACTGGTCTCCACATTGCCCATCACCTGCAAACGCATAGGCTCGAAATGGTCATAATATCCCGCCAGCTGCAGACCGGGACGCGCCACATCTGCAACTGTCAGCCGAATTTTTTCATAATCTGTCGCGGCGTATGCCACCTCAAGGTGGAATTCCTTTACCAATGTAGACAGTAAAACACTATGAATGTCAAACATACCCCTCACCTCGTTGCGCATTGTAGATTCATTATACCGACACTGCGGAAGAATATCAATATTATTTTGAAAAAACAAAAAATTTGTAAAAAAACACTTGCTTTTTTTATAGACATCTGCTATTATATCTAAGCGCATGTTTTGAATGCAAATTTAGTTGGATTATTTCAGATTGGAGGTGCAGTGAATGGCGAAGTGTGATTATTGTGGCAAGGGCGTTACCTTTGGTATTAAGGTCTCCCACTCCCACAGACGTTCCAACAGAACCTGGAAGCCCAATGTAAAGCGGGTCAAGGCCATTGTGAACGGTACTCCGTGCCATGTGTACGCATGTACAAGATGCCTCCGTTCTAACAAGGTTGAGCGGGCTGTCTGATTCCGATGACCTAAGCGGTGCTGCAAACGCAGCACCGCTTTTTGTTTCAACAAAAGAGCCACCGGTGTAAAAACCGGTGGCTCTTTTGTTATGCAATTTTAAAAGTTTTGGTAAGGGTCTTATTATCAAAACTGAATAATCCTTTAACCTCTACTTCGATATCTGTTGTCTTATCATTCAACTCATAAGCAACCTCGACTTCCAGGCTTGCACCCTTCTTTATCTCTTTGGTTTGATTGTCGCTGCTGTATTTTGCGCTATCCTTCAAAAAATAAGCCTCATTTAAGCCCACACCGTTTTGATACACCTCATCGTCAAACGCAAACATAAACGAAGCCGCATTATCGTCCGCTACATTAGTAAAAATATATTTCACAATCACCACAGGATCGCCTTCAAAATCTTTTGCCAGTCTGCAGCTATCAATCTCGACCGAGTATTTACCGATCTCGTTTGCTACCGTGCTCTTCGTTTCCGCAGACGCATCGCCCTGATCAACGGTTTCACTTTCACCGCTGCCTAACGCAAACGCTGTAAACACCATTACCACTAATAC
The DNA here is from genome assembly GCA_045590735.1 of Faecousia sp. Taxonomy (GTDB): domain Bacteria; phylum Bacillota; class Clostridia; order Oscillospirales; family Oscillospiraceae; genus Faecousia. Next base: position 14,875 of record JAZNRQ010000092.1, on the reverse strand, counting down.
AGCAATCAGCCATTTCCCTTTTTTCATTTTACTTTCTCCTTTATTTGAATGATAACGGAGGCAAACGCAGCTAAAGCATACATCAAAACATCCACCCAATCTCCCGTTCCTTTTATCACACCAAAATATTGAAAAAGTTCCCACACAGTGCCACATAGCAGTGCAGCTATACAACAAAGAAACGTTCCTGTTTTCATTGGTGCAAAAATTGCCTGCAAGCTACAACTTAATGAAAATGCCCACAAAAAATCCGGAAAATAAAATCGCAAAAAATCGCAATCTATATATTTCAGCTTATCTTGTAGTTGCACCAAGAAGTCAAAGCGTGCCAATGCGGTTGCAATATATGTATCGGGACGTAATAGTATATATAGTGCAGCACCGGCAAATAATGCACAGATGCAGCATACAATATTCTTCATACGACTGGACATTTTGTGCCTCCTTTATCATATATTACTCAATCTTTGAGTATTTGTAAATACTCAAAATATGAGTATGCTACTATGCATATAGCAATAGTTAGGAGGCAATTATGGATTATCGAACCAGAATCAGAAATGTGCGCGAAGATCGGGACCTTACCCAAGCAGACATCGGCAAGGTTCTTAACAAATCGCAGCAAGGCTACAACCACATCGAAGCAGGCAGAGCGGAATTAAAAATCGAAGATTTGTTCAAACTATGCCAGTACTATAATTTGTCTGCTGATTATTTGATTGGTTTGACAAACAAGCCCCATTCCTACAAATAAAATGCGCCCCGGGAGATGAACTCCCGGGGCTGTTTATTTAACCGTAAATATGGCGGAAATAATCGATGTCATTAAGATTTTTACAATAGTTAATCTTATTTCTGACAATCGCGCTCATATTTTTTACATAATTATCAGGGATTTCCACTTCATCATTCACCGGAGTAAACTTACCGCCTGAATAAGTGCCCAGTTCAGATCTCCAGGCACCGTTTGACATAAATACCACAGCGGGTGCTTCTGAGAACACGTCTCTGCCAGGCAGCAAGCGGGAATCAAAATCGGTGCCAAACAAATTAGACAGCGTGGGCAGAATGTCCAGGCTGAAGGTAGGCTCATCCACAACGATGGGATCCATATCCTCCAGGCAACCGCTCCACAGAATCAACCGGTTATGATCACGCTGGAAATACGTCAGCACATCGTAACCGTAAAGCTCAGAAACATAGGGCATTTTACCCAGAGGCGCATCCGAATCAAGACCGTAAGGGAAATGATCGGCAGACAGGCAGATCACCGTATCATCGGCAATTCCCTTTGCTTCCAGCTCTGCCACCAAATGGGTCAAGGCATCCTCCAGATCCAGGTTTGCGGCGATATAGCCCTTAACCTTGTCAGAGTACGGCAAATGCTGCACACGGTCCCAATGTTTCTTTGTCTGGGAGTTGCTGTTTGTTGCGTAGTTATTATGGCCACTAACGGTCATATAGTAGATATTAAAGGGCTGCTTGTCGATATAAGTGGGCAACGTGCCGCTGATCATCTCATAGTCGCTCTGCGGCCATCCCTTCGAGACAAAATCCTTCATTCCTTCGTAACCTGTAAATCCGTCAGAGTAGCCCAGATTATTGTGGGTCACATTACGGTTGTACATAGTTCCGGAATTATTATGATACGCCTTACCGTAATATCCCAAGCGGTCCAGCTGACTGCCCATAGTATAATAATTCAAATACTTGGCAGTTTTTTTGACGCACTGGCCATTGGAAGGCAGCAGGCCAAAGAGATTCTGGAATTCGCCGCCGGTGGTACCGGCACCGCCAAACTGGTAATAATCCGTAAATTGGATGCCCTTGGTAGCCAAACGGTAAAGGGTCGGTGTCAGCTCCGGATCGATCACTTCTGCACTAAAGGCTTCTGCACTGAGGAAAATCAGATTTTTGCCCTTAAAGAGACCGGTATATTCATTCTGCTTTGTGGGTTTCAGCGTAGCCACATAGTCATTGATTTTCTTGATTTTGGAGGAAGCCTTTTTATTCAGTGCTTCAAAATCAATGTCCTGAACATTATCTTTGTAGACGATCACAGGCTCAGTGGTTTCTCCGGGCACCGAAGGCTCTGTGGAATCCGCAGATTCTGTGGGGATTTCTATTTCACCCGGAACGATAAATTCCTGGTTGCCGCCAAAGAACGTATTCTCCACATCCAGGCGCAAACCTGTAAGCAAGCCGAAATAAGAAACGGCATCCCGGAAATGATACTGGCTATCACCACCGGCTACATAGTACGTGGTTCTGTACTGGGGAACTACCGCAACCAACAACATTGCCAAAATAAAGCTAAGTGCCCCGGTAGCAAGGGACATAACCCAATTACGAAGCTTGACAGCGTCAAAAAAGCGGCACTTGATTTTAAAAGCATTATGCAAAACAGTCGGTGCAACCATCGGAACCACCAGGTTCACCACCAGCGGCAGTGCCATTACGATCATAATAAACCAACCGCCCTGCACAAAAACCAAGTTCAAAAGCTCACCAAAGTAATTTGTCAGCGCGCCGCCTGCACCGCTAAGCATTGTTTTCAGATCATAGAATTCTTTAAACTGCTTAATGACCAAATAAACCGCAATATAAACAACCGTTATTACTGCCAGCCACAAATTAGAGATGACATAATTGACCATCTGCTTTTTGCAGATGGATGACAGCAAAAAGCCAATGGTTGCAAAGGCAAAGCTGAACAGGAATCTGTAAACAAGACCCATATCAAAGCCAATCGTGCCTATGGTCGTAGAATGGAAAACAGTTTCCAGATAAAGGATCATCAAAGTATAGCCCAGAATCATCATCAAAGGACTGGGCCGGAATATCCGCTGGGGTTGCTTTTTTCTCTGTCTCTCTATCATAACTTTCTCCGTTTCGCAATCTATTTCTTAAATAGATTAGTCTTTCTCTCCTGGCCTTTAAAAAGCCGGACAATATTTTTACCGTGCATAATGGTTGCAAGAAGGCTCATAAAGATGCCGCAAAACATCACTACCGGGTCATTCCAGTGAAGCAGTGCGAAGGCAACACCAAAGGTAATTGCCGCCAGTACCGAACCCAAGGATACATATTGGGTCAGCAGATAAAATACCGCAAACACCACCAAAATGATGACCGCTACCCGCCAATCCGTCACCAGTGCAATAAACAGGCCGCTTAAAATGCCTTTCCCGCCCCGGAATCCCAGAAATACCGGAAGTACGTGCCCCAGCATAACCGCAGCACCGCCCAGAGCGCTTCCTGCCTCAAAACCTATATCATTCCGCAGCAGAAATCCACCTAACAGGCAAGCCGCAACCGCTTTACCGGCATCGATCAAAATCACAGCAATGGCACGACCGGATCCGTAATTGCGGATAAAATTTGTCAGTCCCGCATTGCCGCTGCCGTGAGTACGGACATCATCGCCAAATGCCTTGGACACGCACACCGCACCGTTCAGGTTGCCCAGCAGGTAACCGACCACGACGGTGATCCCCACAAAAAGCCACACAGCTTATTCCTCCTTATCGCCCTTTTGGCGAATGGTGATCCGGACAGGTGTTCCCTTCAGACCAAATACCTCGCGAATTTGGTTTTCCAAATACCGCTGATAGGAAAAATGGAACAACCGTGCATCGTTGCAGAAAATAACAAAATGGGGCGGTTTTGTGCCCGCCTGGGTCATATAGTAGATCTTCAGACGGCGACCCTTATCAGAGGGCGGCTGCACCCGTGCCGTCGCATCTGCCAAAACGCTGTTCAGCGCACCGGTTGTGATGCGGCTGGTGTTCTGCGTGTGTACCTCTTGGATCACAGAAAACAGCTTATCCACACGCTGACCGGTCAGTGCAGACAGAAAAACAACAGGTGCATAAGTCATATAGCTCAAACCATCACGGACAGCGGCTTCTTTATCCCGCATCGTGTTGGTTTGCTTATCCTCCACCGCGTCCCACTTATTGACAACAATGATGGCAGCCTTACCTGCCTCGTGGACAAGTCCTGCAATCTTCGTATCCTGCTCCGTGACACCCTCGTTGGCGTCCACCAGGATCAGGCACACATCCGCACGCTCAATGGCATTGATGGTACGCATATTGGAATACTTTTCGATAATATCGTCTACTTTACTCTTACGGCGCATACCTGCCGTATCGATAAAGCAGTATTTTCCTGTTTCGTTTTCAAACGCGGAGTCAATGGCATCCCGGGTAGTACCTGCCACATCGGACACGATCACCCGTTCTTCCCCCAATATTCGGTTCAAGAGGCTGGATTTGCCCACATTGGGCTTTCCTACGATGGCGACCTTAATGATCTCGTCCTCATCCTCATCCTCGTTTTCCTCCGGCATATTGGCAAGGCACCAATCCAGCAGATCGCCGGTTCCGTGACCGTGCACAGCAGAGACCTCAAACAGATCGCCGATACCCAAACCGTAAAACTCGTAAACATCCGGATTCACAGGACCTACAGAGTCACATTTATTCACAGCAACCGCCACAGGCTTTCCGGATTTGCGCAGCATAGTTGCCACATCCTCATCCGCCGCTGTTACACCGGAGCGGACATCCGTAACCATCACGATGCAATCTGCCAGTTCAATGCCGATCTCCGCCTGACGGCGCATAAACTTCAGCATATCGCTGTCTGTATCCGGTTCAATACCGCCGGTATCCACCAGAGAAAACTGCCGTCCGCACCACTCGCAATCTCCATAGATCCGGTCACGGGTAACACCGGGGACATCTTCAACAATGGAGGTACGATGGCCGGTCAGTTTATTAAAGAGCATAGACTTTCCCACATTGGGGCGTCCAACAATGGCGACCAAAGGCTTTGCCATCTCCGTCACTCCTTTCGACAAAACATACACTTTTATTATTATGCCACAAACCTGCAGGTAAATCAATGATTATCCCGCTGGCAATCGTAAAATTTTCATTAAATTCTTCTTAAAACAGGAAAAGAGGAAGGCGGATGCCTTCCTCTGCGCTTACGCAATTTTCCTGCCTTAGTCAGCCTTGGCAGCCAGAACCTGACGACCGTTGTAGTTGCCACAAGCCTTGCAAGCTCTGTGGGGCTGAACGGGCTCACCGCACTTGGAGCAAACCGTTACGCTGGGAGCAGACAGCTTCCAGTTGGAACCACGGCGCTGATCGCGACGGGCCTTAGATACTTTACACTTAGGGACAGCCATGGATGACACCTCCTGTTGATTGCTTTACAGCATTTCTTTTACTTACTTTTCGAGAAGCTGCCGTAAAGCAGCAAAACGTGGATCCGGTTCCTTCTGGCAGGTGCACGGACCTTCATTAAGGTTTTTACCGCAGCGGCAGCAAAGACCTTTGCAATCCGGCTTACACAGCAACTTGGAATCAAAGTTCAGAACAAATACCGTCCGAACGATCTCCTCCATATCAGCAGTACCGGCCTCCAGCGGAAATACCCACTCATCTTCGCTATCTTCGTTGGAAAGCTCTTCGACCAAAACCACATCGATCGGAATCTCCACATCGCGGGTAAAGTCTCCGGCACAGCGGTCACACACACCGTGAATACGGGTACTGACAGAACCCTTCATCATCAGCACGTCCGCAGTATTGCGAACGGTACCGCTTGCGTATACAGGTTCACTGACCGGGTAGCTGGTTCCATAACAAAGATCGCTCAGATCCACAGACTCAGAAAAGCTTACGGATGCACCGGGGCAGTGGATTATTTCTTTTAGATCCAACCGCATAGTATCCCCCTTTTCCTAGTCGTGCCTAGATATTATATAGGTTATTGTGTCATTTGTCAAATACTATTTTTAAAAATCGCAAGGAAAATTCCATTGAAATATGGCGGTTTTAAAATGCCTGTTCTATTTTCTGCACAGGGGACATACTCTGTGGTAAACCGCAAAAGGAGGCTGCCTATGGAAAACATTTATGCCGACATTGCCGCCAGAACCGGAGGCAATATTTATATCGGCGTAGTCGGTCCGGTGCGCACCGGAAAATCTACGCTGATCAAGCGAATTATGGAAGAATTGGTGATCCCCTGCATTGACGATCCCTACAGGAAAGAGCGGGCGAAGGACGAATTGCCCCAAAGCGGCTCGGGCAAGACCATTATGACCAGTGAGCCGAAGTTTGTGCCGGAGGAAGCAGTGGAGATCTCCCCCGACGGTACCGTTCGTCTGCGGGTACGGATGATCGATTCTGTTGGGTATATGGTAGACGGTGCCACAGGTGCTTACGAGGACGGCACGCCACGAATGGTCACTACCCCCTGGTTTGACTACGAGATCCCTATGCCGGAAGCGGCAGAGCTTGGGACTCAAAAAGTAATGCAGGAGCATAGCTCCATCGGTTTTGTGGTCACCACCGACGGTTCTGTTACCGACATTCCCCGCAGCGACTATATTGGGGCTGAAAAACGGGCCATTACCGATATGAAAGCCACCGGAAAGCCCTTCCTCGTGATCGTAAACAGCCGTGATCCCAATGGAGAATCGGCAACCTCTCTGCGGGATCAGTTGCGAACCGAATTTGGCGTGCAGGCTGTAGCTGTGGATTGTCAGGCTTTGGATACAGAGGGAATCCGGGAGTTGCTGCGGCAACTGCTTTACGCATTCCCAATGCAGCAGCTGCATGTCCATCTCCCCCGATGGATGGATGCGGTAGAGCCGGAGCATCCGGTTAAGGCAGCACTTTACGAAGCACTGTTACTACGCGCTGAGCAAGTCAGCTCTTTGATCCAGGCAGAGGCGACCCTGCAGCAACTGCGGGAGCTGGAACAGGTTTTGGATTTTTCCGTCCGCAGCATCGATCTTGCCACCGGTACAGTCGTGTGCGCTCTGGGCTTCCCCGAGTCCCTGTTTTATGAGATCTTAAGCAACCGGGCAGGCATCCCCATTCAAAACGATGCGCAGCTTCTGGAGCTTCTGACGCAGCTTTCCGCTATCAAGCAGGAATACGACACCATCTCCGATGCTCTGTCGTCTGTAAAGGCCACCGGTTACGGCATTGTTATGCCCACAGCTCAGCAAATGACCCTGGAAAAGCCGGAGCTTTTGAAGAAAAACGGCACTTTCGGTGTGAAGCTGCGGGCAGGCGCACCATCTATCCATATGATCCGTGTGGATATTGATACCCAAATCACACCCATGGTGGGTGACGAAAAGCAATCCCAGGATCTGATCGATTTCCTATCCGGCGAAGATCCGGATAAGCTTTGGGAAAGCAATATTTTCGGCAAATCCGTCTACGCGATGATCCAGGAGGGTCTTACCGCCAAACTGATCCGCACACCCGATGAGGTTCGTGAAAAATTCCGGGGCAGCCTGACCAAAATCGTCAACGAAGGCGCCACCGGCTTAATCTGTCTGATACTGTAAATCACTCCCGGGCTTGGTTCCAAGCCCGGGTTATTTATTATTCTTATCGGTTCATTTTTCTTGACTTGATGGAGCGGTTGCCGTATAATACGAGTAATATACATTAAGGAGTGTGCCCAGTATGGATATGCTGCATTTCCCCGCCTTTGGCGAACACGAATACGAGGACAATCAGACAAACAAAACCTGCCGTGCAACACTGATCTCCAATGCTGGAAAAACATCTTTTGGAGATTATTGCCGGCTGCTGGAAGATCACGGTTTCGAGAAAGCCGAGCAGTATTGTTCTGAGATCCGCAACTACGCTGCCTTTCAGCAGAATGATCTTGGTGTTTTTGTCAATTACTTTGCCGGCACCAATCAACTGTACTTGGTAACGGAAAAGGATTGCAAATATTTCAGCTATACCGATCAGGAACTTCCCTGCTGCACCACACCCCGTATAACACAACTGTTTCTTTGCGACTACGGTATGTCCTATGTAATGCGGCTTTCTGACGGTCGTTTGATAATTATCGACGGTGCCAATGTATACGAAAAAGATGTTGACAATCTGTTCGCGCGGCTCAAAAAAGATTCCCCTTATGAAAAGCCTGTAATTGCCGCCTGGATTTTCACACACCCCCACTCTGATCATTATTTCTGTTTCTTTCCCTTTATGGAAAAATACGCAGATGCGGTGCAAATTCAAAAATTCTTCTTCCACTTCCCCGAGGCGGATGATTTTATTCACTATCCCAACTTGGAAAAAGTTGAACGCGTTTTCGCCCGCTACAGTGGTGAAGAAGGAATTACCGGCACCCAGATCCTAACGCGTTTCTTCCGTCAGGTGGCGCAGCGAAATATACCCGTCTATATGCCTCACACCGGCCAAAGCTACCGGGTAGGCGACGCTGTACTGCGCTTTTTCTCCACAATAGAAGATACCATTCATTGCAGTAAAAATATCAACGCAACTTCCCTGATGTTTACAGTGGACCTGGGCGGTCAAAGAATCTTCTTCGGAGCTGACGGTTTCTTCAGCGATGCATGTTTGCCGGAACGGTACTGCGATGAACTGAAATCAGATATTCTGCAGGTCCCCCACCACGGCTTCGGTTGTGGTAAAGAGGATTCCCAGATCCGTGGATTCCGTTTTATTGCTCCGGAAGTTTGTCTGCTTCCCGTGGAGATCGATTTGGCCTATCGCACATTTACCACCTACCGGGAAGGTACCAACTATGTGATGACCCGACTTGGGATCAAAGAGCTGATTACCGGTGAGAAAGAGCAGACTTTGGAGCTCCCCTACACGCCGGACCCTGCCGGCATATACCGTCTGCAGCAAAACTATCAGCGGGGTCGTGACGATGCCGGTGCAAGAACCTGGGTGTTTTCCGAACTGAACACCGGAAATAAGGAAGATTTTTGGTTTTCCTTCCTGAATACCACCTATCTGCCCGCAAAAATCACTGCGGAGCTGTATTTTGAAAATATGGAGAAAAGAATTGTCAAGGTTACCTTCCCCGGTCAGCGGTTGGGTGTATACCGTCATCACTGCCTGCTGAACAGCCAAGAGGATCTTCCTTTGTTGGACGCTCCGGACTTTTTGGAAACTTTGGGCATTCCCGAAAACACCCCCTTCTCCGTCAGATTCCTTTCAGATATTCCCATTGTGGTTTCCCACAAAAGCCACACCCCAATTTACCACTCTTCCGTGATTTAATTTTTACCACGGGGAATAATGTGGTATATAGCCAGTTAGAAAGCACGGGAGAACACTTATGTCACTTCCACTTTTAAAAAAGCGAAAAATCAACTATATATTGCTTGCTTTCCTTGCACCGATTCTCGGAATTTTTATCGTGATGGCAGTTCGCGGATTTATACCATTTGGTAAAACGTCCATGCTGTATTCCGATATGTACCACCAGTACTACCCCTTCTTTGTCTCCTTCCGGAAAGCATTGCGCAGCGGCGACAGTTTGCTTTTCAACTGGAGCGCAGGCATGGGTATGGATTATCTGGGGTTGATCGCCTACTACCTGGCATCCCCCTTAAATCTATTAAGCGTTCTGATTCCGGAAGGATTTCTTTTGGAGTACTTTTCCCTGCTGATGCCTATTAAGCTGGGTTTTGCCGGACTGTTCTTCGCAATTTTTCTTAACAAGCTCTTTCACAAGGTCGACTTCTCCATTGTTCTTTTCGGCAGCCTTTACGCACTTTGCGCCTGGGCTTTGGGATACCAGTGGAATATTATGTGGCTGGATACCTTTGCATTGCTTCCGCTGGTGGCACTGGGTACTATATCGGTGCTGCAAAGCAGAAAATTCATTCTTTATGTGCTGTCCCTCTTTTTCTCCATTGCCACCAACTACTATATCGGTCTGTTTACTTGTATTTTTGTAGTGCTGATATGCGTGGCATACGAGATCTGCCGTTGGAAGGGGTTTAAAAAGCTTTTTGCCGATATCGGCTATATGGTTTTCTACTCCGCATTGGCTATCGGTATGACCGCTTTTTTGGAGCTGCCTGCCTATGCCGCACTGCAAACCACCTATTCCAGCGTCAATAAATTCCCCACCACATTTCAGCTGAATATGACCGACGACGATACCCTTACCGGACTTTGGAAAACCATGGCATTGGTAGCCGGCAACACAAACGGTGCGTTGAAGCCTACCTTTAAGGAAGGTCTTCCCAATCTGTACTGCGGTGTCATCACCAACATTTTGGCTTTCCTTTTCATCAGCACCAAGCAAGTTAAGTTCCGGGATAAGCTGTGCAGCTTGTTTTTGCTGCTGTTTTTCAATGTGAGTTTTATTATCCGGCAGCTGGATTATATTTGGCACGGTTTTCATTTTACAAATATGATCCCCTACCGATTCAGTTTCCTCTACAGCTTTGTGATGCTCTATATGGCATACCGGGCATACCTGCTGCGAAGCCGATTCCGGCTTTGGCAGGTGATTTCGGCACTGCTGCTGGCTGTAACCTTTGCCTTCTGCGTGGAAGATCTGGAAGATCCGGTCTATTGGGCATATAACGGTGCGTTCATTCTGATGTACGGTGTTGCTTTGCTGTATCCCTTTTTGCAGCGCCGTCCCAAATCCTACGAAACCATAGAGAACAAGCGGCAATATGTGCAAAACCGCAAAATCAACCGACGCATCAGCAAATTCATCCTATGGGGTATGATCGTGGTGGAGATCGCACTGAACCTGGTGAATTTCGGTGCTGCCTTTACCGGAACCACAGTTACCGATTACCCGAGAGGCACGATCTATACTGATGGAATCATTCGCTATATGGAAGAACGAGAGGAAGGCAGCCTGTTCTACCGCACCGAAACGACCCACTCCCAAACGTTGAACGACGGTGCGTTAAACGGTTATAACGGCATCTCTGCCTTCACCAGCTCCGCCAACGTCCGCGTAACACGCTTTATGAAGGCCTTGGGTTACGGAGCAAAGGACTCCTATAACCGCTATTGCTACGAAGAAGCATCCCCGGTTGCCAATCTGTTTTTAAACATCAAGTATATGCTGGAACGGCAGGATAAGGTGGAAGAAAATCCTTATTTTGATGATATTCAGCAATTTAGCAAGGTTCATTTATTGGAAAATGTGGCCTATTTGCCGCTGGGCTTTTTGGCAGAAAAAGAGCTGATCAATTTGGATTTTCCCACTGCCGGAAATGTATTCATTTTCCAAAATGAGCTGCTTACTACTGCCACAGGAATTCCTTATGATGTTTGGGAGCTTCTGGAAGGCGAGGATATGATCGTCACCGGCAAAAACGCAAACATCAATACCCAAAACGACAGTGGCTATTGCTCTTATACCGTCGACGCAAACCAGGCAGGAACAGTAACCTACACCTATACCCCGGAGCAAGAGGGTTTTATGTGCATCAGCCTGAATCAAAGCAAGAAAAACAAGATTTCTCTAAAAAAGAACGGTGAATCGCTTTATAACGAAACCTACAGCATCCCCCAATCTCTATCCGTTTCACAGGTAGCACCGGGAGATACCATTGAAGTGCAGCTTACCTGCGCTAAGGGCGAGCGGGGCAACATCACTTTAAATGCCGCGGTTTTAAACGAAGACCTGTTTTGGGAGTGTTACGATGTTTTAAACGCATCGACACTTCAGCTGACAAAGTTCCGCAACACTCGAATTGAAGGCACGATCCATTGTAACCGGGACGGTGTACTGTATACCTCAATACCGCAAAACGGCAACTGGCGCGCCATCGTGGACGGCAAAAACGCAAGAATTGAAACCATTGGCGATGCAATGGTAGGTGTACAACTTTCTGCCGGCGATCATAAGGTTGTTTTTGTGTATCACAACGCTGCATTTTCTCTTGGTTGGAAGGTAAGCCTTGCCTGCGCTGCTGTATTCCTCTGGCTTGTATGCGGTGGCTATATTAAAAGGAAAGTACGAAAAAGCAAAGTCCGTATAGAGAAAGAAGGATTTTATAATGACCCCTCTGAGCAATGAGATCCTGGAAAAGCACCAGGTGCGAAAATCCAAAAAGCAAAAAGAAGCTTTTATTGAACTTTTAAAGGAGCATTTTCCAACGCTTACTGTTCAAAAAGGCGGTTTTCCCAAGTGTCGCAACATTATTATTGGTAATGTGGAAAGTGCGAAAGTAGTGCTGACGGCACACTACGACACCTGTGCCAGACTCCCCGTGCCCAATTTTATCACACCGAAAAACCCGCTTTTGACGATCCTTTACAGCATTTTACTGTGCTTGCCGCTGATCGTGCTGATGTTCCTGCTTAATATTGGGCTGGAATTTCTATATGTGGATTTTGGGACACAGTGGTTCATAACTTTCGGCTCTATAATGGCATATTGCCTTTTATTGCTTTGCGGACCTGCCAACAAGCACACCGCCAACGACAACACATCCGGTGTGATCACGCTGTGCGAACTGCTGACACAGCTGGATGACACACAGCGCAATAAAGTCGCTTTCGTTTTCTTTGATCACGAAGAAACCGGTCTGATTGGCTCTTCCTACTTCCGGAGCAAATTCAAAAAGCAGATGAAAAACAAGCTTTTGATCAACCTTGACTGTGTTTCGGACGGTGACCACATTTTGGTCAGTGCCAATAAAGCCGCCAGAAAGAATTACGGGGATCAGATCAAAAACGCATTTCTTCCTACTGATACAAAATCCATTCTATTTTCCAACGCAGAAAAAACATACTACCCCTCTGATCAGCTGGGCTTCAAGCAATCCGTAGCGATTGCTGCGCTGAAGCGCAAAAAGTTCATTGGCTATTATATGGATCGCATTCACACCGCAAAAGACACCGTTTTTGATCATCAGAATATTGCACTGATCTGTAACAGCATACTGAATCTCCTGAAAGGAATATAATGCACAACGCCCGTTCCAAAGAACGGGCGTTAATTTTTTTACCGCTGTGGCAAGTCATATTCAGCAAACAAATTATGCAGTTTTTTGTGATTATCTGGGCTGACACTATAGTAAAGATTTAATTCCGGTATATAAACGCTATCGCAGTCATCCGTTGCAAGGCAATATGTCAAACCACCCATTCTTACAGAAAATTTCTCAGAAACAGGGCAAGCAAAGCCTACGCTATGGATTTCCTCTGGAAAAAGTGCCATCCGAAAGTGCCAACTGTCCTGAAAGGAGCATTTCGCACTTACATCGCCACTGACAGCTGTTGCTCTGTCCGTCAAATTTAATGCAGCAACCAAAGAAAAGAAGCTAAAAATTGCTATAAGAACACAGATCCAAATGCGTTTTTTCATAGCAAGCACCTCCTGTTTGCCAAGAACCATTAAGATAATAGCATAAACGCACTCAGATTGCAATATAAACGGCCTCTATAAGTGTGTACTTTAGTTTTTATTGGTCTCTGTAGATTTTTACAAGCAAGCCACAACTAATTACTGTAATAAAGCTTACAAATGTCATTATCGCAACCGCAAAATACTGCTTAACTACATTATTAAATCTCAAAATTGGAATCCATACTTCCCCAAAATGTCCCCCTGTAACAAATATGCCGGAAATGCCATAAGTAAGCAATAATGCTGATAATATCATAAGTGGCGTATGCAATTTCTTTTTCCGGAAAATGGCTCCACATATTAACACTAGACTTCCCAGGCACAAGCTGATTATCGTTGTATGCTTCAGTGACTGGTCAATTTCTTCATAATAGACACCATCTGTAGAAATCTCATTTTTCCCCCACAACAGGGTATCTGCTTCGTCTACATATTGGCCAGCATACCATAGAGAATCATCTGCATCCAAATCGAAATACAAATCGTGATCTTGCGTGTTAAAAATCTTTTCTCGATAGAATTTTAAAAGCCAATCAAATCGAACGGACTTACAACTAAAACGACCGCCCTCCATATAATTAATACTGCAAACAGAATCTGATAGTTTTACCCGAATGCGTCCGCTGTCTTCTTGCTCCACAAATATAATCGCTTCCTCTGCAGTTGCCCATACAGGTACGGTTGCAGATATAACAATTCCGGTTAACAGAGATAAAAACAGCAGAATTGTTGTTATAACAGGTAACACAACTCTCTTGCAAAGTCTCAGTTTCATCTTTTTAAGAGCATTTACATTTGTGTCGGGAGCGATCTGCATCGTTCCTTCAAATCTACTTAAAGCCTCTCGGCAACACTCACAATGTGCAATGTGATTCTGAACAAACGAAACCGATGCCTCACTTGTTAAATTTTCAGCATATAACGGAAGTAAATCCTTAATAATATCACATTCATTATTCATCTCGATTCCTCCAATGCGTCAAAGATTTTTTGCCTTGCCCTATGGAAGGTTACACATGCCCAGTTTTGTGTTTTCCCAAATATGTTGGCAATATCAGAAAATGTCATCTGTCCAAACACGCGCAAGTAAAATACTTCTTTATAGGGTTCCGGCAATTTATGTAAATATCGACAAATATGCATAGCACTTTCTTTATCAAATAATTGCTCCTCAATTGACGGCCCGATGTCCGGAATTATCAATTCATCAATAGAAACTGTTGGACGCATCTTTCGAAGATGTGAGAAATAACAGTTTCTTGCAATCGCGCAAAGCCAAGTTCGAATATCACATTGTCCCTGAAATTTTGACAAAGACTTTAATGCAAGAAAAAAAGTTTGAGCGGTAAGTTCCTCTGCCAAATCCGCATTTTTCGTTATCGCCAGCAGATAACGCTCAACATCAGCAAAGTACATAGAATAAATCTGCTCAAAATCAGTCATATTCTCACCTCCTCACTTATTAGACGCGGAAGATCGTATAATCTTACAAATGAATATAAGAGAAAGCCCCGACATTTCTGTCGGGGCTTGTGTTGGCATTACCTATCTTCCCGGGCAGTCGCCCGCCAAGTATTGTCGGCGTACGTGAGCTTAACTTCTGTGTTCGGGATGGGAACAGGTGGACCCTCACGACAATCAATACCAACTATTCTATTATATCAAAGCCTCG
>JAZNRQ010000091.1:0-31245 GCA_045590735.1 Faecousia sp. | reverse complement strand
CCTTGATGCACCGAAACCTTGTATAGCACCATCGAAAGTGCGCGCCGGGAGGGGTCCCGGGGAGGGTGGCTTTGGGAGCGGGAGCTAACAACTCAACGCCTCCCCGGGTCGCATCTTTGGGTACTTTCTGTGCGAAACCAGAAAGTACCGCCGCCCGCAGGCACCGGAAAAATCGAAAAAGAAAAGTCTTGCTTTTAATCGGGAGATGCCCCTGTTGCGGTACCCTGTGTGCGCCTTGGCGATGAAACGCCTGCGTTGCACACAGACCGCTGCCACTCGCTCAGGTCGCTTCATCCGCCACAGGCGGCGCTCCCATCGCTCCCCACGCCAGTTTGCGAACTGGCTCGGAATGACAATTGGGTTGTGTGAATTGGAAACAGCTCGATAAATTGGAATTTGAAGAAGACGAGGTGCGTTTTGATGTCTATGAATTTTGATGCTTATTTTACATCTCTTAAGAATAAGAAGATAGTTGTGCTTGGCTTGGGTGTCAGCAACCGACCGCTGGTTAAACTATTGCTGCGTTACGGCTGTACTGTAACCGGCTGTGACCGCACCCCCAGGGAGAAGCTGGATGCAGAGGTTTTGGAACTGGAACAACTGGGCTGCACTTTGAAGGTGGGCGATACTTACCTGGAGGATCTGACGGCAGACATTGTATTTCGCACACCCGGTATGCACCCGGAGAATCCTGCCCTGGTCGAACTGCGCGAAAAAGGCGCACAGGTTACCAGTGAAATGGAAGTCTTCTTCCAGCTGTGTCCCTGTAAGACCGTTGCGGTCACCGGTTCTGACGGCAAGACCACGACCACCACTTTGATTGCGGAAATGCTCAAAGCGGCAGGGAAGACTGTGTGGCTGGGCGGCAACATCGGTACACCTTTACTGCCCATCTGCGACCAAATGAAACAAGCGGACTTTGCCGTTGTTGAGCTTAGCTCCTTCCAGCTGATGGATATGACCCATAGTGCGAATGTGGCAGTAGTGACGAACCTTGCGCCCAACCATTTGGATGTCCATAAGGATATGGATGAATATGTGGAAGCCAAGAAGAATATTTTTAAATTTCAGTCCCAGGCAGATACGCTGATTTTAAATGCGGACAATGGGATCACCGCTAGCTTTACCGGTAACGGTAAGACCCGTTGGTTCAGCCGTCTGGGAAAAACCGACAACGGTATCTGTATGGATGGGGATTTGTTGATCCGTGACGGACAGACTGTAATGGATGCAAAGGATATCCTTTTGCCCGGTGTCCATAATATTGAAAACTATATGGCTGCCATTTTAGCGGTGGAAGGTCTGGTGGAGGATGATGTGATCCGGCAGGTGGCTAAGACCTTTGGCGGTGTAGAGCATCGGATCGAATTGGTTCGCATTAAAGACGGTGTCCGCTACTATAACGATTCTATCGCATCTTCCCCCAGCCGCACCATAGCAGGTTTGCGCAGCTTCCCGGAAAAGGTGCTGCTGATTGCCGGTGGCTATGACAAAAACATTCCCTTTGATGTTTTGGGACCTGAGGTGTTGGAGCACGTTAAGACGGTGTTTTTGAATGGTGCTACAGCTGCCAAGATCCGGGCAGCAATTGAAAATGCACCCGGTTACGCTCCCGGAAATCCAGAGCTTGTGGACTGTGCGGATTTTACCGATGCGGTGAAAAAAGCTGCGGCAGCAGCAAAAGACGGTGATGTGGTTCTGATGAGCCCCGCCTGTGCTGCCTTTGACCAGTTCAAAAACTTTATGGAACGGGGCAAATACTACAAAAAACTGATTGTGGAGTTGTGATGGAATGAATATCAAAGCCATATCCAAGGAGGCGCGAAAAGTGCTGAAGCTGAAATACTGCGGTGCGGTGATCGTGGCAGCAGGCAATGCTTCCCGAATGGGCGGCATTGATAAAGTAATGGCACCGCTGGACGGAGAACCGATGATCGTGCGAACTGTCCGTACATTCCAGCAGTGTGATGCGATCCGGGAGATCGTTATTGTTACAAGAGAAGACCTTTTGGAGCCGATCAGCAAGCTGTGCGAAGGCTTTGATAAGGTTCAGGCAGTGGTAGTTGGTGGCAGTGACCGAGCTGAATCCGTTCAAAATGGTCTTGAAGCACTATCAAAGAAAGTAAAATTGGTAGCGGTACAGGATGGTGCCAGACCGCTGGTCACCTGGGAGGTTATTGACAGAACCGTCCGGGCAGCCAACACTTACGGTGCGGCAGCACCGGCCATTCCCGTGAAGGATACCATTAAGGTTGTCTACGGTGCTGTGGTTCGGGCAACTCCTGACAGAAGCCGCCTGCAGGCGGTGCAGACTCCTCAGGTGTTTGACATGGATCTGCTGTTGGGTGCGCTGGCAAAGGCGCGGAAGGACGGCGCTGCCATCACGGACGATTGTTCTGCGGTAGAACGGATGGGAATGCGGATCAAGATCGTAGAGGGAGACGAGCGCAACATTAAGGTGACGACCCCAATGGATCTGAAGATCGCACAGATGTTACTGGAGGAAATGCAATGAGGATAGGACACGGTTATGATGTACACCGGCTGGTGGAGGGCAGGAAGCTGATCCTTGGCGGTGTGGAGATTCCCTATGAACTGGGTCTTTTGGGACATTCGGATGCGGATGTACTGCTGCACGCTGTTTCTGACGCGCTTTTGGGTGCGGCAGGCTTGGGGGACATTGGCAGGCATTTCCCGGATACAGATCCTGCCTATAAAGGGGCGGATTCCGGAAAACTTTTGGCAATTGTAGGTGAAAAAATTACCGCTGCCGGTTACAAGGTGTGCAACATTGATGTGACAATGATCGCCCAAAAACCCAAGCTGAAGGACTACATCCCTCAAATGCAGCAAAACATTGCTAAGCATTTGGGAATTGATCCTTCTCAAGTCAATGTGAAGGCTACTACGGAGGAAAAGTTAGGCTTTACCGGTGACGGATCCGGTATGTCCTGCCACGCAGTTTGCCTGCTGGAGGAGTACTAATTTCCAATTTATCGCGCTATTTCAAATTCGTATAACTAAATTGTCATTGCGAGCCAGTGCGCACACTGGCGTGGCAATCTATTGGTAACACTTGGTTTTTAGATTGCCACACCAGTGACATCGGTCACTGGTTCGCAATGACAACGAAGATTGTAATCGCTCGATAAACCGGAATTTGAAGCGGTTTTGGTTGCAAAGAGTATAAAAACACCCTCCCGGATAATGCATCTGGGAGGGCTTATGCTTTATTTGCCTTGCGGTATGCGGTGGGGGATAGACCGGTGTAGCGTTTAAATACATCACCAAAATAGTTTCTGCCGGAAAAGCCGCATAGGTCGGAAATGTCTCCTAAAGGAAGGTCAGTACAGCTTAGCAATCGCTGTGCTTCCTGAATCCGAATCTGCGTCAGGTAATCTAAAAAACCAAAGCCGGTCAAGGCCTTGAACTGTTTGGAAAAGTATGTGTCTTCCAGGCACGCCATTTGGGCGGCATCGTGGAGTGTGAGGGGGAAGCGAAAGTTTTGGTTGATATATCTGGCGACCATTTGGACTTTTTCCGCAGTATTTTCCGTACATACCGGTTGCGGCGTGCTGCTGCGAAGAACGGTCAGTAGAATCAATTGCAGTTGCGCTGACAAAAAAACAGAACACAGGGGAGTTTTAGCGGTATATTCCCGGTGCATTTGCTTTAGTTGGGCGGCAATGTGCTCCGCAACGTCCAGGGGAAAACGAATACAGCCGATTTTCAGCAGTTTCTCGTAATCGGCAACTCCCAAAGCGTCGGAAATTAAGTGCAGATCTTCGTCAGAGAAAAACAGCACAAACCGGTCATAGCCCTGATGATTTTGAGAAACGGTTTTGTGAAGGACTCCCTTTGGGATGATCGTCATATTTCCCGGGGAGAGATCGTATATGGAATGATGAATGAAGTAGCGTCTTTGACCGGATATCAGAAAATAAAGCTCGTGCTCCTGATGTGTATGTAACTCGGTCCTATATAGAGGGGTTGCCTCGCTGTGCCGATAAATCCGAATCATTTTATCACCTCTGAAAGAAAGAATATCATACAGTGTGCAAAAAAGCAATAATTCAGTATCAATATAGGGAAAACCACAATATATTGGTAGAAATTACTGAAAAATTGTGTTAAGCTGAAACTGCAATAAAAGGAGGTAGCGGTTATGAACAGACTATTTACGCAGCATATAGTACGGCAGTGTCAAGACTTGGATGGCATCTGGTCTTTTTGCACCGATCCTGCAGAGATCGGGGAGGCAAACGGCTGGCAGAAAGGACTTCCTACAGCGGAGCAAGTAACCGTGCCTTCCGTATGGAATACCCAGCTGGGGCTTTTGGAATATGAGGGATCTGCATGGTATGAAAGAAAATTCTATTGGGAAGGTGGATGCCTGAGGCTGTGCTTCGACGCGGTAATGACCGAGGCAGATGTGTGGCTGGACGGAGTAAAGCTGGGATACCATTATGGTGGCTTTACGCAATTTTCCTTCATTCTGCCGGAGGTTGCCTGCGGCTGGCATACTGTAACCGTCCGAGCGACTGTCCGGTATGATGATATGTCTATTCCCCGGGAGAAAACCGACTGGTTCCATTACGGTGGCATTACCCGCAGCGTAACGGCAGAAAAGCTTCGGGGCATCTGCGTGCTGTCCGCCCGGATGGAATATATCCTGACGGAAGACCTTTCCTGCGCGGAGGGTAAGTTTGTACTGGAACTTTACAATGCAGACAGGGAAGAAAAGACAGAAAACATCACTGTGAAACTGGGGGAGCAGCTTGTGTATAACAGGCAGCATACCCTGGAAGGCAATACATATTTCTGCGTTACCACACCGGTATTTACGGTGGAAAATCCCCGCCTTTGGGATGTGGATGATCCGCAGATGTACGAGATCGTTTGCACCACGGATGCGGATGATCTGCGGGATCAAACCGGCTTTCGGCGGGTGGAGGTGCGTGGCAACCGGATCTATCTTAACGGTAATTTGTGGTATGTTAAAGGTATCAACCGTCACGAGGAGCATCCGGATTGGGGGATGGCATTTCCGCAAGGGCTGATGAAGCGGGATATGGATATTCTCAGGGATCTGGGCTGTAACGCACTTCGTGGTTCCCACTATCCCAATTCCCAGCTTTTTGTAGATATGCTGGACAGCGCGGGTATGCCGTTTTGGAGTGAGATCCCTATGTGGGGCAATGGCTTTGCCGGCGATGTACTGACCCCGAAATTGATACAACGGGGATTGCAGATGCATCAGGAGATGGTGGCACAGTACTACAATCATCCCTGTATTTTGATTTGGGGTATGCACAATGAGATCGGTGTGGATTCTGATGCGTCGCTGGCACTGACAGAAACTTACTACCGCTTTTTAAAGGAACAGGGCGGCAACCGCCTTGTGACGTATGCCACCTGTAAACCGATGGAAGATTTGGGTTATAAGCTTTGCGATATTATCTGCATCAACCGCTATGTGGGCTGGTACTTTGGCAAACGGGACGAGTGGCAGCAGGATCTGGATGCTACCCGACAACGGCTGAAGGAACTGGGTGTGATGGAAAAACCTGTGATCTACAGCGAGTTCGGCGGCGCAGCCATCTACGGGCATCATACCTTCGATGATCTGCGGGGGACGGAAGAGTATCAGGCACAGCTTTTGGAAAGCTGTATGGATGTCTTCTTTAACGATCCAATGGTTGCCGGTATGTATGTGTGGCAGTTTTGCGATATTCGTACCTGCCGCAAAATGGGACTGGACAGAGCCCGGACTTATAACAACAAGGGCATTCTGAATGAATACCGCAAGCCGAAAATGGCTTACTATACGGTAAAGAAAATGTACACAGATGGTGGACAGAAGGAGTAAACTATGGCATTTCAGAGTGATCATTACCGGTCGGCGAAAATCATAACTCCGGATGACGGTGCCCATTATTTTTTCGGCTATTACGATCTGCGGGCAACCCAGGGAAATCGTCATTTGGCACATAGAGTGCCTTTTATGGACAGACTGCCTAACGCAGAGGATATGGCTCAGATAGGGTATTTGGAAAACGGCAGATTTATATCCTTTGGAGAAACGACAGCCTGGAATTTCCAGCAGGGGGCACTGCTCCAATATCATCCCTATCTTGCGAATACGGTGTTCTACAATTGCTTTTATAACGATAACTGCTGTACTGTAATGCACAACTATGAAACCGGAGAAAAACGCTATACGGATCGGCCTGCAGCAACCGTTTCCGGAGACGGAAAATGGGGACTTTCCGTGAACTTTGGTCGGATTTACGCATTTCGTGCCGGCTACGGTTATGCAGCTGCAACGGATGAAAATGCAGATGTTAATGCACCGGTAAATGACGGAATATTCTTGATGGATATGAAAAAAGGCGATTCCCGGCTTTTGGTGTCTTACGATCGTCTTGCAAAGATCTGCGGCTATCCTCCGGAACAGAAGATCCTCATAAATCATATTAACTTTAGTCCGGATTCCTTGCAATATGTGGCACTTTTGCGCAATTTCCCCGTTCCCGGTGTCAAAGGCTGGAAAACGACTATGCTGGCAGGTGACCTGCAGGGAAATATCCGGGTACTGCTTTCCAGAACTTATGTTTCTCACTATATCTGGGCGAATGACCGGTATGTTTTTGCCCATTGCAGCGCGGAAAATCCCGACAAGAAAAGCTTGTACCGTATTTGTGTGGAGGACGGCAGTTGGCAAGAATTCGATATGCCGCTGTTTCACCGTGGAGGAGAAACAGACCTACACTGTAATATTTCACCTGACGGAAAATACATTATCGGCGATACCTACCCCCGGGACGGTTACCGTTCTGTTGAGGCGATCAATCTGCAGACAGGAAATTGCCGTACATTGTTTCGCGCAAAAACTGTGATCCCCACAAATCCGGACATTCGCTGCGATCTGCATAACCGATTTGTTTTTGATGGCAGTATGGTAAGCTACGACACCACCCAAAACGGCTGCAGACAGATCGCACTGATCAACTTACAAGCGTTAAATTTCTAAGGAGTTGGCTATGAAAGATATCATCTTGGAAAATGACGGTTTCCGTTTGGAAATCGGTGCGGATGCCATAGTGAAAAGCCTGATCCATAAGAAAGACGGCATCCAGTGCATTCGGGAAGAGATGCAGATTCCGCTGCTGTCAGTGACGCAGGATCGGCTTTACAACAATGAATTGAAGCTTGCATATCCTACGCAGGAAACGGTATTTCCTGCTGCCGGCATCCGTAAGGAGGGTGACCTGCTGATCGTATCCTTTGCATTGGTTCCTTATGAAGCGGTGATTGCAGTAAATATTCAGCCTATGTACATCGGCTTTACCCTAAAGAATTTTTTGGTAAAAGAGGATGGTTACAAGGGACTGACAATGGATACACCACCGGTTGCTTCAATGCGGTTGTTGCAGCTGCCGGTAGCGCAGCGGACCGGCTTTGGCAACTGGTTGAATGTTGCCTTTGACGATCAGGTGGCGGTCAATGTACTGGGAACATCACCCTGCACACTGATTGGCAGTGACGCTATCCCGGATGGACACCTGATGTATGCTGCACTGCAGCATAAAATCGGCTTGGAGGGTATGGGCGCGGCACTGATTGTGACGCAGACATCCCGGCTTTTGGATGCTATTGATGCAGTGGAGCGGGATTATGGGCTGCCACGGGGAGCAAAAAGCCGCCGCGACCCGCTGCTGAATGCATCGATCTATTGGGTAGGAAAAGCGGATATTAAAACCATCGATACCCATATTGCGTATGCAAAGCAAGGCGGTTTTCGGCTGATGCTTCTGCACTACGGTGTGTTTGTCAAGGAGCGCAACAGCTGGAGCTTGATCGGAAACTATGATTTTAACGACAGCTATCCCGGTGGCATTGAAGATGTAAAGGCAGTTATTGAAAAGATTAAAGCTGCCGGTATTTTGCCTGGCCTGCATTTTTTGCATACCCACATCGGTCTAGAAAGCCGCTACTGCACACCGGTTGCAGATCCTCGGCTGCGGCTCAAACGGTATTTTACACTTAGCAAACCGGTGAAGGAAAAAGATACGATTCTGTGGGTGGATCAGAATCCTGCCGGAGTGCCTATGACGGATGGCTGCCGATTGCTTCGTTTTGGTGGAGAGATCATAGAATACACCGGCTATACAAAAACGCGACCCTACTGCTTTACCGGCTGTACCCGCAGCAAGAATCAAATGCGGCAGGCCCACGAAAAGGGGCTGATAGGCGGCGTTTTGGATGTCAGCGAATACTGTGCAACCAGCGTATACCTGGACCAGGATACAGATTTGCAGGACGAGATCGCAGATAAGCTGGCAGCTATATATAACGCAGGCTTTTCCTTTGCTTACATGGATGGCTCTGAGGGTACAAACCCGCCCTTTGCGTTCCACATTCCCAACGCCCAGTACAGAGTGTATCAAAAATTCCATACACCTCCGCTGTTTTGTGAGGGTGCGGCAAAAGCCCATTTCAGCTGGCACATACTCAGTGGCGGCAACGCTTTTGATGTGTTTCCCACAGCAGAGTTTAAGGAAAAGCTGATGGAACATCCCTTTTCTCAGGCACCCAGAACCGCACAGGATTTTACACGGGTTAATTTTGGTTGGTGGCAGTATTATCCGGATACCCAACCGGATATTTACGAATTTGGCACCAGCCGGGCAGCGGCTTGGGATTGTCCGGCTACCATAAAAGGATACCCGGAACGCTTCGAGGCGAATGCACGGACAGCAGACAATCTGGAGGTTATGCGCCGCTGGGAAGATGTCAGGGCGAAGAATTGGCTGACTCCGGAACAAAAACAAATGCTGCGGGAGGCAAAAGAAGAATACACCCTTCTGATCAATGAGGAGGGGGAATATGAGCTTTGTCCCTACTGGCCTATGGAAACGGAGCCGGATATTTGTGCTTTCCGGTTTACCCGCAAAGAGGAAAACTGGGTGGTCTACTGGCATAAAACCGGAGAAGGTAGGCTAAGCCTTCCACTGCCACCTGAGAAGCTTCAATGCTTCCGGCAATTGAATGCGCCACCGCTATCTGTTCTTGCAGAAGGAAAGGGCACTGTAATTCCTGTGTCCGGACGGCATTATTTACGGGCAGAGGTATCTGCCGCGCAGTTGCAGGAGGTAATGAAACAGGCGCGCGTACTGCCCACAGAAACCTGAAAATCGAACATTTTCGACCTCCCGGACATAGATTAGTCCGGGAGGTTTTGCTATGAATTATTGTCTGATTACTTTTCGTTCGGTCACGCCGGCACAACGGGGCGAGAGCGTTTTGCGCCGGGCAGGCATTTCTGCTACGATACAGCGTACACCAAAATGGATGGAAGAACAGGGTTGCGGATACAGCCTGCGCCTGCGGCAGGCAGATGTGCTTGAGAGTGTGACGCATCTGCGAAATCAGAATGTAGCGTTTCGTAAGGTTTACCTGCGCCGGGAAAACGGAAGCACTGAGGAATTGGCGGTATGATCTATCTGGATAACGGAGCGACAACGCTGCATAAACCGGTGGGTGTTGCAAATGCGGTTCGCCGGGCGATGTTTACCTGCGCAAATCCAGGCAGAGGCGGTTATCCCGCAGCTATGGCAGCAGCCAATACAGTTTACAGATGCAGACAGCAGGCTGCCCGGCTGTTTTCTTGTCAGCCGGAGCAGGTGGCCTTTACTTCCAGCTGCACCCACGGTTTGAATATAGCCATCCGAAGCCTGGTGGAGCCGGGTGACCCGGTGGTCATTTCCGGATTTGAACACAATGCGGTGACCCGCCCGCTCTATGCGCTGAGAGCGAAGGTAACGGTGGCGGGACGGAAGCTCTTTGACCCGGAGGATACTTTGTATGATTTTGAAAAGGCATTAAAGTCCGGTGCCCGTGCTGCGGTATTTACCCATACATCCAATGTGTTTGGGTATCTTTTGCCTGTGGAGGAGATGGCGCAATTATGCAGAAAGTACAGTGTTCCCTTTGTGCTGGATGCGGCACAGGGGGCAGGGGTCTCAGTAATATCCCTGCAGCGGTTGGGTGCTGCATTTATTGCAATGCCGGGGCATAAGGGTTTGTTGGGACCTCAGGGGACCGGGATATTGCTTTGTGGGCAGAGGCCGAAGCCACTGATTTTTGGCGGTACCGGCAGTATGTCCCGCCAGCAGCAGATGCCGGAGGAGCTGCCGGATCTTTTGGAGGCGGGTACACTGAATGTACCGGGGATTGCCGGCTTGGAGGCGGGGATCTCCTATCTTCTGAAAACGGGTACGGATCAGATTTTGTCAAGAGAACGTGTGCAGGCACAGCGTTGTGCTGAGGCACTGAAAAAACTGGGGTTTCAGGTGTTTGCAGGTCCACATCAAGGGGGGACGGTCAGTTTTTTACCCAATTGCGACTGTGAGGAATTTGCCGGTCAGCTTGCAGAAAAAGGTATTGCGGTCCGGGCGGGTTTGCACTGTGCACCGCTGGCACACGAAAGCGCAGGTACACTGGAAAGCGGAACGGTACGGGTCAGCTTTGGACACGATTGTACACCTTGGCAAACAGAGGCATTTTTGGACGGAATAAAGTGGGTTTTGCATAAAAAATATTTGTAATAACTATTGCCATAGAGCTCATAATCCGCTATAATAGGATAGATAATAGGCTAGTTATGCCATAATGGTAAGATATACATTCGGATGGGAGAGAAACTGCTATGGATTTTCTGCAGTCGCTTTGGGAACAGTTACCGGGAATCAAGATTATGGACATTCTGGATATCGTGATTGTTGCCTTTCTGATATATAAGCTTTTGCCGATATTTCGCTCTACAGGTACTGCCCGAATTGCCTGGGTCATAGTGGGCGTTGTGGTGGTTTCCTGGCTGACAGAATTTTTGGAAATGTACACGCTGCACTTTATTTTAAGTCAGCTGTTGGCAGTAGGTCTTGTGGCGGTGGTGGTGCTGTTCCAGCCGGAATTGCGCAGAATGCTCGACCACATGACCAACATAAAGCTCAAGACCTTCCTGGGCCTCAAGAAGCCGGAGCAGGAGATGGTCCCGGTGATTTCTCAGACGGTGAAGGCTTGTGAAACTATGAGCCGTGAGAGAGTTGGTGCGCTGATCGTCTTTGCCCGGGACAGCCGCCTGGAAGAATATTTTAAATCCGGAACGATGATTGATGGTCAGGTTTCCGAACAGCTGATCCGCAACGTGTTTTTCCCCAAGGCATCGCTCCACGACGGCGCAATGATCGTCCGTGACGGCAGAGTGACTGCTGCCGGCTGTGTGCTGCCATTATCTGAAAGCAGCCACCTGAGTGCCGATCTGGGCACCCGTCACCGGGCAGCGGTAGGCATCAGCGAAGTAACCGATGCGGTTACGGTAGTGGTATCGGAGGAAACCGGAGCCATCTCGGTTGCGGTAGGCGGTGTTCTCAAGCGCCACCTGGCGCCTCAAATGCTGGAACGGCTGTTGCTGAACGAGCTGTGTCCTCCGGAAAAAGAACAGGAAGAAAATCTGGTGGTAAAGCTGAAGCAAAAACTGCAAAAGACGGAAAAGGGAGGAAAAGATCACAATGAAGAAAAGTAAGATCCCTATGATCCTCCTGTCTGCCGGAATCTCTGTGGTGCTGTGGTTGTATGTGGTCACAGTAGTCAGTCCCAATTCCGATAAGTACTTTTATAATGTTCCCGTTAAGATCCAGGGCGAATATTTATTGGAGCAGCGGGGGTTGATGATCACCAGTGGCGAATTGCCCACTGTGACATTGCATTTGGAAGGCAACCGTACCGATTTGAATAAGCTTGACAGCGGTCTGATCGATATTTCCGTAGATGTGTCTGCGATCGATGTGTCTGCTTTTGACAAGGATGAGGAGTATAAGCCGAAGGAATATTCTTTGGCTTTGTCAGATCCCAGCTTTCGTACCAATGTGGCCAATTCCTCTATCACAGTAGCAAGTAAGGATCCTGCAACGGTGATGATCACTGTGGAAGAAAAAGAGACAAAGCCTGTGGATGTGGACATCAAGTGGATCGGAAAGCAGCATTCGGATTATACGGTGGATAAGGACAACAAGATCCTGAACTATGAGCAAGTAAATATTACCGGTCCTAAATCCGTGATTGATCAGATCACTATGGCGCAGATTGAGGTGGATATTGAAGGCCGCACCGAGAGCATTAGCGGACGCTATCCGTACACACTGTGCAATGCCAAGGGCGAACCTGTGGATGCAAAGCTGGTTGTCGCAGATGTGGAAGCCATCAATCTGGATCTGAAGATCCTGCGGACCAAAACTGTAAAGCTTGAGGTCGAATGGATTCCCGGCGGCGGTGTAAAACCGGAGGACTGTGTGATTAAGTACGAGCCTGAAACCATTGAGATTTCCGGAAGCGATGCGTTGGTGAAGGATCGGACAACCTGGTCTCTTGGAAAGCTTGACTTGGCAGATATTGTGGAAAGCACCACGCTGATCCTTCCTATTGAGATGGAAGACGGCATTTCCAATGTTACCGGTGTGACCGAAGCAAAAGTAACCATTACACTGCCGAAGCTGGAGACCCGCACCATAACCGTCACAAATATCCAAACCATCAACAAGCCGGAAGGCTTGAATGCGGAAGTGAAAACCAAGCAGCTGCAAATGACGCTCCGTGGCAGCAAGAAACAGCTGGAGGCTGTGCGTCCGGAGGATATAACTGTAACGGTGGACCTGGCAAATGAGCAGTCCGGTCAAGTGACGAAGAATGCAGTGGTGACTGTCAAATGGGACAATGTGGGTGCCATGGGGGTTTACCCTGTTTCTGTGGTGCTGACAGAATCGCAATAAAACATTACCGGTTTTGGACATAACCGTCTGAAAACGCAGAAAAAGGGGATAATTACCTTGATAAAAAGTATGACCGGCTATGGCCGTGCGGTGGAAACCGTAGGCGGCAGAGAATTTACCGTCGAACTGCGCTCCGTGAACAATCGCTACCTGGATTGTTCTGTGCGGCTGCCCCGATTGGTATCCTTTGCGGAGGATGCAGTGAAGCAGGCAGTTAAGCAGTCTGTTTCCAGAGGTAAGGTGGACGTGTTTATTTCCGTGCGCAGCGAAGGCGGCGAGGAGACAAATGTCAGTCTAAACAAGTCTGTACTGGAAGGCTATCTCAGCGCAATGCGTCAAATGGTCACGGACTACGGTGTGACCGACGATATCAGCGTATCTACACTCTCCCGTCTGCCGGAGGTTTTCGTCATTGAAAAACCGGAGGTGGATGAGGAGCAGCTGCAGGCAGACCTGCTTTATGTGGTAGGTAAAGCACTGGAGGGCTATGATGCAATGCGCTGCACAGAAGGACAGGCACTGGATCGGGATCTGCGCAGCCGCGGCAATACCATCCTGGAGCTTGTGGCGCAGGTGGAACAGGGCAATGCCCAAACTGTTGTAGACTACCGCGCAAGGCTGGAAGCAAAGCTGCAGGAGGTACTTGCCAATACATCTATCGATGAAAGCCGCATTTTGACGGAAGCTGCTATCTTTGCGGACAAGGTTGCGGTGGATGAGGAAACGGTTCGTCTGCGCAGCCATTTGGAGCAGATGAATACAATGCTTACCACCGGCGGTGCTGTAGGCAGAAAGCTGGACTTTTTGCTGCAGGAAATGAACCGGGAAGCCAATACCATTGGCTCCAAATGTACCGATGTGCGCCTGGCACGGATCGTTGTGGACATTAAGGCTGAACTGGAAAAGATCCGGGAGCAGACCCAGAACATTGAGTGAGGACAGTATGAAGCTTATCAATATCGGTTTTGGCAGCCTTGTTGCGGCCCATCGGATACTGGCGATCGTGGATCCGGATTCCGCACCGATTAAGCGTGTGGTACAGGAAGCACGGGATCGGGGGATGCTGGTGGATGCATCTTATGGAAGAAAGACCCAATCGGTCATTTTGATGGATACGGACCACGTTATCTTGTCCGGAATGTCACCGGAAACATTGCACAATCGTTGGGAAGATACAGTGCAGGAGGAAGAGAAATGAGCAAAGGAAAACTGTTTGTGATCTCCGGTGCTTCCGGTGTGGGTAAAAGCACAGTGCTGAAAAAAGTGCTGAGTGTCCGTCCGGATATCCGCTTTTCTGTATCCGCTACCACCCGGCCACCCAGAGCGGGAGAGGTAGAGGGTGTGCACTACTATTTTGTGACCCAGGAAAAATTCCGCAGTATGATCGAAAATGACGAATTTGTGGAATACGATGCCCACATGGCAAACTCCTACGGCACTCCCCGGGCGCAGCTGGAAGAAAAGCTTAGCTGCGGAGATGTGATTCTGGACATTGAGCCTGTCGGTGCATTCAATGTTCGTAATCAGCGTCCGGATGCGGTATTGATCTTTATTGCACCCCCGTCCTTTGAGGAATTGGAGCGTCGTCTGCGGAGCCGTGGCGATACCCCGGAGGAACAAATCAAAGTTCGCCTGGAGCGGGCAAAATGGGAAATGGAACAAAGTTCCAAATACGATTACATAGTGATCAATGACCAGGTGGAAACCTGCGCCAATGAAATATTGAAGATTCTATCTCAAAAAGTATAAATATTGGAGGAAATGAAAAATGCTTTACCCCCCTGTTGCAGATTTACTGAAGAATGTATCCAGCCGTTACCTGCTGGTCAATGTGGTTGCCCAGCGGGCAAGACAGATCGCTTCCGATGCTGAAGAACAGGAAGTGGAACTGACCGAAAAGCCTGTTACTATGGCGATCCAGGAGGTCGCTGACGGTGCGCTCAGTGCTTCTTTGAAGGAAGAGTACAAGCGGGAAAAATCAAATTAAGATGGAGTAAGGAGGGGTCTTATGATTGCAAAAATTGCTGTTACTGCGGCAAATTTCGCCATCGATAAGCCCTATTCTTACTATGTGCCCCCGGATCTGTCGGTTACAGCCGGTATGCGGGTGCAAGTGCCTTTCGGCAGAAGCAACCGTGCCACCCAAGGTGTGGTGCTTTCTGTTGAGCAGGGCTCACCGGAAGGGCTCAAGCCTATAACGGCCTGCCTGGATACAGAACTGTTGTTAACAGAAACGATGCTGAAATTGGCGGCATTTATGCGTCAGCGGTATTTCTGCACCTTTTGCGATGCGGTGCGTGCTATGTTGCCGGCAGGTCTCTGGTTTCGGACAACCCAAACTTTTCACCTGACAGAAGATATCTCCTGGCAAGAGAAGAAAATACAAAATCCGGTGGCTGTGGCAATGCTGCAGCTTTTAACCGATTGTGGTGGAGCGGCACAGGAGGATGTACTCCGGCAAGCTGCTCCCGATGAGGAGTCTTTTGAGAAGGCGATCCGATACCTGCTGGGTAAAAAGTGGATCGCCACGGAACAGAAATTTGCCCGCCGTACCGCAGATAAGACCGAAAAGATCGCAACCCTTTTAAGCTCTGCGGAAGAGGCGATGGAGTATGCGGCAAAACGACCCAAATCCGCAGCAATGCAGCGGGCTGTGCTGGAGCTGATGTGTGGGGTAGGCAGTGCTGCTGTTAAGGAAATCTGCTATTATACCGGTGCCACACCGGCGACGGTAAAACGGTTGGCACAGCTGGGGTATCTGGAGCTTTCTGAGCGTCCGGTGCTTCGTTGTCGGCAGATCCAGCCTGCGAAGATTGAGGGGCCATTACTGCTGAACGAAACACAGCAGGCAGTATTTGATAAACTGTGCCTGCAAATGTCCGGTCAGATACCCGGCTCGGCCCTGCTGTATGGTGTTACCGGATCGGGTAAGACCGCTGTATATATCCGTTTGATTCATCACTGCTTGGAGCAGGAAAAACAGGCAATGCTTCTGGTACCGGAAATTGCGCTGACCCCTCAGCTTTTGGGGCTTATGGCGGCATATTTCGGTGACCGTGTGGCGGTGTTGTATAGCAGCCTGCCGGATACGGAGCGTTACGATCAGTGGAAGCGGATCCGTCAAGGGGATGCAAAGGTGATCGTGGGTACGCGCTCTGCGGTATTTGCGCCCTGCACCCATTTGGGATTGATCATTTTGGATGAGGAGCAGGAACACTCCTATAAATCCGAGAATTCTCCCCGTTATGACGCAAGACAGATCGCGTTGTGGCGTGGTGTCAAAGAGAAGGCGATGGTGCTGTTTGGCTCGGCAACGCCCTCTATTGAAACAATGTATCACGCGAAAAGCGGTGTGCATACACTGTACACCCTTTCCGAGAGATATAACGGTAAGCCGCTTCCCAAGGTGGAGATCGTGGATATGCGGCAGGAGCTGAAGCAGGGAAACGACCTGTCTGTCAGCTATGCTCTGCAGGATGCCATTGGCAAAACTGCGGAATCCGGCAAGCAGACCATTTTGTTTTTGAACCGCCGTGGCAACAGCCGGGCGATGGTCTGCGTGGATTGCCGGGAGGCTCCCGAATGTCCCCGTTGCAGTGCAAGACTCACTTACCATAGTGCCAATGAACGGCTGATGTGCCATTACTGCGGCTATTCTCAAAAAACACCGGAGCGTTGTCCCAGTTGCGGCGGTCCTATGAAGCGAATGGGATCCGGAACCCAGAAGATCCAGCAGGAGCTGGAGAATCTGTTTCCTGGAATGGCCGTTGCTCGTATGGATGCGGATACGGTCAGTGCGACCAATACCCACGAAAAGATACTGGATACCTTCCGGGATGAAAAGATTCCGGTCCTTGTGGGCACACAGATGGTTGCAAAAGGGTTGAATTTGCCGGATGTGACGCTGGTAGGTGTGTTGGACGCAGATCTGAGCCTATATAACGATAGTTACCGCAGTGCGGAAACTACCTTTAATATGCTGACGCAGGTGGTAGGCAGAGCCGGCAGAGGTGACGCGGAAGGCCGTGCTATGATCCAAACGGTTGCGCCGGAGCATCGAGTGATCACTCTTGCAGCCAATCAGGATTACGACAGCTTCTATGATTTAGAGTTGGGGATGCGCCGGGTGCAGCAGTGTCCGCCTTTCGGAGATGTGGTGACCGTTACATTCACCGGGGAGGAAGAAGGCAGACTCCTGCATGGAGCCGCCAAATTCCGGGACAGCCTGCGCTCTTGTCTGATGCTTCCCGATTACAAATGCGAACAATGCACTGTGCTGGGGCCTGCCCCTTGTCCGGTGCCAAAAATAAATTACAACTACCGTTACCGTCTGACCTTGCGGTGTACCGCAACGGCGAACCTGCGGAATTTGCTGGCACATTTACTGCGGCAGTTTTCACAGGATCGGGAAAATCGGGGTATTACGGCTTTTATAGACATAAACGGTTACGATTGAACTTACAGAGGTATTATTATGGCATTACGTAAAATTCTGACAGATAAAGAATCTGCTCTTCATAAGACCTGCAAGCCGGTGGAAAAATTCGACAGCCGTTTGCATACATTGCTGAACGATATGCGTGAAACGCTGATCGATTCCGGCGGAGTCGGTCTTGCAGCACCGCAGGTAGGTATTTTGCGCAGAGTGGTTTTGGTAGACACGGGAGAAGAGATCCTGGAGCTTGTAAACCCCACCTTGGTGGAAACCGACGGGGAACAGGAAGGCGCGGAAGGATGCCTTAGCGTACCGGGTAAATACGGTCTGGTCAAGCGTCCCAACTATGCAAAAGTGCGGGCACAGGATCGGGACGGAAACTGGTACGAGGCAGAGGGAGAAGAGCTGATCGCCCGTTGCTTCTGCCACGAATTGGATCATTTGGACGGTATTTTGTACACCGAGATTATGGAACGCTTCCTGACCGAGGAAGAATTGGAATTTGAGGACTGATTGTATGCGCGTTGTATTTATGGGAACACCGGATATTGCGGCTGTCTGTTTGCAGCAGCTGCTGGATGACGGTGTGAACGTGGTAGCTGCCTATACCCAACCGGACAGACCGAAGAACCGTGGTATGAAGCTGGTTTTTTCTCCGGTCAAGGAGGTTGCACTTGCCAATGATATTCCGGTCTTTCAGCCGGAAAATTTTCGCGAGGATGTTGCAGTGGAGCAGCTGCGGGAACTGAAGCCGGATCTGGTGGCGGTTGTGGCATACGGACGGATCCTGCCTCAGCGGGTACTGGACATTCCGCCTTTGGGCTGTATCAATATCCACGCAAGCATTCTGCCTGCCTACAGAGGTTCTGCACCCTATCAGTGGGCAGTCCTGGACGGGCAGACAGAAACCGGTGTTTCCGCTATGTACCTTTGCCGGGAAATGGATGCCGGTGATGTGATCGATGTGGCAAAGACACCCATTGACCCGGAAGAAACTGCCGGTGAATTGCTGGCGCGTCTTGCACAGTTGGGCGCAAAACTGCTGAGTACCACTGTAGCGCGTTTTAATCAGGGAAAAGTGTCTGCAACACCGCAGGACGGCAGCCTTGCCACTTACGCACCGATGCTGGATAAAACCATGTGTCCCATTGATTGGACAAAAACCGCACAGCAGGTCCACAATCACGTCCGGGGTATGCACCCCTGGCCCGTGGCAACGGCAGAAATTGCCGGTAGGAATTTTAAAATTCACAAAACTGTGATTATTGATGAAACCACCGAGCAACCTGCCGGTACAGTTTTGGGACTTACAAAGACCGGTCTGCAAATGGCTTGCGGACAGGGCGTTGTTGAGATCCGGGAACTGCAGGCAGAGGGTGGAAAGCGGATGGCAGCACCGGATTATTTCCGGGGTCATCCTCTGGAGCGTTGATATGGCAGCCAGAGAAACGGCACTGAATGTGCTGATCGCCTGTCGTAGGAACGGTGCTTGGTCTAACAGTGAACTGAAAGCCTATATCCGTCGTGACCGGCTGGATAGCCGGGAGGCTGCACTGGCGTCCCGGCTGTGCTACGGGGTGCTGCAGAACCGGGGAAAGCTGGATTTCTATTTACAGCAGCTGCTGACCGGAAAGCTGAAAGATCTGCACCCGGCAGTACACGATATTTTGCTTTTGGGGCTCTATCAGATCTATGAGATGGATAAGATCCCTGATTCGGCGGCGGTCAATGAATGTGTGACACTGGCAAGACGGTATTGCCCGAAGGTACGCAGTGCCCCGGGACTTGTTAACGGTGTGCTGCGTAACGCGGTGCGAACCAAGGGACAGCTGAAACAGCCCCAAAACTTGCGGGAGCGTTACAGCCATCCGGAAAATCTGATTGCACTGCTGCGTGCCTATGTGGGAGAGGATCGGTTAGAGCCGATGCTGAAAGCCAACAATGAAGCAGCACCGATGGTGATTCAGGTAAATACCTTGAAAACCACGGCGAGTGCCCTTAGAGACCGGCTTGAACAGCAGGGAATCGGTGCAAAAGCACATAAATGGCTGCCGGATTGCCTGGTGCTGGATGGCACGGGTGATTTGGAACAGCTGGAAGAATTTCAAGAGGGACTGTTTTATGTGCAGGATGCGGCGGCGAAGCTGAGCGTCCTATGCGCACAGCTACCTCCCAATGCCAATGTGCTGGATTGCTGCGCAGCCCCCGGCGGTAAAAGCTTTGCCGCGGTAATGGCGATGAGGGGAACAGGGAGTGTAACATCCTGCGACATTCACCCCCATAAGATAGGCTTGATACAAAAGGGTGCCCAGCGGCTGGGTATTACAAATCTGACCGCTTGTTTACAAAATGCAGCGGAGTTTCATTCCCGGTGGGAAGAAAAAATGGATGCTGTGATCGCGGATGTGCCTTGCTCAGGCTACGGTATCATCCGGAAAAAACCGGATATCCGTTATAAAGATCCGGATACGATGAAGGAACTGCCCCAATTGCAGCTGCAGATCCTTTCCAATCAAGCAAGGTATGTAAAACCCGGCGGCGTGCTTCTTTACTCGACCTGTACATTGGTTCGTCGGGAAAATGAGGGTGTTGTGGAACGTTTTTTGAAGCAAAACCCTGCGTTTACCATAGAAAAGCTGAATTTACCGGATGTTTTTCCGGAAAACACCACCGGTATGCTACGGCTTGTGCCGGGAGAATATGACACAGACGGTTTCTTTATTTGCCGTCTGCGGAGAAAAGTATGAATAAACATTTGCAATCTATGACCCAACCGGAGCTGGCAGAGCTTTTAAAAGCGTTGGGGCAACCGTCCTTCCGGGCAAAACAGATATATACCTGGCTTCACAAAGGGGTGCGGGACTACGGTGAAATGACCAATTTACCAAAATCCCTGCGAGATACATTGCAAGAGCAGTACCCCCTGTGTCCGCCCCAGGTGGTCCGCAAGCAGGAATCCCAAAAAGACGGTACTATCAAATACTTATGGCAGCTGGCTGACGGAAACTGCGTGGAAACGGTTTTAATGCGCTACCATTATGGCAATACTGTCTGTATTTCCACGGAGGTGGGCTGCCGAATGGGCTGTGCCTTCTGTGCATCTACGTTAGGCGGTTTGGTGCGTCGGCTGGAGCCGTATGAGATGCTGGACCAGGTGCTGTTTACTCAGCTTGATTCCGGTTTGCCTGTTTCTCACATTGTGCTGATGGGGATTGGAGAGCCGCTGGATAATTTTGACAATGTGATGCGCTTTTTGGAACTGGTCAACAGTCCGGATGGTATGAATATTTCCATGCGGCATATTAGCCTGTCTACCTGCGGTTTGGTGCCGGGTATCGATAAATTGGCGGAAAAGAAGCTGCAGCTGACATTGTCGGTATCGCTTCACGCGCCTACCGATGAGATCCGCAACACAATTATGCCTGTGAATAAGGCCTATCCTACAGAGGAGTTGCTTGCAGCCTGCCGCCGGTATTATGAGGCCACGGGCCGCAGAATCTCCTTTGAATATGCGATGATCAACGGTGTGAACGATACAGCGGAGGCGGCGAAGACTTTGCTGCACAGGCTGAAGGGCTTGCCTGCTCATATAAATCTGATTCCGTTGAATCATGTGGAGGAGAGTCCTTTAAAACCCAGCACACGACAGGCGGTGCAGCGGTTTCAGCAACTGTTGGAGCAGGGCGGTGTTCCCGCAACCGTGCGCCGTACATTAGGCAGCGATATTGACGCTTCCTGCGGACAGCTTCGCAGGAAATATACGAAAGAGAGTAACTGACCAAAACACTGCGAAAGGAGTGTTGCAATATGCGATTTTGGGGAATCACGGATCCCGGCTGTGTCAGAACACAAAATCAGGATTCTTATCTGACGGAACAGCTGGATAAAAACACAATTTTGTGTGTGGTTTGCGACGGTATGGGCGGTGCGAAGTCCGGTAACGTAGCAAGCACCCTGGCTGTGGATGTATTCACACAGGAAATTAAACGGACCTGGGTGTCCGGTATGGATCCGGAAAAAGTAGATCAGATGCTTGCCAATGCTGTGAAGCTTGCAAACTTCACTGTTTACGATCAAGCGCAGCAGTTTGAGGAGTTTGCCGGTATGGGTACAACGCTGGTGGCAGTGTTGATCCACGGAAAATTCGCAACAATTGTAAATGTTGGTGACAGCCGTGCCTACAGCATTAAGGAAGAGGGTGTACGTCAGCTGACTACAGACCATTCCCTTGTACAAATGATGGTGGCAAGGGGGGAACTGTCACCGGAAAAGGCCCGCAGCTACCCCGGCAAGAATCTGATCACCCGTGCCATCGGTACGGAGTCGGTGGTGGAGTGCGACATTTTCCACCGGAGACTGGAAAACGGAGAGTGCTTGCTGCTGTGTACCGACGGTCTTTCCAATATGGTGGATGAGCAGGAAATGCTTTTTGAAGTGGTACACGGTGTCAATAAAAAAAGCAGCGGTGAACGGCTGCTGGACATAGCCAAAAATCGTGGAGCGCCTGATAATGTGACCTGCGTTTTGATCCAGGTCTGAGTCAGCAGCGAAAGGAGTATTTCGGTTTATGGATAAGTATATTGGACGCCTGCTGGATAACCGGTATGAGATCCTGGAAGTGATCGGCACCGGCGGTATGGCGGTTGTATATAAAGCAAGATGCCACAGGCTGAACCGCCTAGTGGCGATCAAGATCCTGAAGGATGACTATATGGACGATGAGGAATTCCGTCGTCGTTTCCATTCGGAAAGCCAGGCGGTTGCTATGCTCAGTCATCCCAATATTGTATCGGTGTATGATGTTTCCAGCTCCATTACGGCGGATTATATCGTTATGGAGCTGATCGACGGCATTACGCTGAAGCAATATATGGAGAAAAAGGGCGTGCTCAATTGGAAGGAAACCCTTCATTTTGCAATACAGATCGCAAAGGCACTGGAACACGCCCATGGTCGCGGCATTGTTCACAGAGACATTAAGCCCCATAATGTAATGGTTCTGAAAAACGGCTCGGTGAAGGTTACGGATTTTGGCATTGCCCGGATGATGTCTCAAAGCAATACCCTGACGAAGGAAGCCCTGGGTTCTGTTCATTACATTTCTCCGGAGCAGGCAAAGGGCGGCAGAGTTGACAGCCGTTCCGACATCTACTCTTTGGGTGTTGTGATGTACGAGATGATGAGTGGCAGACCGCCTTATGACGGGGAATCTCCGGTGGCGGTGGCAATTCAGCATATTAACGGTGGTGCGGCATTGCCTTCCACATTAAACCCCAACATCCCCGGTGGCCTGGAGCAAATCATTATGCGTGCTATGGCGCACGAACCAGCAGAACGCTATGAGTCTGCGTCAAAAATGCTGGTGGATATGGACGAATTCCGGAAAGAACCGGCAATGCTGTTTGATTACAACACACCACCTATGGATGATGTGATCAATTTGAAGAAGACGGTTACACCGGAGCCGGAACTGAAAGTGGTGCCGGTGAGCAGCGAAACATCGGAGAAAAAAGAACCGGCTGTGGCTGCAGTACCGCCCCGACGCACAGCAGCGTCAAGAGCGGCCGCTGGCGCAAAAACGACAAGTGGTTCTCAGCGTCCCAGAACCGGCGGCACCAGAAGCGGCACTGACGGAGATAGACCCGTTCGCCGTACCGGCGGCGGCAAACAGCAGAAAGAACGGCGCAGCAGCGCGGCAGGTATTGCTATCATTGCTTGTTCCGTGGCGATTTTGCTGGCCGTAGGCATTTTGGCGACCATCTTTGTGGTGGATGTTCTCTTTGCTGGCCCGGAGCTGATCGAGGTTCCTTCCTTCGTGGGACAGGATTATGAAACGTTAAAGAAAAATCTGGATCTTGATTTTGAACTGAAGGTTAATAATAAAGAATACAGCAGTGAATATCCTGCGGGACAGATCATTTTCCAAAATCCGGCACCCGGAATCAAGATTGCCGCAGGCAGTGTAATTGCTGTGGATGTGAGTATGGGCGAAATGCCGGAAGAGCTGAAGATGCCCAATGTGGAAGGTTGGAGCTTGGAGGATGCTACTCGCGCACTGAATAATTTGGGCATCAACAAGATCGAAGTTCTGGAAGAAAATCACGATAGTATTGAAAAGAATAAGGTAATCCGCACCGATCCGGTTGCAGAAACAATTCTGACAGCGGATCAGAAGATCACCTTGGTGGTAAGCCTGGGTATGGAGCATAAGATTATGCAAATGCCTGGGAATCTGATAGGACAGACGGAACAGGCTGCAAAGCAGATTCTGGAAGATAAGAAGCTGAATCTGGAAATCGTTGTTGAGCAGATCTTCGATTCCAAGACGGAGATTGGCCGGGTAGTAAAGACCCACCCGGAGGAAGGCGCAGACATCGCCACCGATGATACCGTAACGTTGTATATCAGCAAAGGTCCGCAGTTGCAGAAGATCAGTAATGTGCTGAATCTTGCGGTGGACAGCGCCGTAAATATCCTGAAAAATACCGACGGATTCCAGCTGGTGGAAATCGTTACTGTGGAAAGCGAAAAAAACAAGGATACGGTGTTGGAGCTGCGGGTGGACGACCAGGTGGTCAAACCCAACACGGAGGTGGATGTTTCCAAGACCATTGTGGTCGTGGTATCTTTAGGCCCTGCCAAGGACAAGGAGATCACCAAGAATGTGGTAATCGATCTGAAGGATGTGCCTGCTGAGGATGACTATGATATAACTGTCAAACGGGATGGTGATGTGGTCTATGAAGAGCCTGTGATCCACGGCACAGCGTCCATTACGATCCGGGAAGAAAAGGGCAGCGGTAAGGTCACTTACACGGTGTTTATCAACGATGTACAGTGGAAGACGCACGAGGAGGATTTCTCCTGAAATGGCTGAAAGACAAACAGGGCGGATCATCCGCAGCCTTAGCGGCTTTTACGATGTTCAGACAGCAGATAGCGTCATCACCTGCCGGGGCAGAGGAATCCTGCGGAAGCAGGGACAGTCGCCGTTGACCGGTGACTTTGTGGAGATCACCGCCCAGCAGGGAAAGGGGATGATCGAGAAAATCCTACCCCGGAAAAACCGGTTTATCCGGCCTGCAGTGGCAAATGTGGATGCGCTGGTGATCTTTGCTTCCAATGCAAATCCAGTGACGGAGCCGTTTCTCATTGATCGGGTGGCAGCCATCGCCGGTGATCAGGAAGTGCCGGTGTACCTGTGCGTCAATAAATGCGATTTGGATCCGGCGTTGGAATTGGTTCGCATTTATGAAAACGCAGGTTTTTCGGTGATTCGTGCCAGTGCTGAGACCGGCGAAGGTGTGGAACAGCTGCGGCAGCTGATCCGTGGGAAGCTGACGGCATTTACCGGTAACACCGGCGTGGGCAAAAGCAGTATGCTCAATGCTCTGTGTCCCGGGCTGGAGCTTGCCACCGGTGAAGTATCGGAAAAGTTAGGAAGAGGTCGCCATACGACCCGGCACGTGCAACTGTACTGCCTGGAGGAAGGTACTTATGTGGCGGACACACCCGGTTTTTCCTCTTTTGATACGGAACAGATGGATGTGCTGCTGAAGGAGAATCTGCAATATACCTTTCCGGATTTTGCACAGCATTTGGGTGCGTGTCAGTTCCACGACTGTTCCCACAGGGCGGAACCGGGCTGCTGTGTGCGCAGTGCGGTAGAGACCGGGAGAATTGAAAAAACCCGGTACGAAAGCTACCTGCGGCTGTATGAAAAGGCGGAACAGGTAAAGCTTTGGGAATTGAATAAGTAAAATGGTGCTGCCAAAGTACGATCGTACTTTGGCGGCACCATTTATTTGAAAAGCTGATATAGCCCAATTAGTCGGGTAATGCCCAGAGCTTCTCCCGCAGATGCGATCTGCTCCCACTCCGGTTTTCCGCGCTGCAGTATAAAATCCACCCAATCCTGTTCGGCGGACATATGATATGCGGTGTATAGGGCTTCGTCTATAAAATACGGTGAATCAAGAGGCTCATTTGGTATGGATTGCACGTTGCATCTGTCTTTATCGACCCGATATCGTCCGGTTTCCGGTACAGTCTCCAGCCAGATCTGCCGCCCAGCCCAGGGAGCAAGGTATTCGGCAAGAGGCGTATGCAGTGGTGGTGGTTCCAAAAAAACCGGACAACTTAAGCTTCCTGCGTATGCCGGGGTGATACCTACGGGACACGGGAGCTTTTCTTGCAGCAGCGCTGCGATCTCCAGACCCAGTGGAGTCGGGGGACGCTGAAAGTCCAGTAAAAAGCTGTCTGTTTTTTGCGTTTCAAAAAGTTGTGTCAACTGCTCCAGGATTTGTTGTGGATCGTGATAGTGCAGCGGTGTCCGGTCGTTGAGGATGATCATAGAACCGGCAGGCAATGGTGGCGGCAAATTGGAAAGACCGGTGCTGTAGCAGGAAAAATGACAGGCCATCCACGCTATTTTCTCCGGCAGGGGGTCTGCACAGGAAAATTCTGCCGCTGTAAGTGCAAGATAACAGGGGATAGCCATAGACAAGCGCCTCCCGGTGTGTTATAATTTCTCTGTAATTTATGAATCGGAGAGCTGATTTATGTCCTTTTCTTTATTGCCTACTTACCGCACATCTGCACTGACTGACCTGAATCCGCAGATGCTGCGCGAGAAAAACATTCGGTTGCTGATGCTGGATTTTGACAATACGATCGTGCCCTATACCACCGATATTCCTACACCGGAGATGCTTGCCTGGCTGCAGGAAATGCTGCAGTCGGAGGTTCAGATCTGCGTGGTGTCCAATAGCAAGAATGACCGGGTAAAACGGTTTTGTGAAAAATATGGGATCGATTGTATCACTCGGGCGAAAAAACCTTTTTCCAAGGGAATCCGGGAATGCTTGGATCGCTACGATATTCCCCGAGAGGAAAGTGCACTGGCGGGGGATCAGATATTTACCGATACTTTAGGCGGTAACTGCGCCGGTATCCGATCGGTTTTAGTCCGGGCGATCCATAATCATACAATCTGGCTGAAGCTGCGTCATGTGGCGGAATTGCCCTTTATTTATCTTGCTAAAAACAGGAGGATTCAAAAATGAAGAACATTGAAAAATATTTGTCGTTACTCAATGCGGAAGTGGATGGCTTGCTGCTGACCAGCCGTTACAGCCGTTACTACGGCGCAGAATTTGATATTGCCGAGGGCGTAGCCATTGTCACAAAAGCAGGCTGCCGCTACTTTACCGACAGCCGCTATATCGAGGCTGCGGAAAAGGGGATTCAGGGCTTTGCAGTGATCGAAACCAACCGGGCCAATCCCTATACCAAGCTGCTTAACGAAGCAATCGAAGACTTTGGTGTAACGACCCTGGGCTTTGAAGAAGAATATCTGACCGTTGCGGAAATGGACACTTACAAG
Organism: Faecousia sp.; assembly: GCA_045590735.1. GTDB lineage: Bacteria > Bacillota > Clostridia > Oscillospirales > Oscillospiraceae > Faecousia. Next base: position 4,595 of record JAZNRQ010000091.1, on the reverse strand, counting down.
GCACTCAATGCCAAGCTGGTGCCTATGAGCAGCCAGATCAATCAGTTCCGTATTGTAAAAGAGCAGTGGGAGCTGGACCTGATGCGCCAGGCACAGAAGATCACGGATCAGGCTTTTTCTGAAGTGCTGGGCCGCATCAAGCCGGGGATGACTGAAAAGCAGCTGCAGGCAGAGCTGATCTACTGCTTGTATAAAAACGGGGGAGAGGGTCTGTCCTTTGATCCTATCGTAGTTTCCGGACCCAATACCAGCCTGCCCCACGGTGTTGCAGGAGATCGCGTTATTCAGAAAGGCGACTTTGTCACTATGGATTTTGGTGTGCTGTACAAAGGCTATTGCTCCGATATGACCCGTACCGTGGCGGTGGGTTATGCCACCGAGGAAATGAAAAAGGTGTACGAGACGGTATTGGCTGCTCAGAAGGCAGGTATCGCCGCAACAAAGGCCGGCGTGACCGGCAAGGAAATTGACGGCACAGCCCGGAAGGTGATCACCGATGCAGGCTACGGTCAGTATTTTGGTCACGGCTATGGCCACGGAATTGGCTTGGAGGTTCACGAGATGCCCTCCTGCAACCCCAGTGGCGAAATGCCGATGCCGGAATACACCATTTGCTCTGCTGAACCCGGTATCTACCTGCCCGGAAAATTCGGTGTCCGGATCGAAGATGTGGTGATTTTTACCGCCGATGGCTGCCTGGATATTACAGAAAGCCCCAAAAACTTGATTATTGTGTAAAAAAGTTCATATTAGCTATTGCAATCAGGCGGATTTTGCGGTAAACTATATGAGATAAAGCTATGTAAATAAACCGATTTTAGGAGGAATATTAAAATGATTTCTGTTAGCGATTTCAGAAACGGCATTACCTTTGATATGGATGGCAAGGTTATGCAGATCATCGAGTTCCAGCACGTTAAGCCCGGTAAGGGTGCAGCCTTTGTTCGCGTTAAGATGAAGAACGTGATCACCGGCGGCGTGACTGAGACCACTTTCAACCCCAACGATAAGTACCCCACCGCTTACATTGAGCGCAAGAAGATGGAGTACTCCTACAATGATGGCGAGCTGTACTACTTTATGGACGGCGAGACCTATGAGCTGATCCCCATCGAGGCAAGCACTCTGGACGACAGCTTCAAGTTCGTTAAGGAAAATGATACCTGCACCGTTATGAGCTATAAGGGCAATGTTTTTGGTGTTGAGCCTCCCCGCTTTGTGGAGCTGGAAGTCACCGCTACCGAGCCTGGCTTTGCAGGCAACACCGCTACCAACACCCTGAAGCCCGCAACTGTGGAGACCGGTGCTGAGGTGAAGGTGCCTCTGTTGATCAACGAAGGCGAAAAGATCCAGATCGACACCACCACCGGTGAATATCTGGGCCGTGCAAAATAAGGAGCAGATTATGACGATTTCTGAAAAGGCAGCATACCTGAAGGGTTTGATGGATGGCCTGCAGCTGGATACAGAAAAGCCGGAAGGCAAAATGATCGAAGGCATCGTGGACCTGCTGGGAGACCTGGCAAAGCGTCTTGCGGATGTGGAGGAGACCACCATTGCCATTTCCGATGAGTTGGACGAAATTGAAGAAGATCTGGACGCCATCGAAGATTTCATCATGGACGACGAGGATGATGACTACGATGACGATGAGGATGACTTCGAAGATTGGGACGACGAAGATGATTTCGAAGACGAAGGCTTCGATTTCGGCGATGAGGATTCTATCATTTACGAGGTCAAGTGTGCTTGCGGTGAAGTGATCAACTTTGATGAGGACACTCTGGAAGAGGGTTCTATGACTTGCCCCAACTGCGGTGAACTCCTGGAGTTCTGCGTAGAAGAGGACGAGGAAGACGAAGAAGAATCCTTCTGAGAAAACCGATATAAACCCCCTGCTGACATTCGTCGGCAGGGGGTTCTTCTTATTCCGGTTTGGATACATAAGTTGTGACGATCACTTCACCGGTTTTGTTGTTTTCGATTATAAGAGCTGCGTTTAGAAGGCTTTCCGGCATTGCAATAAAATCGTCAATGCTATTGGTTCGAATATCGATGTAAATATCCGGGGTATCTTTGCGGTAAAACCTGGCACTGTACACCTCTATTTCCGCCTGCACATCTGCACTGAGGAGCATTAGTCTGTAGCCGCCTTCCACATCGTAAAGGCGATAGATAATGTGGTTTTCGGTGTTTTCCAGCTCAATGTGGGAATAACCCTCAAAATCTCTGTGAGAGATCAGCTGCCCTTTTTCTCTGACCAGTTCTTTTATGCTATCCACAGTCAGAATTTTGTGGCTGTCGTGAATTTCCTTGTGTTCCCACCAGCGTTCTTCACCACGGAAGGCTTCGATGGGCAGGAAATGCGCATAGTTACCGTTATCACCTAAAAGGCAGTAAACCGCATCATATTTGGTACATCTGATGTCCTGGCCTTTGTAAAGAACAGTACCTATGGGAACCCGACAAGCAGACAGATGAATTTCGGGGATCCACATAGGGAAGTTAGCGGTCACGGTGCCGACCCCGGAAACCGCGAGTCCGTCCAGTGTATCCACCATCTGATGATCCCAGACGTAGACAGTACCCTCTACATTTACAAAGACGCCCGCTTCTCCACCGTCCATATAGCTTAAGATCACACTTGGCAGATCGTCTATACTACTCATAACGGAAATGGGGGAATCGTCTGTACCCCGGTAAAGAAATTTATCTCCGTCAGAAACAGTAACCCCCATAAATCCGGAGGAATTTCCGCTTTGCCACAGCAGTGTATTTCCGTCAACGCGAAACTCATTATAGAAATCGTAAGTGGTGATATTGTCAGTAAGCCGCAGCAAGTCGCCCTCTTGTTTCCAGGTGCCTGCACCAAAGTAGCTGCTCAGACTGCCTGTTTTATAGGTGAATGTACCGTCTTTATTCAGCTTTATAAAAAACTCGCTGCCAAAGCCGGGCTTTTCATATACAAAAATCGCGTGATCCTGGGAAAATTCCAAACTGTTTTCATTTTTCTTTTCACCGGTAAAGGTGCAGCCAGCTATGACCAACGCACCTAAAATGACGGCAATCAGCGCAACAAATGTTGTTTTCGGTTTTTTAGCGATCATAGTAATCCTCTCCTTTAATGATTTTCTGTTTCCGGTCATGGATGTGGCGGTAAGCAGCATTCCGGAGGTGTTTTTTTGGTTGCAGGAAATGCGGATCAGGGTAGCCCCGTAGGCAGATCGTGCATCGTCACCCAGCTGTTTTAAAGCTGCTTCGTCGCAGGCAAGCTCCGCATCCCTGCAGGAAAGATGTGCGGCGACCCAAACCAGGGGATTATACCAATGTAAAACGAGGCAGATACACCGAAGTAATGACCAGATATGATCAAAATGCAAAAAATGGCACTCCTCATGGATCCGGATATGCTGTAGTGTATTTTCGGAAAACGGTTCCTGGGGCAGATAAATGGCCGGCTTTAAAATTCCTGCAAGGCAAGGTGTTTTGATAAATCCGGTTATATACAGGGGTAACCGGCAACCGGGCGGGAAATGTACATTTCTGGTGCGCCGTAGATGCAGATAAAAATGTACATTGCAACTGAGAAAAACGGCTGCGGTTACAGTCATACCAATGCACCATACAAAAAGCAGAATACTTTCCGGTGTTACCGTATTACCGGTTTTATCGGTCTGCGTTTGGATTTCGTTTTGTGGGGATTGCTGCTCTACAGGCCCGGGGGATAGGGTAATATCCGGAATCCCAGTATCCGGAATTGGATGCGCGACATAGCCTGTGTTTTGCGGCAATGCTTCCGTTTTCGGAACCAAATTCATAATGCTGATGGTGCTTGGTGGGCTGACTGGGATCAGCAGCCGCAGCAAAACCAGTAACCATAGGGCATATTGCAGCCGCAGACTGATTTTGCCCTTCAGCAGAAACCGTAAACCAATGACCCCAAGAATCAGAACGCAGGAGGTCACGATCCATTCAGTCACGGCTCTCCGCCTCCTTCAAAATTGCGTAAAGCTCGTCCAGCTCTGCCTGGGTGAAGGATTGCTTTTCGGTCAGCGCGCTGACCAGCATGCTGACACTGCCGTGGTAAACACGGGTCAAAAAGCTGTCTGTCTCTCGCTGGGTGGCGGCGTCCCGGTCAATAAGAGGGGAATAGACCAAAAGACCGTCTTCTTCACGGCAGTCTATCATACCCTTTTCGGTCATCCGCCGCAGCATGGTCAGAGTGGTGGAGCGGGACCAGCCTACATGCTTTTGCAGATACTCAACTGCTTCTCTGCCGGTACAGGACTCTTTGTTCCACAGACATTCCATCACATACCATTCATTGGGTGTCAGATCTGTTTCGCGCATTGCGATCAACTCCTTGCTGTTTACTTTGTAAACACACTATATCACAAGCTGTTTACAATGTCAACACATAAATGAAAAAATATCCAATCAGTCTTGTTCACAAATTCCGGTTTATCGAGCGATTATAATTTTCGTTGTCATTGCGAACCAGTGACCGATGTCACTGGTGTGGCAATCTAAAAGCCAAGTGTTACCAATAGATTGCCACGCCAGTTTGCGAACTGGCTCGCAATGACAATTGGGTT
>JAZNRQ010000090.1:0-24959 GCA_045590735.1 Faecousia sp. | reverse complement strand
TCACATTCGCTCGTTCAAAATGACACAAGTAACAAATAACAAGTGTAAGGGGCACCCTTCTCAGGGTGCCCGACAATAGCGTATACATCTTCCGAACTATAATTTGCTAAAAAACCCTGGGACAGAAGGATTGTTCCTTCGCTGTCAGCTTAAATTTCCGTTGGCATCGCAGGTAATGCGCATAGAAATGGATTCTTTGTCAATGGTAATACCCAGGAATTTTTTGCCCATAGTCAGATCGGCAACAGCAGCGTTACCACTTTTGGATGCAGTTTTGGATACCACATACCAAGCACTGTCGCTGATAGTCACATCGCAGCTGGAGGCGGTGCAGGTAGCGGAGCTGCCGGTGTAAGTGAATGTGCCGCGAAGGACGGCACGCCATAATTCTTCACCTGCGTTGGTTTTTAAAGTATAGGTTTTTGTGCCGGTTTTTGTGCCGGATGCCCGGGATTCTGTCCATGTCAATTCTACGGTAATGTAGCTGCCGTCTTCCAAATAAATGATATCCTCATTTACGTCTGTTACCGTTGCAGCCTGGGTATGAAATGTAAGAAGAGAGAGTAGTGTAGCGACCAATAAAGTAATACTAAGAGTGCGTTTCATTTGGTTTCCTCCAATCATTCGACAGTGTCCATAGATACTTCTATATAATCAACATCGCCGTCGAAAAGTTCTGTTGCCAGAGCAATGCCCACGGCACCAGCCCAAATCAAAACGGCGCTGATTGCGATACCGGCGGTAATGCAAATAACCCATTTTTTGATTTTTAGCTTTTTCTGCAATTCTTCCGGGGGAATTTCCGCGGCGTATGTATCGGCAATTTGCTGCGGAGTGCCGAAATGAGCGATCACAGTGTCAAATGTGGCATCGGGGTTTTCTTGCAGCAAATTCTCTACCGATCCCCGGATATCTGCCATAAGCTTTTGCTTCTGATAGCCGGAGCAGGGAAGGGCTTTTTGGATGCCATGATAGTAATTATTTAGTTCTTTCATTTTTACTACTCCTCTGTGAGCAACAGAATACCTTGGGATATTTCTGCAAACTCTTCTTTCAGTTCTTCCAAGCGCGCTGCACCGGCAGGTTCCAGATGATAATAAATCCGCGTCATCCGTTTTCCTACCTGAACCCGGCGGTCGGAAATCAACCCTTGATCCACCAGCTTGTAAAGCACCGGGTAGAGGGAACCTTCTTGGGTGACGATTCTTCCACCGCTACGGCGTATGGTTTCCTGCACCAGCTGATAACCGTACATATCTTCATTTTTTAAAAGCGCAAGTATCACTAGTGACATTACGCCACGGCGGAAACTATTTTGTTCTGGAACCATAATGTCACCTCCCAAAACCTACTAATATACATATAACACAAATAAATTAAAATTCAATACCTTTGCAACAAAAGTAATTATTGACAACGGCTATCTATTGTGCAATAATGAAAACAGATAAAGCCGAAAGGGGTTAATACAGATGGTAATTGCCAATGCAGCTCATTGTAGCAATGCGACGCTATTTGTTTGCCTGTCTTCGGACCTATGGCGAGGTCAATTAAAAGCAAGCAGTAAGCGCGCATAAGCTGCAGTGGATCGTACTGCACTTATGCGCGTTATGTTTTGCAGCTTTAAATTTTAGTGACATATGCTTACAACAACCTTCATATAGAATGTTTGAAAATTCTTCTAATTATAGTAAATATTAGATTGTGCTTTATGGACGAGGAGGATAATATGAAAAAGCAAAGAACGAGAATTAGACTGTTGGCAATAATTGTATGTATATGTACGGTTCTATCGTCTATGCCAATTGTAAGCGCATTGGATGAACAAGTAGTTGATAGTGCTAAATATATAGATGAAAAGAATGGGGATATATACGAGATTCAAAAAATTGAGAGAACAGAGGATAGCAAAACTGATAAAAATGCAAAAGGATTTTACACAAGGACATATAAAAACCAAGAATTATTTGAATGCGTTTACGTGAATATTGAAGAGAATATCATTATAATTACCGATGCTGACGGTAGCTGCGTTAAAAGTCGAGTATCGGATGTTGTAAAAATAACTGATCTTGATGAGAATAAGACACACCAAGTATCCAATAGTACAGCAAAATATAATAGCAAAGAGCCTTCTGTTTTGGATGTACGGACAGATTATGTGGGTAGCGAGCCTTTTGCCTTTAGTGGTAAACGAACACAAGCTACATTGCCGGGAGCTACCTACTATACGGGATATCAGGCGATGGGAGGTAGATATGATTCCTTTACTAACCGTTGGGGATATTTGCAAAGACGAAATCGTGGATATACAGATACATATTTAGCAAAGCGTTTTGAATTTTCTTTGGGAACGGTAGTGTCGACAATGGTTAGCATAGTTATTGCTGTCTACGGCGGTTCATTACCTGTTGCTATTGCTACCAGCTTGTTTACAACGGCAGTTGGTGTAGCTGTAGACTATGCTGTGTCTGCAGAAATTACCGTAGTTCAATTTCGCTGGGATTATAGAGTGCGATTAACAAGTGATTCCGGAATAATTATAGCAGAACATACAAGATATAAAGATTTTTGGGAAATATATGTACCAGAAACAGAGTCCTTTGCGTATGAATATAGAAATGGGTACGATGATGGTACAACCTTTGCAAGCAACGAAGAAATAATCAGAGGGGCATTAGAGGATTACTATAGTTAAGACGAAGGGATGGGGTTATGGTAGCGCAGTTGTTATTGGCGGTATATTTTGCAATACTTAGTTTTTTGAATGTATTTAATCTGCCTGCCGGGTATTTGCAGATGACCTATAAGAAGATCGAAGATAATGGGTTGCGAAAAAAGTACAGATTTTGGTGCGGACTGGTGGACGGAGTAGTGGCGGTTTGCTTTGCGGCTATGGCTTATGTGGAAAAGGCAGCACTGCTGGAAGCTCCTGTTTTTGTTACGGTGTATATTTTGCTGGGAGTACTTATATGTATTTGGCAAGTTTTGCTCAATCGCAAATATTTAGGTACATGGCGGTAGAAATTCGGGACGGGATCTCCCAATGCCCACGGCACTGGAGATAAACGGGAGATTTCTCCACTCCCCTTCGGGTCGGTCGAAATGACAGCAAAATAACGAAAAACGAGTGTAGGGACACCCCTCCCGGGGTGTCCGCAACTATGGAAACCTAACCAATATGTGCAAAAAACACCGCAGCCACAACTGCGGTGTTTTCTTATCTGCGTTTTCTTTTTTGTACCGGCTTGGGTGGTGCTTTTTTTGGTGCAGACTTCCGGGGTGGCGGTGTGGTGCCGCCCTGACGGGGCGGTACTGCCCGGATCAGACACTTGGGACCGGAGCCGATCAGATCTTCCCGGTGCGCCTTTAACAGAGCTTCCTTGACCAGATAGTAATTCTTGGGATTCCGGTATTGGATCAGCGCCCGCTGCATAGCTTTTTCGTGAGGGTCTGTAGGCACATAAACCTTTTCCATTGTCCGGGGATCCAGACCGGTGTAATACATCACCGTGGACAGGGTAGAGGGTGTGGGATAAAAATCCTGCACCTGCTCCGGGTTGTAGCCCATTTCCCGGATGTACTCTGCCAGTGTGATGGCTTCTTTTAAGGTAGAGCCGGGATGACTGGACATCAGATAGGGAACCAAATACTGATTCATTCCAAACTGCTTATTCAGCGCAAAATACTTATCCACAAACCGGTTATAAACGGCATTTCGGGGCTTTCCCATCCGGTCCAGCACCGCATCGGCAACGTGCTCCGGTGCGACCTTCAGCTGACCGGAAATATGATACTGCACCAATTCCTTAAAGAAGGTATCCTTCTTGTCAGCCAGCAGATAGTCAAAGCGGATGCCGCTGCGGACGAAAACCTTTTTCACACCGGGGATTTTCCGCAATTTCCGCAGCAGTGCAATGTAGTCGCTGTGATCTGCCTTCATATTCTTGCAGGGAGTGGGGTACAGGCACTGCCGGTGAGGACAGGCACCTTTGGTCAGCTGCTTGTCACAGGCGGGGTGGCGGAAATTGGCAGTGGGGCCGCCCACATCGTGAATATAGCCTTTAAAATCCTTATCCTTGGTCATCAGCTCCGCTTCTGCCAGAATGGATTCGTGGCTGCGGGTCTGAATGATCCGCCCCTGATGGAAGGTTAAGGCGCAGAAGGAGCAGGCACCGAAACAACCCCGGTTGCTTACCAGGCTGAACTTGACCTCCTCAATAGCCGGGACACCGCCGGCCTTTGCATAGCTGGGATGCCAGGTGCGGCAGTAGGGCAGGGCATAAACCGCATCCATTTCCTCCGTGGTCAGAGGCTTTTGAGGTGGGTTTTGAACAATAAATTCCTTGCCGTAAGGCTCGATCAGCCGCTTGGCGGTAAAAGGGTCGCAGTTTCCGTACTGGATTTGAAAGCTTTCCGCATAAGTACGCTTATTTGCTTTTAGCTGCGCATAGTCCGGCAGGGTAATGGTAGGCAGGCTGTCATCCGGTGCGGTGGTGCGAAATACCGTGCCGTCAATGTAAGTAATATCCTTAACATCCATTCCGGCATTGAGGGCATCAGCGATCTCTACAATGCTTTTTTCGCCCATACCGTACATCAGCAGGTCTGCCTGCGCATCCAGTAAAATGGAACGCTTCATAGATTCAGACCAGTAGTCATAGTGGGCAAGACGACGCAGACTTGCCTCAATACCGCCGATGAGGATCGGCACATCTTTGTAGGTCTGCCGAATCAGATTGCAGTAAACCACTGTGGCATAATCCGGCCGTTTGCCCATCACACCGCCGGGGGTGAAGGCATCGGTTTTTCTGCGGTGCTTGGTGACGGAATAGTGGTTGACCATAGAGTCCATATTGCCGCCGGAAACCAAAAAACCAAGACGGGGTCTGCCAAAAACATTGATGGATTTTGGATTTTTCCAATCCGGCTGGGAGATAATGCCCACGGTATAGCCAGCATTTTCCAGTACACGGCTGATGATCGCGTGACCGAAGGAGGGGTGATCCACATAGGCATCACCGATGACATACACAAAGTCGCAGCAGGTCCAGCCGCGCTTTTCCATATCCTGTTTTGAAATCGGCAGAAAGTCCATAGATACCCTCCTCGGCATTTTCTGATAGTATATCATCAAATCCCCAAAAAGGGAATAACCAAATTTCGGTTTATAGAGGTGTTTAAAATTTGTACAACCCAATTGTCATTCCGAGCCAGTGCGCACACTGGCGTGGGAATCTCAAGGAATACCAAAGAATTTGGAGATTGCCACACCAGTGACATCGGTCACTGGTTCGCAATGACAACGAAGATGGATTTGCTCCATAAACCGGAATTTCTATACCTTGACAGGTGTGGAAAAAATTTTATAATAAAGAAAAGGAGTGATCGTTATGGCAGTTCGTCTGAACGAGGATAAGGAAATGGTAAAAACCATTCGGGAAGGCTTGAAACGCACCGGCGGGTACTGCCCTTGCCGCCTGGAGCGCAGTGAGGATAATAAGTGCATTTGCAAGGAATTCCGGGAGCAGATCGCCGATCCGGATTACAAGGGTTATTGCCATTGCTTACTGTATTATAAGGATTGATTTGCTCCGGTGAAAAAATTCGAAAAAGGCAAAAAAAGTGGTTGACAAATTGTTCGCTTCGTGCTAATATACTCTAGCGTTGAGCGAAAGCCAACTAAATATGCGCGAGTGGTGGAATTGGTAGACTCGCTAGATTCAGGTTCTAGTGCTCATTCCGGGCGTGGGGGTTCAAGTCCCCCCTCGCGCACCAAAGAGACAGTCGAAAGGCTGTCTCTTTTTTTGCCAGTCGATCCTGGACAAAACAGGCTTAATGCCCTTAGGCAGCAACGAGATTTGCCCGCCTAGGGCATTTTTACGTATTTGTATCTATTATTCCCTATTTGCAACTATTGCCATCTGTTTTGGTCGACGCCGTCGGCGGATTGGTCGGTGCCTATTATATTTTCTCTTTTGTTTTTTGTAGTATTATGATACAATATAAAAAACGTAAGCTTCCAGGGAGGCAAAAGTATGACAGATGTACAGCAGAAAGCCGCTGCCAAACAGTTTGTAAAGAACTGGACCGGGCATGGCGACGAAAAACAGGAAACCCAACGGTTTTGGATTGATTTACTCCAGAATGTTTTTGGAGTGGAACAGGCGACCAATGCCATTGAGTTTGAGGTTCGTGTAAAGCTGGATCATACCAGCTTTATTGACGGTTATATCAAAGATACCCATGTTCTGATCGAGCAAAAGGGAGTAGATATTGACCTCTCCAGAGGTTACAAGCAATCCGACGGCTCTATGCTGACCCCATTCCAGCAGGCCCGCCGTTATGCTGGTTATCTGCCCCATAACATGAACCCCCGCTGGATTGTTGTCTGCAACTTCAAAGAGTTCCATATCCATGATATGAACCGCCCCAACGACACCCCCGAAATCATTAAGTTGGAGGATTTAGAGAAGGAATATACCCGCCTGCAATTTTTGGTAGACAAGGGTAATGAGAGAATCCAAAAAGAAATGGAAATCTCCCTGCAAGCTGGTGAGCTTGTGGGCAAGCTCTACGACGCCCTGCTGAAGCAGTACAACACTCCCGCCAGCGATGCCGAACTCAAAAGCCTGAATATGCTTTGTGTTCGGTTGGTATTTTGCCTATACGCCGAAGATGCTGGCATTTTCGGTAGCCATACCATGTTCCATGATTACCTGAAAGGATTTCAGGCGAAGAATGTCCGCAAAGCATTGATTGACTTGTTTAAGGTTCTGGACACCAAGGCTGCTGATAGAGACCCCTATATGGATGAAGATCTGGCAGCTTTTCCCTATGTTAATGGCGGCCTGTTTGCCGATGAAGAAATCATTATCCCTCGCTTTACCGAGGAAATCATTGACTTGCTCCTGACCAATGCCAGCGAAGACTTTAACTGGAGTAGCATTTCTCCCACTATCTTCGGCGCGGTGTTTGAAAGCACCCTGAACCCTGAAACCCGTAGATCAGGCGGTATGCATTATACCAGCATTGAAAATATCCATAAGGTTATTGACCCGCTGTTCTATGATGCACTTGCTGCCGAGCTTGACGAGATCGCCGCTATCCCTGTAAAGAAAACCAGAGATTTGAAACTGGCAGACTACCAGAAGAAATTGGCATCCCTGAGCTTCCTGGACCCCGCCTGTGGCTCTGGTAACTTCCTGACGGAAACTTACCTCTCCCTGCGGAGATTGGAGAACAAGGCTCTCATGCTGCGGCTGGGCGACCAAATCATCATGGGCGATATCGCCGATTTTAACCCTATTCATGTCAACATCGGTCAGTTCTATGGTATTGAGATTAACGACTTCGCTGTAACCGTTGCTAAGACTGCCCTGTGGATTGCAGAATCTCAGATGATGCAAGAAACTGAAGCTATTGTGCATATGCACCTCGATTTTTTACCCCTGACCAGCTATGCCAATATCGTTGAGGGCAATGCCTTACAGCTTGATTGGGAAACTGTTATTCCCAGGAACAAGCTAAGCTACATTATGGGCAACCCGCCTTTTGTGGGGTACAGCTTACAGAGCAAGAGCCAAAAGGAAGATATGCTGTCCATCTATGTAGATGAGAAAGGCAAACCCTATAAGACCGCAGGCAAGATTGATTATGTTGCTGGATGGTATTTTAAGGCAGCACAGCTTATGTGCGATACCAACATCCGCACTGCCTTTGTTTCCACAAACTCTATTACACAGGGTGAACAGGTTGCAGGTGTTTGGAAACCACTGTATGATCGATTTGATATTCATATTGACTTTGCCCATCGTACCTTCCGCTGGGACAGCGAAGCATCTTTGTTGGCCCATGTACACTGCGTTATTATCGGGTTTAGCGTCGCACCCAATAGTTCTGAGAGAATAATATTTGATGCAGATAGAGCACAGGCAGTCAGCTATATCAATGCATATCTTCTCAATGCACCTCTAATTTTTGTTGAATCCCGCACAACATCGATATGTCCCTCCCCGCTTATGGGAAGTGGTGGAAAACCAGTTGAAGGCGGTTTCTACCTTTTTACTACAGATGAAAAAAAGGAATTTCTACACAAGGAACCTAATGCTGAAAAATACTTCAGAAGATTTGTTGGATCCGATGACTTTATCAATGGTTACGAGCGTTGGTGTCTGTGGCTTTATGGAGCAAGCCCGAAGGATATACATAGCCTGCCGCTGGTGAAACAAAGGATTGAAGAGGTAAGAAACTATAGACTTGGAAGCACAAAAGAAGCTACACGCAAATATGCCGACTATCCTATGCGTTTTATGGAAATCAAGCAGCCAACAGGGAACTTTTTGGTCGTGCCTGAGGTTTCGTCGGAGCGAAGAAAATATGTCCCTATTGGATATGCGCAGAATGATTGGGTGTGCAGCAATAAGGTACGCTATGTGTCTAATGCTACGCCATACCACTTAGGTGTGTTAACATCCAATGTTCATATGGCTTGGATGCGGGCAGTGTGTGGTCGCTTGGAAACGAGGTATAGTTATTCTATCAACATAGTTTATAACAATTTCCCTTGGCCAACGCCTACGACTGAACAGAAAGCCCAAATTGAGCGAACTGCACAGGCCATTTTGGATGCCAGAGCATTGTACCCCGATTGTAGTCTTGCAGACCTTTACGACGAGGTTACAATGCCGCCCGAACTCCGCAAGGCACACCAAGCCAACGACAAGGCAGTTATGCAAGCCTATGGCTTCTGGGGCAAGCTCAACACCGAAACCGAATGTGTAGCCGAGCTGATGAAAATGTATCAGGAGCTGACTACAAAATAATGATTCCACGCCTGTTTCACAAAAGTATTTAGAATAGGGGCAAAGCATATGAGCGATTATGAAATTAAACTGGATGTTGATCCGAAGGATAAGTACCAAAAAGCATGGAAAGCCTTGGTCGAAGCAGAGAAAGCATTTTCTGACTTAGAGCCGCAAGAGCAGCATCGGTTAGCAGAAAACTACTTTAAAGAAAAGGTATGTACTCACTGTTTAATGCATTGCAGCATTATAGGAAATAAGAGTTGATTATAAAAAGCACCAAGCATTGACCTGATAAGAAGCGAGGAATAGGTATGGACGGACAGGACTTTATCAATCAGCACCGAGTAGAGCTCATATCCTTTTATGCTCCGTACTTTGATGCTGATGAAGAACTAAACTCTTTTGTGTCGGATGCATTCGACTACGAAAATGGATGCTTGGCTAAACGGCAGATGCTATATCAGGTTCAACGATTTGTGTCACTGGCTAATGATATTGACAAGTTGCGACCAGGGCGGGATTGCTTAAGAATGCTGTTTATAAAGATTTGCCTTGAATCGTTATGTTCGCTTTCTGGCTATACCAATAAGCAGAAACCTTTGTTCTATGATGCATTCATTGACTGTTTTGGCAAGGATGGTAAAGCGTATATTCTGGACAATTTCAAGTTGTCAAGTTTTGATGATGAATTTTGCGGGCATGTATACGAAGCAAGTCACGAACTAACTTTGGATGATTTCTTTGAAATTATAAAAGTTACCAGAGATATGGTTGTTCATCAGGGTATATATTGGGAAATGCAATTTTTTGCTCCTGACGATGATTCGACTTGGCTTGCTTCGATAGAAACGAAAGAGAGGATATTGAAATCGTATACTTATCAAAGCAAAGAGAAGCGAAGTGTTACATATCATTTTGAAACAACACTAAAATATGAGAGATTTATCTATTTCTTTATTGAAGCCTGTGTGTCATACATTAAACAAATTGAGCCAACAATAAGAGGAAAACAAACGGAGGATATATGAGTAAGGGGAAAATAACAAAGGTACATAGCTTTACAAAATATCTATTTCAATGCCTTTTAGTGCTGATAGAATTTGGCGGAGTAAGTACTGCTTTTGTGTACATTACATCCTTTATCGTTCCTTGCACCACCGTTATTGATTGCTTAGAGCGAGGAACACTCGGACTGGCATTGTATGAATTTTTGATTTTTGTTATTCTGGAAGCAATCAATGACGGCCGAAAAGATTCTTTGGTTGCATTACAGTCTGCATATTGCCAAGCTATACTTGCTTGCGAGGAAGATGCCGAGATACTCTATACAAGGGTTAACCACCAAATCAACCGCCAGCTTGATAATGGTATGTTAAATTCTACGGAGATCCGTAAGGAGTACGAAATCTTGCGGGCATTGCTGCAACAAAAAGACCTAATTGAATTGAAGTATCGCCAAACCCTTGTTGACCATCAATGTAATGCCGCAGACTTGCGGTGGCGATTTACCTTATTGCTTAGATTGTTTAAGTAGGTCTGTTTACCCGTGAGGTAGAGCCGGAAAACTTACGCCCGCAAAACAGTCGGCCGTTGGTCGGCGGGAGGGGAGAGCAGAACTCTTTCAACCGACGATATGGAGTTTACACCGGCTATGCGGGAAACCTTCAAGTCCCGCCTCGCGCACCAAAGATAAGGACATCCGGAAGGGTGTCCTTTTTCTTTATCCTGCGGTGCTAAAGTTGGCAGATTCCGGGAAATAGCTCTTGATAAATGAAACACCCTGTGCCATAATTAGAATATGTAAAAATACCCAAATGTCAGGAGTTGTGATTATGGGAATGAACGGTAAACGGATCTTAGCTCTTTTGATGACGCTGGTGTGCGTTTTCGGGCTGCTGCCAGTTGGTTCTGTTTGGGCTGCGGAGCAGGAAGCTTCGGTGCTGACCCAGGCAGATTATGCAGAGGTGGATGCGGTCTTTGACTTGATCAATGCTGAGGAAGCGGCACCTGCCAAGAAAAATACCACCCAGGAGGAAAAGACCCAGGCTGCCATTAAGCTGGTCGAGTCCTCTGACAGCTATGTGGAGGATTCTTTGGTTCAGACCGGAAATTCCTTTACCTGGTGGACGGACAGCGGTATCCGCTGCATTTACAGCCCCCGGATGCGGAAACTGCAGGAGAATATGACACCGGAAAACGGTGTGGATGCCATTGTAAACGAGCCGGTAGCCACCAGGGGTGGAACCCCTTCCGGCAATCAGGTCTATCTGGTAGGCCCTTACTATGGCTATGACAAGAGCTTTACCAATCAGTATAAAAACGAGGCCCGCCGGGTAGCCCAGGCCATCGGTGATACCGACGGCTATACCCTTTACTCCGGTGAAGCTGCCACCATTGACAAGGTGGCGGAGGCGGTCAGTAACGGTGCGGTGGTTTTCTTCGATTCCCACGGCTCTACCGACTATGAAAATCCGTCTGACGAATACGATTTTATTACAAAAGCCACCATCTCCTGGCTGTGCTTGTCCAGCAATCAGGGACTGACCGATGCGGACTATGATGACGGCGCAGCCTACGACGGAGAGAATGTCTTTGTCAGCGGCGATGTCATTGCCAATCATATGACAAAGAACAGCCCCAGCGGCTTGCTTTGGATGGCCATTTGTCTGGGTATGGGCACCGACACGATGTGGAAGCCTATGCGGGAAATGGGCGTGGAAGTGGTCTATGGCTACTCTGAGTCGGTGACCTTTGCCGGCGACTACCTGTACGAAGAGACTTTTTGGGATGAAATGATCACAGGTAAGACCGTCGCTGAATCCGTCGCCACGATGAAAAACACCTGGGGCGAATGGGACTGGTCCACCAAGATTGCCCGGGAATACGGTGAAAATAATGGCTATGCTACCATTTCTGCGGCACGGGCAGATTTTTCCGCCTTCCCGGTGGTAGTCTCTGACGAGGATGCTTATCCCGGTCAGCGTACCGGTGGCAGCAACTATGGTGCTGACAGCCTGCAGACCGTAAAATCTACATATTCCCTGGGCGAGGTTTTCGAGGTTACCAACCCCACAGACCCGGGTACGATCTTGACGGAAGCCTATGCGTTGGCACCCGGCGAGGAGTTGCCTTACGAGGCCACCCTGACCGGTGTGATCACTCAGGTGTATACCGCTTATAATCCCAGCTACGGAAATGTAACGGTTATTATGGCTGTGCCGGGCTATGAATCGATGCCCATTAAGTGCTACCGGCTCAGCGGCAGCGGTGCAGACCAGATCGGGGTAGGCGATACCATTACCGTCACCGGTACGATCGTCAATTATCAGCATTCTTCCGGCAATACGGAGGTGGAATTTGCGCAAGGCTGTACTCTGGACAGCTGGATCGACGGCGGCAATACCACGCCCGATACTCCTGTAACACCCCCGGTAGAGCCGGATGAGCCGGATGTTCCTGCCGGTGAGGGAGCGACCCTTAGCTTTGCCAGCAGCGCAAACCGGGTGGAATTTTCTACTGCAAAGCAGGTTTGGGAACAGAACGGCATTACCTTCACAAACGAAAAGGCAGGGTCTGCCAGCGATATTGCGGATTACGTAAATCCCGCCCGTTTCTATAAGAACAGCAGTATCACCATTGAATACCCGGATATGGTGAAGATCGTGGCAGCCTGCGCCAGTGCAGACTATGCAACAGCCTTTAAAAACTCTCTTCCCACAACGGTGAGTGCTACTGTCAGCGGCACCGAAGTAACCGTTACACTGCCTGCCGCAGCAGACAGCTTTACGGTCAGCGCCCTGTCCGGCGGACAAGTGCGTATGAACGCCGTTACGGTATATGCCGCAGCAGAAGAAGAGCCGGAAGAACCCACCGAGCCGGAAGTGCCGACGCTTCCCCCGGTGCTGACGGAGAATACAGAAATTGAATTGAGCCTGACAGAGGATCTGTATGTAGATCTGGCAGGCTATGACCTTACCGGTATTATTGCTACCAACGGATTTAAGGTCTACGGTACCGATAGTGCCACCGCAGACTATAGTGACGAGAATTTCGGTCACTTCTACTGCCTGGATGAAGATGGCGAGCTGATCGTCCCGGAACGGATCGGTGTCGATGGCGATCAATATTACCTGACCGTATCGGATGAAGATGGCTATAGCTTCCACCGGTTTGATTTTGGGATTACCCACATGAGCCTGGCACCGGATGTGGTAGGTCTTGGTTACAAGGCTGTTGTTTATGGCAGCAAAACGGTTTTTGCACAGCTTCAAGCTGAAAATGCGTTCACATTCCGGCTGCAGCTGGGGGGATATGAACCTGTGTACCGTTACCGGGACAGCGACGAGCTGGTTTCCGGTGCGCCCATTACGCTGCGTATCCGCAACTACGATGTGGAGGACTACGGCGAGACACCGCTTTATGCGCAGCTGAGCCTTACCCTTTCTGACGGCACGGTTATTGAAACCGAGCAGGAGGATCTGACCTTCCGCTGGCTGACAGAGCAGGTGGATGCCAATTATACAGACTTTACTGCAGAACAGCTGGATCAATTCAAGGAACTGCTGCAGCAGTTTGAAGTTGTAAAGACCTGGAATCTGCCTAATCTTTTCCAGGTGGAGCAGACAACTGCCACTTTGAATCTGTCCGATGCTGCCAACAGAGTTTCCATAAATGACGACCAGCAAATCTGGGCGCAGAACGGGATTACTCTGACCAATAATAAAGCTGCGTCTACCAGTGCTGTTGCGGATTATTTACCTGCACGGTTCTATGCCGGCAGTGAGGTCATTATCGAAAGCACCGGTATGACCAAATTGGTATTTGATTGCACCGGCATCGGAGATAAGTATGTAACCCATTTGTATAACTCTCTGCAGAATATTATCGGTGCTGCCGTTACGCAGGAGGGCGTGCTGATCACCGTCCAGCTGGATGCTGCCTCAGACAGTGTTGCTTTTGATATGACCGGCCAGGGCCGTGCTGCCAGTGTGACAATTTACAAGGCAGAAAACTAACGGATGTATGGGCTGTCCTATGGAAATAGGACAGCCCATTTTCGTTGTCGGTACTTGTCTATTGCGCAGGATGTGGTATAATGATTTAAAAGAATGTACCAAGGGGGCATATTGGAATGAAACGGGGGTTATCCTGGTTTTTATCAATATTGATGGTGGTAAGCTGCATACCGACCAATGCTTTTCAGGCCTATGCTGCCGAGTCGGAGGGCGGCTATCAATTTTATGAGGAAATGATAGCGACGAATGAGGATTTTCCGGATGGTGAGGAACTGTTGGATGGCTATGCCTATCAGCTGCTTTACGGCAATGTGGCTACATACCGCCGCAAGCTGGGAGATACGCTTACCGGTAATGAAAAGGTGCTCTACGACGCTTTGGTGCCGATCCTCAAGCAGATCGCATCCGGTGAGCGAACCTCTACGGTCATTGGCGTTGGGGAGACCATAGAAACGGCGCAAGGTTTGTATCAGGCGGATGTTGCAGCATCCTTTGAAGGAACAGAACTGAATGTGCATTTGGTATTTTTCGCATTGTTGGCAGATTTGCCGTATGAACTCTATTGGTTTGACAAAACCACAGGTCTTCATACCACTTATACAGATGACGGCAGTGTCATCAATCACGTTCAGACCTCTTTTTCGGTTTCCGAAAATTATCGGGGAAGTGAAGAGTTTTCTGTAGATTGCAAAAGGGCCAGGGCAGCCGCTGCGGCAGCAAAAAACAGTGCTGCAATTGTATCTGCGTATGCCAATGATACCGATTATGAAAAACTCCTGGGTTATAAAGAGGAGATTTGTTATCTGACCGATTATGAATTTAGCGGTTCTTATACCGCGGATAACGATCCCTGGCAGCTGATCCACGTATTCGATGGAGATGATGAAACCAAGGTGGTTTGCGAGGGTTACTCCAAAGCATTTGCCTATCTGTGTGAACAAACGGCCTTTGCGGGAGATGTGTCCTGTATTACCGTTACGGGATATATGTCCGGAGACCACATGTGGAACATCGTGACGCTGGAAGGAAAAAACTACCTGGTGGATGTGACCAACAGCGAAGGCGGTACCGTAGGTGGTGACGGAAGCCTTTTCCTGGCAGGTGGTGTGGGCTCTGTTGCGGAAGGCTTTGCCGTAGGAGATTGCTTTTATATGTATGACACCGACGAGCCCAATGGCGAGGTGGCATTGTGGGGCGACGGTCCTGACAGCGTTCTCCACCTGGCATCGGAGAACTATGTGCCTGCGGCTGTGGAGACAGTTGCCTCCGGCTCCTGCAACGAAAGTATCCAATGGTCTTTAAGTGCAAACGGTACATTGACGATTACCGGCACAGGTGAGATGCCAAATTATGCGCTTTACGGTGCACCCTGGTACGAAAAATACAGTGACAGCATTCAAAAGGTCAATATAGAATACGGTATCAGAAAGATCGGTGATTATGCATTTGCGGCACTTCCCAACTTGACCCGGGTTTTCTTTTCCGATTCGGTAGTGAATATCGAAATTGGCGCATTTCAGGATTGCCCTTCTTTAAAAACGGTATCTTTGCCGATGTCGCTGTGGTCGATCGGTGACTATGCATTTGCCGGCTGTACAGCACTGGAAAAAGTGAATTTGCCAGAGTACACGGCATTTCTGTATGACTTTGCGTTTTATGGGTGTACCGCTTTGCAAAAGGTTGAGATTTCGTTTCAGGTATATACCATTGGAGCTTCTGCTTTCGATAAGTGCGATTCCTTAAAAGAGATCCGGGTAGACACCGACAACACCCACTACAGCAGCGATGCAACCGGTGCGCTGTACGACAAGAATAAAACCTTACTCCTTAAAGTGCCCGGCAGTGCGCCCTTCGGTCATTATGTGATTGCGGACAGCGTTACCACCGTTGGTGCCTCTGCTTTTTCGGATTGCAGTGATATGACGGCGGTTACGATTCCTGCAGGCGTCACCGCTATTAAAGAAAATGCTTTCAGCGGATGCAAAGCCTTGACCGATGTTTATTATATCGGCACTGTGGAGCAGTGGCAGCAGATCACGATTTCACAGGGTAACGCACCTTTGTCAGATGGGGATTTGCACAGTGTGATTTGCCAAAATCACCAATCTGTTCAGCATCCTGCTCAGGCACCCAGTTGTACAGAACCCGGCTGGATTGCCTATGAAAAATGCGCTAATTGCGGACACGGAAATTATCGGGAAATTCCGGCTACCGGTCATACACTCTACCCCTATAGCGGAAAAGAGCCTACCTGTACAGAACCGGGTTGGAAAGCATACGGTATCTGTGAATACTGTGATTATTCTACTTATGAGGCGATTTCTGCAACCGGTCACAGCTTTGTGAACTATGAAGCCAAAGATCCCACCTGCACGGAATACGGCTGGAATGCTTACGGAATATGTGGCGTATGCGGACATTCCACCTATGAGGAGATCCCTGCGTTCGGTCATAGCTATAAGGATATGATTTGTACGACCTGCGGCAGGGAAGCGGCGATCGTGGCGAATGGCAGCTGCGGCAGCCAGGTTTCCTGGGAATTGCGGGAGTGCGGAACAATGATCCTCTCCGGCTCCGGTGATATGGCAGATTACTACGGGCTGTATGCTACCCCCTGGTCAGCGTACGCAGAGGATATCAAAACGGTTTTGATTCGGGAGGGCGTTACCTCGGTTGGTACATCAGCATTTTCTACTTGCGATGCTCTAAAAACGATCAATTTCGCCGGCACGGTTGCCCGAATCGGCGACGATGCTTTCAGCCATTGTGACGCATTGACTGCGGTTGTGATCGGTGACGGTGTTACGGAAATCGGATACGATTGCTTTAAATATTGCAGTAACCTGGAAACCGTTACCATTGGAAGCGGTGTTACGGTAATTCGTGATACGGCATTTTGGGATTGCGCCAAGCTGCTTGGATACCGGGTCAGTGGGGACAATGAAACCTACAGCAGCGATGAATCGGGTGTACTGTTCAATAAAAATAAAACCATTTTGCTTCGGTTCCCTTGCGGCAAAGCCGGCAGTTATGAGATCCCCTCCGGTGTCGTTTCTATAGACAGTCGTGCCTTTGCCGGATGCGCAGGCCTGACCGGAGTGACAGTACCGGAAAGCCTGGCAAGTCTTCATAAGACGGTATTTGATGATTGCAGCAACCTGGCATACAACTTCTATTGTGATGCAGCCTACCTGGGTACGACGGATAACCCCTATCATATTTTGATGAAGCCTGCTGTCGATGCCGTTACAGAGCTTAAGATCTATTCTGATACAGAAAAGATCGCCGATGAAGCCTTCTATGATCACGAAAGCTTGCTTTGCGTTACGATTCCGGGCAGCGTATCCTATATTGGTGCGAATGCCTTTGGAAGTTGTTCCGGACTTGCGTCCCTTACCATTGAAAGCGGTGTCCAGGAGATTGGGAGATTTGCGTTCTCCAACTGTAGTGCATTGACGGCACTTTCCATACCGGACAGTGTAACGACAGTTGGCAACCAAGCATTTTCTGCTTGTACGGGATTGACAGAAGTAACCTTCGGAAAAGGTGTCAGGACAATTGGCGAATTTGCGTTTAACCTTTGTACCGGTCTTAACAGTATTGTGATTGGGGAAAATGTTACAACCATTGGGCGATATGCATTTTTCTACTGCACAGCACTAACTTCTGTCACGATTCCCGCCGGTGTAACGATGCTTGGCGGCAGTGTCTTTAATAGCTGCGACAATTTGCAGGATATATACTATTGCGGCACAGAGCAGCAGTGGTCGCAGATCAATATTCAGGCAGATCATAGCTGGAAAAATAATGTAACGTTACATTATAATGCAGGCCATACCCACAACTTTGAAAACTTGATCTGTACAGTCTGTGGCTGCAAAGCGGCGGATTTGACCATCGAAAGTGTGACGCTGCGGCCCGGTTCTGCCGGTATGTACTTCAGCGGCAGCTTTGACATTCAAGAAGGTGTTGCGGTGGTTCGCAAGGGTATCGCCGTCAGTGTGTACAACGCGCTTCCCGTGGCGGACGGATCTGATCCCGACAGCCTTTGGTCAGAGGGAACCACCAGCGTACTGGTCTACAACATACTGAACGAAGGGCTTGACGACACATCCAACGGGGGCCGCGCCGCAATGCCTGTCTATGCAAGAGCGTATGTGGAGCTGGCAGACGGTACCTATTGCTACAGCGATGTGGTCGCTATGAATTTACAGCAGGTAGTTGAGGCTGCGGATGCCCGGTGGGAAACTTTGGACGATGTCCAAAGAAGTGCCATTACCGCAATGTATGCACAGTACCAATCCGTGCTACAGGACTGGAACATCCCTAACTTGAAGGAGAATTAATCTAGCGAAAAGCATAGGGCTTTTGCGGAAAAATCTTGACATTTTTTGACGGAATTGGTATTTTTTAAGTAGATGGAATTTTATTTTCCAGATTAATAAGAAGAAAGGACCCGATATTCGGGGTGAGGTGGATTGTATGGCATTGGATTTACTGAAAACCACATCAGAACAGCGGCAGAATATGATCGCTGAGCGTCGCAAAGCCTGTGCAGATTTTGCAGAGCAGATCAAAAGTGTAAAGGAAAAGGACGAGGCGCTGACTGCGGAAAACAAGGAAAAAATTCAAAACAGAAATCAGATTACTAAGAATATCAAAGGTGTTAAGCGGAAGGGTGATGCTTTGAGCATCCTTGGTGTGCTGTGCCTGATCGCCTGCGTGATCCTTGTGTGGCCCGTAGGCGGCTGGATCGGCATTTTGGTTGGCGTTTTGGTGGGCCTTGCAGGCATTGCCGCTATTGTATTCGGCATTAAGATCCGGATGGGCTGGAAGGTTTATAAGAATGATATCGATCAGGCAAACGAAAGCCTGAGTTCTTATGACAGCATCCACGGCTCTTACCTGGCAGAGATCAAGAAGATGGAAGAGAAGATCCCTGTTTACGAAGAAGAGATTGAACAGATCGAAGACTTTGAGCGTTATGCTAAGTACTACAAGTGGGCAGATGCGGTCAGTAAGGGACACGTTGTGGTTTTTGCAACCAACGAAAAGCTGGGTGCCGAGGACAATCCCCGTTCTCCCTCTGAAAGCAAGAAGTATAAGTCTGCAGAAATGAAGAGTCTGGAAATCTTCCTGGATGCCGCCCCGATGCTGGAAAAAGGCTGTGATGCCTATGCCCGTCAGAACGGTGCATTGGGGGTTGTGGCTCTTGAGGAAAACGGCGCACAGAAAATGCACATCCGTGTGAACTTTGACGATGCGAACCGTGGCTCTGACCGGATCACGGAACCTGTTTCCGTAAAGAAGAATCAGGCAACTAAGTTTATCTGGTATCACGTGTCCATCGCCGGCAAGGGCACACAGGACTATACGAAGACCTATTCTTCCTTTGAGAAGCTGAGAGAAGCTGTTAATATCAGCAAGGAAGAAATGATGCAGATTCTTCCCGACTAATTTGTAATCCCCGGAATGTGACATTCCGGGGATTTGCATAACCTTAAAAAAGCTTTAAGAAATACTTTCCCTCTTTTATGATATACTTGCGGTAGAAATATGTCGAAAAGGGGAAGTATTTCGCGTATGAAAGAATTTTTCGCCTGGTTATTCAGTCAGAATAATTCCAATTTGAGCATAGGCCTTTTTGATGTGTGGCACATATCCTTCCTTGCGGTTACCTTTGGGGGTACGGCGCTGCTGGCTTTCCTTTTTTTGCACAAGCCGAAGGCGGTGAAGGAGAAGGTTTTGAAGCTTATGGCTTACCTGACCATCGGTTTGTATGTAGCGGATTTCTTTATTATGCCCCTGTCTGACAGCTATGATGGTATCAGTGCCTATAAGCTACCCTTTAATATTTGCACCATTATGGCGGTGCTGGTTCCCTTTGTCCAGTTTAATCCTCGCTTTCACCGAATTAAGAGCGCGGTTTGTACATTGTCGGTTGCATCTTCTTTAATGTGGATGTGCTATCCGGGAACTGCGCTGGGTGGTCAGCCGCCTTTTTGCTACATTATTCTGCAGACCTTCTTTTACCATTCCTTCCTGTTCTGCTGGGGTGTGCTGAATATGGCATACGGTGAAGTGGTGCTGGATTTCCGCAAGATTTGGAAAGAGCTTTGCGGCATCTTAATGATCCTTATGTGGGCATGGTTTGGCAATACGGTTTATGATGCCGGTTATAACTGGTTCTTTATCGAGACCAGTATTTTCCCATTTTTAACGGACGAAATTATGCCCTTTATGGTGGTATTCTGCGTATTCGGCACTTGCTTTGTGGTGTACTGCGCTTACTACGCAATCCGGGGAATTGCCCGATTGGGCGCAAATAAGAAAGTAAAAACGCAAAGCTGAGGCTTTGCGTTTTTTCTTGACTTTAGATGTAGTGTCCAGTAAGATAGGGGAAAGGAAAGGGGAGAAAATACCATGGAAATTACGAGACTTCTTTCGGGATTTGACAGTCGCATCTGCGCGTTATCCCACGCGTTCGGATTGGAAGAAACAGATATTCGTGAGGCAGTGCTCCGTGCCTACAGCTTTGATAAAAAGGTCAACGATTATCGTCTGAAGCAGGTCTTTGAAAAGGCTTCCCGGGGTGAAGCCATCACTGTGGCGGGCCTGGGTGGCTCCATTACGGAAGGTGCTTCGGCAAGAAGCTACACAGGTGGCGGTAACAACGCGGTTGCGTACACGGAAATCCTGGGTGGGGAGTCCAGTTGGTTTAACCGTACAGTTCAGTGGTTTACCGATACCTTTCCCAAGACAGAAATCAAAGGGATCAATGCCGGTATCGGTGCTACTCCGTCACTTTTGGGTACTTTCCGTTTGGAGCAAATGGTTTTGCAGCATAAGCCGGATCTGGTATTCGTGGAGTTTTCCGTCAACGATCCTTCCACGTTCCCCAATTTGCTGGAAACGGAGATATTTGATGCTTACGAGTCGATCGTTCGCAAGTGCCTGGATGCTGGTGTAGCGGTGGTGCAGATCTTTATGAATGACCGGGATTATAATGGTCTGCAGCGTGTACACAGCGTGATTGCACAGCATTATCAAGTGCCTTCCATCAGCTACCACAATGCGGTCTATCCCGATGGAAAGCTGATTTGTGATTGGTCGCTTCTGTCACCGGATGAGATCCATCCCAACAATGCCGGTCACGCATTCCTTGCAACCTGCGTTTGCAATTATTTGGCAACGGTCAAGGATGCCACCGTTCAGAGTCAGGATATGCCCATTCCCGAAAACTGGATTCATAAAGATACCTTCTATAAGGTTCGTGCCATTTATGCCGATCAGTTAAAGGAAACTGCGGAGGGTGCGATTACGTATCACACGGATACCAAAGGTTGCAGCAAGTGGTTTGGTACATTGGTCAGCGAGGGTGTTGGTTCGGTCAGTACCGTAGTACCCAAGGGCGCAAAGCGTGTTTGGGTGCAGTTCCATTATAATCAGGGTTCTTTTGAAACGGATTTGGGCGGTTTGCAGTCCAGCTGTAACACAGCACCGGTTGGTTGGCCCAGACCCATGTGGCACCGAATCTATACCGGAAAGCCTCTGGAAGAAGACACCCCACTGCGCATCTGTACCCACAAAGCCGGATCGGCAATTATTATGGGTGTTCTGATCGCATATTGATATAAAAATGCCTGTCAAAAGCTTTGACAGGCATTTTTGCGCCTTTTTTGGGGATGCTATGCCAAAGGAGATGGTATAGTGGAATCTGTCTGGCAACAAGTGAAGAGAAAAAAACAGTATCCGGCACTGCAGGGAGCGGTAAAAACACAGGTGCTTGTAATTGGTGGCGGTTTGGCAGGGATTCTGTGCGCTCAAAAGCTTCAGGAGGCGGGAAAGCAGGTGGTTCTCCTGGAGGCAGAAAGAATCGGCGGAGGAATCACCGGAAAAACCACTGCGGTTCTGACGGCTCAGCACGATGTGCTGTACCAGGATATGCAGAAACGTTACGGCACGGAAACGGCAAAAGCATACCTTCGGGCAAATCTGGATGCGGTGCAGGAATTTCGTAAACAGGCACAAATCATCGATTGCGATTTTGAGGATATGCCTTCCATACAGTTTACGGCGGATGATCCGTCCCGTTTACAAAAAGAGGCAAAGCTGTTGCAAAGCTGGGGCTTTTCTGCGGAACTGACCGAAGCACCGGCATTTTTACAGGCTGCAGCAGCGGTAAAATATCCAGGTATGGGGCAGTTTCACCCGCTGAAATTCTTATACCGTGCCGCAGAAGAACTGAACATCTACGAAAACAGCCGTGTACTGAAATTAGAGGGAACAACCGCCATAACGGATAAGGGAAGGGTAGAGGCGAAGCAAGTTGTGGTGGCGACCCATTTTCCCTTTATAAATAGGTACGGACTGTACTTTATGAAGCTGTATCAAAGCAGATCCTATGTGCTGGCGCTGGAAAACGCACCGGACCCCGGTGCCACTGTCGCGGAACTGGAGGGGCAGGGCATTTACCTGCGTCGCACAGGAGATCTGCTGTTGCTGGGCGGCGGCGATCACCGTACCGGCACGAAAAGCGGTGCATTTGCCTTTTTGCGTGAGTATACGAAAAGGCATTTCCCGAATGCGAAAGAGAAATTCGCCTGGGCGAATCAGGATTGTATGAGTTTGGACGGACTTCCTTATGTGGGGGCATACAGTCCGTCTATGCCAAATGTGTATGTAGCCACCGGTTTTAACGGCTGGGGGATGACAAATTCCATGGTTGCGGCAAATCTTTTAACCGATCAGATCTGCGGCAAAGAGAATCCGCTGACAGGTGCTTTGCGCCCGGACAGATCGATTCTCCAAAAGCAGCTCTTAAGCAATTTAGGTGCTACCGTTGCGGATTATGCCATTCCCACGGTCAGGCGCTGTCCTCATTTAGGCTGCGCTCTGCGCTGGAATCCCCAAGAGCGCAGTTGGGATTGTCCCTGTCACGGTTCCCGTTTTGCGGAAGACGGAAAGCTGTTGGACACCCCGGCACAAGGGAATAAAAAACCGTAAAGAACAGCCATCCCGAAAAACCGGGATGGCTGTTATGCTTATACATTAAAGAGGAAATTGACGATGTCGCCGTCTTTCATCACATATTCCTTGCCTTCGCTGCGTACCAGGCCCTTTGACTTGGCATTTGCCATAGTGCCGCAGGCCTTCATATCGTCGAAGGCAATGACCTCGGCGCGGATAAAGCCACGCTCGAAATCCGTATGGATCTTGCCGGCGGCCTGGGGGGCCTTGGTGCCGTTTTTAATGGTCCAGGCACGGCACTCGTCCGAGCCTGCGGTCAGGAAAGAAATCAGACCGAGCAGTGCGTAAGAACTGCGGATCAGTTTGTCCAAACCGGATTCATTGACACCCAGTACTTCCATAAACATAGCCTTTTCTTCCGGATCGTCCAGCTCGGCAATGTCTGCCTCCAGCTTGGCGCAAATGGGGATCAGCTGGCTGCCTTCTTCATCGGCAAGGGCTTTTACTGCCATATAATGCCGGTTGTTTTCCGGCTCGTTGATCTCGCTTTCCGCCAGATTGCCTACATAAATGGTCTTCTTTAAGGTCAGCAGGTCAGAGGTGGCGATGAGTGCCATATCATCTTCGCTGCCGTCAAAGGTGCGGGCCAGCTTTCCTTTATTCAGATGCTCCAAAAGCTCTGCAAACAGCTCTGCTTCCCGGGCGAATTTCTTGTCGCCGCCCTTCATTGCTTTCTGTGCCTTGTCGATTCGCCGCTCCACCATTTCGATGTCGGCCATAACTAGCTCCAGATTGATGATCTCAATATCACGCAGGGGATCGGTAGAGCCTTCCACGTGGGTCACGTTGGAATCTTCAAAGCAGCGCACTACGTGAACAATGGCATCGGTGGTACGGATGTTGGAAAGAAACTTGTTTCCGAGGCCTTCGCCCTTAGATGCGCCCTTTACAAGACCGGCGATGTCCACGAATTCGATCACTGCGGGGGTCAGTTTTTTGGGGTTGTGCAGCTGCGCCAGCCAGTTAAGACGCTCGTCCGGAACAGAAACCACGCCCACGTTGGGGTCGATGGTGCAGAATGCATAGTTGTCTGCCGGCACACCGGCATTGGTAATTGCGTTAAACAGAGTGGACTTACCAACATTGGGTAGTCCTACGATACCTAATTTCATTTCTTCTTCTATCTCCTTAAAAGCTTTTGTATATCAAGTTTTTTACATCTCGGTGTTTCCAAATACACCTTTTATACACCGAAAAGGTAAGGGTCTACTTTTAATTTCGACTTGTATTGTAGCACATTGACTTCTTTTTTTCAATAGGAATTACCGCATTTACAAGGAGACTTCATGATTAAAACTGCTGCAAAACCAGCATATTACCGATGAATTGAGCAGACATCTTATACCGGCTGGGCTTCCTCGTGATCACCAAAAGTATTTGAGCATATATGTGCCCCATCCTGCAGCCGAACGTAATAGTGTCCGTCCTTCCTTTGGGTGGTCATATAGTTGCCGATTACTCTGGGCATAGTGATACCTCCTAAATTATAAAGTGCAGTGTAATTATAGGAGAAATTGTTGAAGAAGTAGTTATTAAAAGCAGGCTAATTGTTTCGCTGCAGAAAGGGATTGAGATAAAACGCAAAAAATGTTATAATGTCCATAGCAAAAAAATGTTTTCTGCAATGCATAATGAACTGCCGAATATAAAAAGGAGAAAACAGCAAATGAAATTAAAAGGCGGAATGAGATATGAAAACGAAATGGAAGGATGCACCCTTAATACATAAGATCGTCACAGTAGTGTCCATAATCGTTGCCCTTTCGGTAATCGTATTGGCGATCCTGCAGATGTTCGATATATGGACACAGGCGATTAACCTCTGCGTTCCGCTTATGGGAGTTAATCTGCTCTGCCAGACCTACATCCAATGGAACACCAGCCGCAAGACTGCATATTTTAGCCTCGGCTGTGCCGTTTTCGTTTTTGTCTGTGCAATCGCTGTATTCTTTTTGAAGTAATCATACTGCGACACCAAAATGAACAGCCTGCAGGCATTTGCTTGCAGGCTGTAATTGTTTATCTGCGCATGTTGTATATCTGTTTATTGGGCGGGAAGAATAGTTAGTAGCCAATAAACGGAGGTATCGCTATGTTTAAACACGAA
>JAZNRQ010000089.1:0-2182 GCA_045590735.1 Faecousia sp. | reverse complement strand
AGCAGCACGAACATTTTCTCGTCGCCGTGTTCATAAAGAACTGCCTCTTCTTCCGGATTCTGCGTCAGCACGGTGCGCTTACCCAGAAGCAGAATATCTTCCAGCGCTTCGAAGGTGCTGAAGGCATAGCGGGTGCCCTCCAGCATAGAGGCGCGGTCCTGAATGTCATGTCCGGCATAGGGCCACAAGGTCTTGGCGCCGCGAATGATGCCGATCCAATAGTTTAAGATGTACTCATCAAAGGTGGGATAGTCCCAACCGTTGATACCGGCTTCGTTGGCAAAACATGTGGGCACCAAGCCGATGCACTTATCCGGTCTGTTCAGATTTACGATATCATCGATATACTTACCGATGGTATGCAGCGGACGCAGGTAGACACGGGTACCGTCCGGATTGTTGAAGGGGCAGATGTAAGGATGGGTCTCAAACCAGTCACCGGCATCCACAAATTCCGAAGCGTTGCGGGTACTGTACAGCACAGGATGGTAAGGATCCTTGTCAACAACATACTCATACAGATACTTAAAGTAGACGGGGGACAAATGACGGCACTCCGGCTCATCAGACATATAATAGTAATGGAAGTCCGAATCTTTTGCCTGTTCAATCACTTTGTCTATCTCGCGAAGCATCTCCTCACTGGGTCTCTCGTCCAGAGTTGCCTCACCACCCACGCCCTCGGACTTCTTGCCCAGGCGTCTGAACGGCTCAAAACTACCACCGCTGCCAATATTTGTCTCATGCAGCTTATTCAATCTGTATTCCCGCTGGAACACTTCACCGGACAAATAGAAAGGCGCATATACATCCCGCCGCAGGGTGGGTTTGCCATCCACAATCAGATTGCCGCCGGAGATCCATACCATGGTATGACCGGTAGGAGCCAGACGGCGGATCTTCTTCTTCAGCTCGTAGCCGTCGATAGCGGCAGTCAGCCATGCCTCGCCCACTTCAAAGTCGGGGGTCTCAAAGCAGAAGCTGCCATCTGCGTTGGGGGTGATAGTCTTCTTGGGAATACCGGGACCCTCCAGGGTCAGGGTGATCGCCTTCAGCGCAGAGACCTTACCTACCACCTTGGAATAGTCCTGTCCAGGATAGAAATTATTCCGGTATTCAGGCAGGCTCATCCGCAGCTTAATGGGCTCATACATAGCCAAAACCGGGTAGTACCGCTTAAATACCTTGCCGTCTGACTTACGGGTCAAGGTCAATTCCACATCGGTACGACCGTTCTTCTCAAAGAAGCAGGGTACGGTAAATTCATTATTGCCTGCGATCAGCTGCACATCCTTGTTTTCTGCATGGTCAGAGCTGAATACAAATTCGCAATCCACTGCATTAAAGGTCTGCACAGTCATCATGCCCCGGTAAGTATCGCCGTCCTTTTCCGTCATATCCGCCGTCGCGGCAATGATCGCCAGATCATCAGCGGCAGGACGCACGGGGAAGCCTTCCAGCTTGGGGTACTTCTTGGACTCCTTGTAGTAGAAATCCAGTTCACACCAGGTACTGTACTCATTATGGCATCTGCCGGGCTCGCCCACAACACGGTTACGGGTCACATTGATCAGCCACTTATCGCTCCACTTTTCCTGCATGGTCCAGTAGAAGGCTGTCAGGGGGATCTCCACCTCCATGGACCAGTACTCTTCACCCACATACACCTTGTAGTCCCAGTCGGGAGCATATCTGTCGGGCTGGGTATCGCCGTTTTCAGCATAGTAATAGGTCTGGCTCTCGGAGTTGATCGTTGCCGCAAACTGATAGAACTCAAAATCAGATCCCGAGGGAGAAATGTAGATCTCCACAGAGGGGCACATCAGACCGTTGAGCTCGTAACGCATCTTCTGCAACAGATCCATGCCATCCGGCTCTTCGCACCGGACACCAAAGTAAACTCTGTCCTCACAGGGCAGGATCTTAAAGGAGGTCTGCCAATACCGCAGCGCGCCCTTGGTTGCGCCGCTGTTCATATCCCTAAAACCGGTATGCTCCTCCACGGTGTCCCACACCGGCTCGTCCATACGACCGTCTAAAATAATGCCGTATTTATTCGGTTTCATTTCCATTTTTACCCCTTTCCGATGCCAGAGTCTGTGCTCTTTTTGCATCTTGCAAGTTTCGCGTTCATTATAACAATTGCCCTCTGGATATGCAACCCAATTTGTGAACATTTTTC
>JAZNRQ010000088.1:0-6571 GCA_045590735.1 Faecousia sp. | reverse complement strand
CAGACCTACCGCAACGTAACACGGCTGGCATCCGACCTGGGTGTCAAGCAGGTGCGTGTGGTGGCAAACAAGATCCGGGACGAGAGCGATGAGGAATTTATCCGCAGTGCCATTCCCCCGGAAGACCTGCTGGGCTTCATCCATTACAATCCGGACATCATCGACGCAGACCGTCAGGGCAAATCCCCTTATGATTTCAGCCCTGAAGCCATTGAAGAAATCCGTAAAATCAAGAACATCTTGGATCAAGAATAAAACAAGGAGGAAAAAACGTTGACACTTTTTGATAGAGTTTTCGGCGGTAACGACTACAATTACGAGCGTACCGTTAAAGCGATCGACGAAGCCATCGCCACCTACGGCGAGGCAGAAGCCGTTGCGTTCCCCAACACCGCATACAACCTGCCCTGCTACTACAGCATTACCGGCAAGAAGATCAGCAATCTGGGCGAAATGAAGGCTGCTTTGGCAGAGGACATTAAGCCTATGATGACCCGCAATCTTCGCCTGCAGGATGCTTTTGACAGCGGTATTGCATCTGCACTGTGCGCAGAATTTTTGGAGGCACTGAAGTACCTGCACGGTGCTGAGCCTTACGCAGAGCCCGAGATGGGCTTCCTCAGTGACGCATTCGTCCGTAACCTGGGTCTGCCTCTGGTTACCGGCGACATCCCCGGTGTTGCCGTTATTATCGGCGGTGCTGAGGATCCTGCTGAGACTGTGGCACTGGCCAAGTCCTATCAGGCACTGGGTCTGCTGGTCACTCTGACCGGCAATTCCGTCAAGCATTGCGCTGATTCCGGTATGAATCTGGGCGAAGGCGTCCGTGTGGTGCCTCTGGGTTACGAGGATCAGTCCGTTATCCATGTTGTTTCCGTTGCACTGCGTGCCGCACTGATCTTCGGTGCTATCACCCCCGGTGACACCAAGGCTCTGTACGCTTACACCATGGATCGTATCCGTGCATTCGTAAATGCTTACAAGTCCCTGACCGATGAGATCGTTTCTTACGGTGCAGGCGCAATTCAGCTGGGCTTCCCGGTCATCTCCAACGAGACCGAGAATATGTTCCGTGTTCCCAAGAGCCTGATCCAGCAGCTGGATACCGAGAAGTGGAATGCCACCTCTCTGGAAGCGCGTGACATTAAGCTGAAGATCACCAAGATCGACATTCCCGTTTCCTATGCTTCCGCTTTCGAAGGCGAGATCATCCGCCGCGGCGATATGCAGGTGGAAGTGGACGGCTCCCGCGTGGACTGCTTCGAGCTGGTTCAGACCAAGGAGCTGCAGGAGATCGAAGATCACAAGATCACCGTTATCGGACCCGAGATCGACGAGATCGAGGTTGGCTCCAAGATCTCCCTGTCCTACACTGTGGAGGTTGCCGGCAAGGCTATGCAGACCGATTTCGAGTCTGTTATGGAGCGTAAGTTCCACGCATACCTCAACTGCATCGAGGGTGTTATGCACACCGGTCAGCGTGATATGATCCGTATCCGTATCTCCAAGGCTGACTTTGAGGCAGGCTTTAAGTTCCGTCACCTGGGTGAGGTTCTGTATGCCAAGCTGAAGAGCGAGTTTGAGGCTGTTGTGGACAAGTGCCAGGTCACCATCGTTGTGGATGCTGAGCAGAACAAGGCACTGCGCGCACAGGCTAACGAAGTCTTTGCAAAGCGTGACGACCGTCTGCGCTCCATGACCGACGAGAGCGTGCCTGTTTACTACACCTGTATTATGTGTCAGGCATTCTCCCCCAGCCACGTTTGTATCGTTACTCCCGAGCGTCTGGGTCTTTGCGGTGCAGTTTCCTGGCTGGATGCCAAGGCTACCAATGAGCTGGATCCCACCGGTCCTTGCCAGATCGTTCCCAAGGAGCGTTGCATCGACGAGGCTCTGGGTCGTTACGAGGACGTGGACGAGGCAATCGCAAAGTACTCCCACGGTGCTCTGGAGCACGTTACTCTGTACTCTCTGTTCCAGGATCCCATGACCTCCTGTGGCTGCTTCGAGTGTATCTGTGGCTTCGATCCCTTCACCTGTCAGGGTGTTATCATCACCTGCCGTGAGCACGCAGGTATGACACCTATGGGTATGACCTTCTCCGATATGGCTTCCCAGACCGGCGGCGGTGTGCAGACCCCCGGCTTTATGGGTCACGGTAAGCAGTTCATCTTCTCCAAGAAGTTTATTGCTGCTGAAGGCGGTCCTGTCCGTATTATGTGGATGCCCAAGGATCTGAAGGAGCAGGTTCGTGAGCGTCTGGACGCTACCGTTAAGGAAATGTACGACATCGACAACTTTACCGATATGGTGGCGGATGAAACCATCTGCACCGAGGGTGAAGAGCTGATGAACTGGCTGGCTGAGGTTGGCCACCCCGCACTGGGAATGGATCCCTTCGAAATGTAATTACATCCCAAAAGCCGCTGTTGCAAGCAACAGCGGCTTTTTCCTTTTTCTATACACCAAAAATTCCAATTTATCGAGCAATTGCAATTTTCGTTGTCATTGCGAACCAGTGACCGATGTCACTGGTGTGGCAATCTAAAAACCAAGTGTTACCAATAGATTGCCACGCCAGTGTGCGCACTGGCTCGCAATGACAATTGGGTTGTGCGAATTTAAAATAGCTCCATAAACCGGAATTTGTTGACTTTGGGTTTATGGTGTGTTACAATGCGCTTGACAACAAAATACCAGTTCCGTGGCAGCCTGCGCGTATAGCGTTTGCTGCTGAACAAGATAACCGGGTGTGATTCCCGGACGGTACCGCCGCTGTATGTGCTGAAACGCAGACCTATGGTGAAAACCGGTCACTGGAAAAATTTCCGGGAAGGCCGGTCTGCAGCAAAAGATCGCAACCTCTTTTGCAGGCACGAGTCAGAAGACCTACGGAATCAGGCTTTTTGCGCCCTCTGCGCGTTATGGGGGGTGTGTTTGTCGCAGAAAAACGGCTGCGGCACCCAAAATGGGTGCCGCAGCATTTCATTTTCAGGAGGACAAAATTATGAAAAAACTACTTGCGATCTTTCTTACACTGGCACTTGTGCTGACCTTTGCCGGCTGCGGTGCAAAACCCGCAGAAACTCCGGACAGCACCGACGGCACCACTGCACTGAAATCTATCACCGTCATCGTTGTCCACAGCGACAACAGCGTCAAGACCTTCAATTACGAAACTTACGAAGAATATTTGGGACCTGTACTGAAAAAATCCAACCTGATCCGCGGCAATGATGGTCCTTACGGTCTGGAGATCACCGAGGTGGATGAGGAAACTGCTATTTACGCAACGGACAAGGCATATTGGGCACTGTACGAAGGCGAAACCTATGCGATGCAGGGCATCGACCAGACCCCTGTGGTAGACGGCCGCACCTATAAGCTGGTGTACACCGGTGCATAAATTTAAACTAAGTCTGCGGCAAACCGTTCTGTTTGGAATGCTGGGGGCATTGACCATCAGCGCCAAGGTTGCCATGAGCGGTCTATATAACATTGAACCGGTATCTTTGCTGGTAATGCTGTACGCAGCGGTCTTTGGCTGGAAAGCCGTTTTCCCCATTTCTATATATGTAGCGATGGAAATGATCCTCTACCCCGTGGGTTACTGGAATTTAAATTACCTGTACATCTGGGGCATTTTAGCGGTAGCAGCTTACTTTATGCGCGGATTGAAGCATCCTATCTGGTGGGCACTGCTCAGCGGTCTGTTTGGACTGAGCTTCGGTCTGCTCTGCACACCGGTCTATGCGATCTTCTTTGGTGTTCCCTACGCATTTTTGTGGTGGACCAAAGGCATCGTCATGGCAGATCCCCTCCATGCGGCAGGCAATTTCGTCATTGCGCTGGTCCTGTTCGTACCTATGCGGGAAGTTATGCAACGGCTTTATAAAGAGATCCTAAAATAGAAAATGTCCAATGCCGAATGGCATTGGACATTTCTTATAAGCAATCAGTCTTTGGGATACACGATCTGCACAGGCTGGCCCAGCTTGGCAGACTCTACGGTTGCACGGCAGACAGCCACAGTGGACGCGCCCTCGATGGAAGAAATGGGGTTGGGCTTGCCCGCGATGATGGCATCCACGAAGTCGCTGATCTCAGCGGTCATATTGTGGCCCACAGGCTGACAGGGCAGCAGACGGGGAACCGTGTACATACCGCCCTTCTTATCGCACTGATACAGCTTCATCTCGGTGCCGCGGCTTTCGAAGATGATCGTACCCTCAGTACCGTACAGACAGGTGCGCATGGTGTAGTCACGCTTAACACCGATGGAGCAGAACACCTTACCGATCACATCGTTGGGGAATTTATAAATGGCGATGGTGGTATCGTTGACAGGCCAGTCGGTCAGGTACTTGTGGGTAGAGTAAGCAGAAACCTCAGTGGGGTTGCCCGCGACCCAACGCAGGAAGTCAATGGCGTGGCAGCCGCCGCCGATGACACCCTCACGCAGAGGATTCACGCGCCAATCGTCATAACCACGGGAACGCATATAGTCGTGGGCATATTCGCTTTCCACGAATACCAACTCACCGATCGCACCGTCCTCCACCAGCTTCTTTGCCTTCTTGAAGTTGGGATTGTAGCGGACCACCTGACCCACCATGAGACGCTTACCGGTTTCCTTCTCCACCTTACGCATCTCTTCGCAATCCTCAGAGACCAGGGCCATAGGCTTTTCCAGCAGCACATCCTTACCTGCCCGCATAAATGCACAGGCGATTTCCTTGTGGCTGTAGTCGGGGGTGGCAACAATGGCGATGTCCACATTGGGGTCGTTGACCAGCTCCATGTAGTCCTTCACCATACGGGGCGCACCGTACTTCTTGGCACGACGCTCCAGACGATCGTCAGCAGCGCTGTCGCAAACTGCGTACAGCTCGCATTCCGGCTTTGCCAGGATACCCTGCAGATGGAAATCCGCAATGGCGCCGCAGCCGATCATGGCTACATTAAACTTTTTCTGTGACATAACTACTTGCTCCTTTTCATTTTTTATGATAAACTCATAGTAACGGATAAAAAGCCTTGTTTCAATGGTAGCTTGTGGGACATTTTCTTCAATTTGTTGGATGGTGACCGTATTTTGGATAAAAATAATTTTCAAACATCAGAAGGCCGGAACATCCCTGCCGTGGTCTATAGCTCCCGGGAGCAACTGACCGGCTCCTCTACCCGGTTTGGTCCTGTGATCCGTAGATTTTTTGTTGTGGAGTGTAATAAGACCGGTCGTGGTGGTATCCAGATCAACGGAAATTATTTTTCTTTTGGTCCCGGGCAGTGCTATGTGCTGTTTCCCGGAGATACAGTAACACAGTTTTCAGATGCCAACTGTCCCCGGGGCGGCATTTACTGCATCGTTGACGCACCGGAGCTGGCATTGTACTTAAAAGAAGCGGGCATTTCCTCCGAGTCCCCTTTCATCCCGGATCACCTGTTCCCGCAGGTATATCAGTGGGTGGAAAAAATACTGGAAGATTTCAGTACCAAGGACGCTGGCGCACCCTTGCGGCAGGTCAGCAATATCTACGGACTTTTGGGAACGCTGCTTCAGGAAAAAGCCGCCCCTGCCAGGACCGATGCTATTGCTAAGGCCATCGGCATCATGGAGACCAATTATCCCGAGCCTCTGAGTATAGAGCAGCTGGCGCAGACCTTGGGCTTGGAGCGGACCTATTTTTCCTGCCTGTTCAAAGAAAAAACCGGCTATTCCCCCTATCAGTATTTGACGGCGCTGCGGATCCAAAAAGCTTGCCTTTTATTAAGGAGCACGGATCTCAGCATTGCCGATGTAGCGGAGCTTGTGGGGCTGGATTCCCGGAATTTTTCCCGTCTGTTTAAAAAAGAAATCCGGCAAACACCCCTGCAATATAAAAACAGCAAGCGTCCCCCATTGGAATATAAAAAGCACAATTGTTAAAGGAGTCTTATTATGAAAAAGTTCTGGATCTTGATCGTTTCCCTGGCACTTTTCGCTACTATGGCAGGCTGCGGTGCCAAACCCGATGCACCTGTCACCACCAACCCTACCGAAACAGGTACCGTCCCCACCACAGAAGAAATCCAGCCGACGGAGACCGAAGAAATTTTGGACAGCACCGCTTACCTCAATGTAAGCCTCACCTGCGATCCCAACGATCTTGCTGACAATGTTTGTTCCCTGACCCTTTCTCCGGATCTGACTTTCCGTATGACCGTAAACCTTCTGGAAGGCTACGGCAGCTTTTCCGGCAAGTATCTGCTGACCAAAGACGGCATTGTGGAGTGCACCGTCACCTTTAAGGATTTCACCGGCTTTACCGGTGAGGAGCTGGCTTCCTTCTCCCTGATGCCTGAAGACGGTGACTGTTACACCATCCGGCTGGACGGTATAGATCAGGTAGGCGCTCTCACAACAAATTCTATCCTCCGCGCCAACTGATCAAATTCCAATTTCTCGAGCTGTTTCGATACACCTTGTCATTCTGAGCGAAAGCGAAGAATCCGTATTCTCCTTGAGATGTCCCTGTTGCGGTACCCGGCAATGCCTGCGACGACAAGCGTCTTGGCATTTGCCGACCGC
>JAZNRQ010000087.1:0-13949 GCA_045590735.1 Faecousia sp. | reverse complement strand
AAGTACCGCCGCCGGCAGGCACCAGCATAAACGATTATCATAAGTTCTGGTTTTATCGGGAGATTGCCACGCCAGTGTGAGCACTGGCTCGCAATGACAACGAAGATTGTAACAGCTCGCCAAACCGGAATTTGAAGAAATCAAAATCACACAAAAGGAGTTATTAGTATGTTTCCTTTAGGCGATAAAGAACTGCGAATTGGTATTCTGGGCTTTACGGAGGGCAATGGTCATCCCTACTCCTGGAGTGCTATGTTTAACGGCTATGATAAAGAAGAAATGGAAACCTGCGGTTTCCCGGTGATCCCCCGTTACCTGGAAAAGCAGCCGCCGGCTACCTTCGGCATTCCCGGTGCCAAGATCACCTGCATCTGCTGCACCGGCTATGCGGAACGAGATGAACCCGAGCATATTGCCCGTGCCACTCACATCCCCACGGTCTATGACCGTCCTGAGGAAATGATCGGTAATGTGGATGCCGTTATTGTAGCCACCGACGACGGTAACGAGCATGTGGACCGGTGCCGTCCCTTTGTGGAAGCCGGCATTCCTATGTTCATCGACAAGCCTTTGGTAAATACCGAGGAGGATCTGCGCACCTTCCTGCAGTGGCGCAAAGAAGGCGCACACTTTATCAGCTCCTCCTGCATGCGGTACAGCAAGGATCAGGAGCCGTATTATGTAAACCACTACGAGCTGGGTGACATCAAATACATCTGCTCCCCTATGGCGAAAAAGTACGAGCATTACGGCATTCACGCATTGGAACGGATGTACCCCCTGTTGGGCGAAGGCTTCCTTTCTGTACGCAACACCGGTACCAAAGAAAAGGCTGTCGTCCATATCAAGCACAAAAACGGCTGTGATGTGAACATCATTCAGGGCTACAATATGTCCTCTATGGGTATGATGGTTCTGGGCAGCTACGGTGCAAAACTTTTCTCCGGCGGTGACAGCTACTACTGCTTCAAAAAGCAGCTGGATGTATTTGTCCACTGGCTGCGAACCGGTGAAGAGCCCTTCCCCTTCTCCGAAACCGTGGAGCTGATGAAATTGGTCATCGGCGGTCTGCGCAGCCGCGAGGAAGGCGGACGGGAAGTGTTTCTGGACGAAATCGAGGTGTAATGTATGAATCTGTTACAGGCCGGCTTCGCCCGGGTCGATGCGACCCCGGAACTGGGCATTGCCATTAACGGTTATTTTATCCCCCGAACAGCGGAACAGGTTTTGGACCCGCTGGAAGTGAATTGCCTTGCTTTGGGCTGCGGTGAAAGCAAGGTCGTTCTGCTGACTTTAGACAATCTGGGCATTAACCGGGTGCTGCTGCAGCCTATGATCGATGCGGTTGCAGAAGCTACCCAACTCCCAAAAGAAGCCATCTACATTCACGCTACCCACAGCCATACCGCCGGTGTCATCACCCCTATGCTGGAAAACGAGGAGAATTTGGAATATCGGGAAACCGTAAAAGAAAAATTTATTGAGGCCGCCAAACTGGCACTTGCTGACCTGCAGCCAGCAAAAATGGGCTGGGCCGTGGGACAAGCACCGAAAGTGGCATTTGTCCGCCGTTTCCGGATGAAGGACGGCTCTGTTCGTACCAACCCCGGCACCAACCACCCGGACATTGTTGCCCCTATCGGTGATGTGGATGAGCGTGTCAATGTGCTGCGTTTCAACCGGGAAACAGATACTTTGGTGCTGATGAACTTCGGCAACCACCCGGACACCGTAGGCGGCTGTAATCTGTCTGCCGACTGGCCCGGCTTTGCCCGCAGATCTTTGGAGCGGGCTATCCCCGGCACCAAAGCAATTCTCTTTAACGGTGCGCAAGGCGATGTGAATCATATCAATGTTCATCCGACAGGCGGTGACGGCAACGACCTGACAAAAGATTTTGACGATGTGGATCGGGGTTACGGTCACGCCCGGCACATTGGTCGGGTCATTGCCGGTGCGGTACTGCAGGTTTACGACAAGGTCTGCTACACCGATGTGGACCGTCTGTAATATGCGCAGGTTACATCGGATGTTCCCTCCAATATGCCGGAAGAAAAGGATCTGCCCCTTGCACGGCAGTATGCACATCTGCACAATGAGGGTAAGGATGCGGAAATTCCCTACACCGGTATGATGCTGACCACCGTTGTGGCAGAAGCCCTGCGGATGCTGCGGCTGGAAAAGGGTCCTGCCACCTTCTCCCTGCCCCTTTCCGCCATTGCCATCGGCAATGTGGCAATGATCGGCATTGCCGGTGAACCCTTTACAGGTATCGGAAGAGCCCTGAAGGAAGCCCCCGGCTGGGATCTGGTGCTGCCCACCTGCTGCACCAACGGCTACGAAGGCTACTTCCCAATGCAGGAGGCCTATGACGAAGGCGGCTACGAAGCCCGTTCTTCCAATTTTAAAACCGGTGTGGCAGAACTGCTGATCCGGGACGGGCAAGCACTTCTGCAAAAACTGAAAGGCTAATCTGATTTCGGATTTATAGAGCAGTTTCAAATTTTCATTTGCCCCTGTAGTGGCCAATGACCACATCGGCCCACTGTCATTCCGAGCGAACGCAGTGAGTCGAGGAATCTCACGAAATTGCCGGAAGTGCAGATATAATCGGGAGATCCCTCGACTTCGCTCGGGATGACAACACAAATAATTACCAATGGTTTTGGAGATTGCCACACCAGTGTGAGCACTGGTTCGCAATGACAACTAAGATTGTAACAGCTCGATAAACCGGAATTTAATTCTCCATTAAAAAGTGAGAACGGATTCCTCGTTGCGTTGCGCCTCGGAATGACAAGGAGGATTGTAACTGCTCAATAAATGACAAACAAAGGGCGACGGATGATCCGTCGCCCTTTTGGTTCATTTACTTTTGCCGGTAGTATTGCAGGAAATCAGCCAATTTATTGGTAGCCTCTGCCAGTTCCTCAACACGGGGCAGATAAACAATACGGAAATGATCCGGCTGATGCCAGTTAAATCCGCTGCCCGGCACGATCAGCACACGCTTTTCCCGGAGGAAATCCAGTGCGAACTGCTCGTCATTGTGGATGTTGAATTTCTTAACATCGATCTTCGGGAACACATAGAATGCCGCCTTCGGCTTAACAACGCTCAAGCCGGGAATGTCGTTGAGCGCATTGCAGATAAACTCACGCTGCTCATAGATACGACCGCCGGGAACGATATATTCGTTAACACTCTGATAGCCGCCCAAGGCCGTCTGAATAATAGACTGACCGGGCACATTGGAGCAAAGCCTCATATTGGAAAGCATATTGATGCCTGCCATATAGTCCCGTGCCAATGCC
This sequence comes from Faecousia sp., assembly GCA_045590735.1. GTDB lineage: Bacteria > Bacillota > Clostridia > Oscillospirales > Oscillospiraceae > Faecousia. The sequence continues at coordinate 10,635 of JAZNRQ010000087.1, read as the reverse complement.
TTGTTGCCGGACAGGATCATCCAGCCCACCCGGAAGCCGCAAGCCATGTGGGATTTGCTCAGGCCGCTGAAAGTGACACAAAACAGGTCCGGTGCCAGAGATGCGGTGGAAATATGCTGCTCTCCGTCCATAACCAACCGGTCATAGATCTCGTCGGAGAAGATGATCAGCTCGTGGCGGCGGGCAATGTCTACCAGCCGTTCCAGCAGCTCCTTGGGGTACAAAGCACCGGTGGGGTTATTGGGGTTAATGACCACAATGGCCTTGGTCTTGGCTGTGACCTTGCTTTCAATATCCGCAAGATCCGGATACCAATCGGAAGACTCATCGCAGATGTAATGCACCGCCGTGCCGCCTGCCAAATTGGTACAGGCTGTCCAAAGGGGGTAATCCGGACTGGGGATCAAAACCTCGTCACCGGGGTTTAGCAGTGCGTTCAACGACAGCTGGATCAGCTCACTGGCACCGTTGCCGGTGTATACATCCTTCATAGTCACATTGGGGATCTTCTTGATCTGGGCATACTGCATCACCGCTTTCCGGGCTGCAAAAATGCCCCGGGAATCCGAGTAGCCTTGAGAGCCGGCAATGTTATCCCGCATATCCTGAATGACCTCCTCCGGCGCGTTAAAACCGAAGGGGGCAGGATTGCCGATATTCAGCTTCAGAATCTTCATACCCAGTTCTTCCATACGGGCCGCTTCATCCACCACCGGACCACGGACGTCATACAGGACATGTTCAAGCTTATTGGATTTTGCGAAGGTTCTCATCAAACCCACTCCTTTCCCATGAAAATAAGATTGGGCGTATTATAGCATACTGCGCCCGAAAATGCAAACCGTTTTTACAGCAGGTCGTCCAGCACTTCCAGGAAGATATCCCGGAGAATATCGTAGCCTGCCTGGTTGGGATGTACCTTATCGTCCACAAAAATGTCCTCCCGGACCTTTTTGTAATCGCCCACATCCTCCGGAGTCTCGAAAAACTCCGGACGATTCCAAAGCTCCACCACCTGCGTATCTTCGTTACAGGCAGCGTATCCACGGAGCAGCTGGTGATAGCGTTCTCTGCGCTGCTTGCCGCTGTTCCAAATATCCCGACCGGTGTAGCCCTTGCCGTTGGGACGGGGATGATCCTCTAGCAGGAAGATCTTAATACCGGGGAAATCCGCTCTCGCCCAGCTGCACAGTTTGGCAATGTTGCGCACGATGTCCTCCACATCATAGCCGTACATACCGTCATTGGCATAGGTGGCGATGACCAGTGCCCGGGGCTCCCAGGGACGGACCATTCTGTGATAGTAGTACAGTAACTCCTCGGCGGTGGAGGTGCCGAAGCCGTGGTTCACACAGGCAAGGCTGCCGTCCTTCATCCGGATATCCTCATCCAGACGGCGATACCCCCACTTGGGGTTGCCCCAACGGGTAAATACAGAATGTCCGTAAAACAGGATCTTGCCCTTTTCAATGGGCTCCTGCTCGTATTTTACGATCTCTTTTTCCAACCAATTCACCTGAAAAGGAATATCATACATAACCCTATTCTCCTTTTATAAAATGTCTGCCAGAACTTCCTTCATAAATTCCTTATAAAGGTCATAGCCCAGCTGATTGAAATGTACATCATCTTCCACAAAAATGTCCCGGCGGACTTTTAAGTAATCGCCTGCATCCTTCGCATCCTCAAACCAAATGGGATGGTTGATATGATCCACAAAAGTCGTATCCTCGTGCCGGGAAGCATATTCCTTCAGCAGCTGATTAAATTCGTTCATATACCGCAGATGCTGCTCGGTGACAAATTTCAGCGTAGGACGGCAATCACAGGCATAAAGCCGGATGCCGGGAAAATCCGTCCGGGCAAACTGGAAAAGCTTGGCAAGGTTTGTGACCACCTCGCCGGGACTGTAGTCAAAGCCCCGGTCATTATGGACCACGGAAACCACCAGCGCCCGGGGCTCCAGAGGACGGATCAGCTTTGGATAGTAGTAAAGAAGCTCCTCCGCAGTGGAACTGCCAAAGCCACGGTTAATGCAGCCGGGAATATCCTCTTCCAAGGGACGGATCCCATATTTGGTATTTGCCGCACCCCAACGGGTAAAGCCGGATGATCCGTAAAATACAATGCCATCGGTCTGAATCGGTACATTATCGTACCGGGAAACGGCCTCACTTAGCCGATCCAATTGTACACGGGGTTCAAACATAGTCCGGTTCTCCTCTGTTTCCTCTTTGTTTATATTCCGTGATCGTCATACCGTAGTACCGTTTAAAAATACGGCTGATATAATTCACATCCGTATAGCCTACCTGACGGCCTGCCTGCTGCAGGGTATAGCCGTAGCGGCGCATCAGCACCAGCATATAAGACAGCTTGCTGCGGTTGATGTATTCCATCAGCGGTACGCCTTCGCTGCCGGAAAACACATTGGTCAGATAGTTTTTACTGACACCCACAGCCTCCGCCACCTCCCCCACCGTCACCCGGCGGTGGATGTTCTGAGAAATATATGCCTTCGCCCGGGCGCAGTGCCGCCGGTTTCCGGGAGATACGGTGCTGACTTCTCCTGCGTCCCGGACCCGCTCGCAGAGCTTGTGCATCAGGAGCATAAAATCCGCACATTCGGCAAAGTAGCTGCGTTCCGGCTGCGCCGTCTTGGCAGAAGCGATATTGCGGATCAACGTAAAGATCTCGCTATTGTCCGGCGAGGGTGGGATGTAAAAGGGCAATGTCAGATCCTTCTCTCCAAATCCCCTTAAGCGATCGGTCTGTTCCGCCTTGCAGCGGATCAAAAACTCCGCACTGGTGTGCCGGTGGATCCCCGGTTCCAATACCTTTACCGAAAAGCTACAATTAGGTGGAATGATGAAAATTCCGTTTTCCTCGATGAGAAACTCTCCCAGCTGCCCGGACAGCAAAACAGGGTTCTGCTCCACAAAGCCCACTTCCAGAATACCGCCATCCTGCGGTGTCTGTCCGTAGATGCCGTAGCCTTGGTTTTCCAGTGTATAACTGTAGTTATCCGAGATCAGGCTGTGAGCCAGCGCGATCCGGTCAAATTCCAAAATTTCCAAATGGGTATAGCACACGGGATTTTCCAAAATGTCCCACCCCTTCCATTACAGCCAGTATAGCACTTTTTTCAAAAATCGCAACGGATTTTCGTCTTTTTCATAAAAATTCCGTCCCCCCGGCAATGCCGGAAGGACGGAAGGTGATTAAAATACATTTTTCAGTACGATGGTCTTGACCTTGACCATTTCGTGAAGGGTGTACATCGTACCCTCAGAGCCTACACCGGACATTTTGTGACCGTTGAAGGGCTGCTGGGTCAGGCGGTAGTTACCGTTGGCACCAACCACACAGCCGCCCGCATCCACAGCCAGAGCAAATTTCATACCGGTCTTGGTGTCCTTGGTCAGAATGCCGGAGGACAGGCCGTAGCAGGAATTGTTGGCAATTTCGATGGCTTCGTCCAGGGTATCAAAGCCGATCACCGGGAACACCGGTCCAAAAATCTCCTCGTTGGTGGCAACATCGCAATTCTTGGGCACATCCACCAGGACGGTGGGCTTCACAAAGCAGCCCTCTCTGGTGCCGCCGCACAGGACCTTTGCCCCCTGAGAAACCGCATTTTCGATCTGGCTGATAATATTTCTGGCTGCCTTCTCATTGATCACCGGGCCTACCTGGGTAGCAGGGTCCATAGGATCGCCCAACTTCATTGCGTTCAGCGAAGCTGCCAGCTTTTCCGCAAAGGCATCCTTAATGGTATTTTGCACGATAAACCGCTTGGAGGAGCAGCAGATCTGACCGGCATTGGCAATTCTGCCGCCCAGTGCCTGTGCCACAGCTTCATCGATATCCGAATCGTCCATAATGACCAGCGGGTCATTGCCGCCCAGCTCCAAAGAATAGGGCTTCAGCTGTGCCGCACAGATCTTTGCCACATGGATACCCACTTTGGTGCTGCCGGTAAGGGTCACACCCGCCACACGGGGGTCAGCCACCAGACCGTCACCAATCACCGCACCGGAGCCGGTGATGCACTGGGCAGCATTCGCAGGCACACCTGCCTGCAAAAGCAGCTTGGTCATCAGCATCGTAGCACCGGGGGTATCGGATGCCGGCTTTAAAATCACGCTGTTACCGGCACACAGGGCAGCCGCAGCTTTATGGGAAAAGAGAACACCGGGGAAATTAAATGCACAGATGGCTGCGATCACACCCAGGGGCTCAAAAATCGTAAAGCACACATCTCCCAAGCCTCTGGGCTCGGAATTCAGAGGGATAGACTTGCCGTACATCGTCCGGGCCTCTGCCATATACAGACGGAAGGCATCCTTCACTCTACCCACCTCGCCCAAGGCCTGGGCATAGGGCTTGCCGCCTTCGATGGCCATTGTACGGGCAATGGTCTCCTCGTTCGCCTGAGCCAGGCGGACAAACTCCTCCAAAATTTCCATCCGCTTATGGAAGGGAATTGCCGCCCACTGTTTCTGACCCTCCACCGCATTGGAAATAACGGTTTCCAGATCCTCCGCAGTAGCGCAGGGAACGGTTTCGATCACTTCGCCGGTAGCGGGATTTACATTATCCATTACGGCACCGTTAGAGGCTTCTACCTCTTTGCCGCCAATGAGCATTTTCATAGCACGACCTCCTCAAAAGACAGACCGGACAGGGCTGCCAGTTCCCGGGCAGCAGCTTCCGTTGCTTCTGGCAGCTCCAGACCCTTTTCCAAAGCCTTGTCATAGCTTAGCCAGTTGGGTTCGCCGGGGTAGAATATCTTGTCAGAACCCAAAGCCTTGGGTGCATTGACGATAGAATCGGTATACTCCTCCAAACGGCTGGCAAATTCCATAGGATCCATCATCTTGTTCAGATTGATGACCAGCATCGTATGACCCAAGCCGGACTGGCTCTCAGGGGGTGCAAACAGCCAGCTCTTGATGTCAAACGTGCCGCCGGACAAAACGGTGGTCAGGGTCTCTACCAAGAACGCCAGGCAGTAACCCTTATGGGCGGACATAGGACTCATGGAGAAATTGTTGCCCTGGGGATCATTGGTGGGCAGACCGTTTTCATCCACCACCCAACCGTCGGGCACCTTCTTTCCCTCCTTCTGATACTGCACCACCTTCAGCTTTGCCACCTGAGAAAGGGCGATGTCCATAAAGATGGGATGCTGACCCTGCCGGGGAATGGCATAGGAAATGGGTGCGTTGCCGATGATGTTGCCCTTACCGCCGGGAACGCACATCAGCTTATTGGTATTGCTCATTGCAATGGCAAGATACCCCTTTTCCGCGGCATACACACTGTAGCAGCTGCAAGCACCGAAGTGACCGCTGTCCTTAACGGTGACGATAGCCATACCCATCTCGTCCGCCTTCTTCATAGCCAGGTCGATGGCATAACGGCCGTTATACATACCGAAGCCGCCTTCGCCGTCCAGCCGCGCCCATGTAGGGCCTTCGGTGATCACCGTGGGGGTGGACTGACCGTCCAGACCGCCGTGGCGCATTTTGTTCAGATACTTAGGCAGGTTGGAAGTGCCGTGGGTGTGGATGCCCATCATATCGGTCATCACACAGCAATCGGCAACCGCCTCTGCCGCCGACCGCTTCACACCGCAGATTTCCAGGGATTTGCGGCAAAATTCCTTGTATTTCCTTACATCAACGATCATAATACACTCTCCACTCCTTCTGCTTTGAAGGTTTCCTCACAGATCGCCATCTGCTTCTGAACCTTTGCCTTCTCCTCGGGGCTGCAGCCGTCCTGGGGACGCAGGATCCGCTCGTCCATAAAGCCCATGGTGGACACAGCGTACTTAACAGCAGCAGTGCCGTTCTTGGCAGATGCATACACAGAACCGGCAAGGCAGATCAGCTTATTGAACTTGCGCATCAGCTCCACATCACCGGTAAGACTTGCCTTGTAGGCTTCCACGAATACCTTGGGGTACATAGATGCCATACCGGGTACGCAGCCGTCGCAGCCCAAAAGTGCGGAGGGCATATACTGCACGGGTGTACCGTTGAGGATGGAGAAATCCTCCCGGTCTGCCAGTGCGTTACAGACCTTAACGGTATCGTTAAAGTTTGCGGCACTGTCCTTATATGCCTTGACCTTGTCAATGTCCGCCAGTGCGCTGACGGTGGCAGGCTCGATCTTCTCCACCACAAATGTGGGGATATTGTAGGCTACCAGATCGATCTCGGTTTCCTGCGCCACATCCTCGAAAAGACGGATAATTTCGCTCTGGGAGGTGTGCCGGTCATAGAAAACGGGGGTAATGACCGCAGCGTCACAGCCACAATCCTCGATCCGCTTGATGTTCTCAATGACCCGCTTGGTAGAGGTGTCCATCACACCGGCAAACACCTTTGCCTTACCGGCACATTCGTCTGCGGCGATACGGATGGCCCGGTCCCGCTCTGCCTGGGTCAAAGACATAGTCTCTCCCAAAGTACCGCAGGCAAAGACACCGTGAACGCCGTTATCCAGCAGATACCGGATCAGGCGGCGGTAACCCTGCTCGTCCACTGTTTCGTCCGGCAGCACAGGGGTCAGCACCGGAACGGTAATACCGCTGTATTTTTTCTGAATGATCATAACTTACTTTCTCCTTTTTTCTTTAAGACTTGACCGCAACCGCGGAAATGTTATAATGTAGGTGGGAGGTGAGGACTTGAAGGCCTATCCTTTTCAGGGCTTGGTCATCAGCAGCATTTTGCAGGACCAATCCATCGTTGGCAGGCGGCAGATGGTTGCCCGCCGCAGCCACGGCTTCATCATCAAACTCCGGGGATGCACAGAATATTGCAGTGGGGAACAAAGCTGGCTTTTGGAAGCGGGGCAGATCTTATTTGTACCCCGGGGCAGCTCCTACTTCATCCGGGAGGTAGAGCCCGGATACTCTTATGTGGTGAATTTCGATTGCGACACACAAATGCCTATGTCCCGCCTGCCGCTGCCACCGGGTATGGATGTGACCGGACCGGCAGAAAAACTGTTTCACAGCTATCGCCGGGGCAATCCCTATGCCGCCCTCAGTGCCCTTTACCGGCTGCTGGAAAGCACCGAGGAGCAATGCTACACCTCTCCCAAGGAACGGCAGCTTTTAGAGCCGGTGCTTACCTATCTGCAGCAGCATCTGACCGATCCGGAACTGGATATGAGCGTCCTTGCGCCTATGGTGGGGGTCAGTCCTGTGTACCTGCGGCGTATCTTCAAAAAGCAGCAAGGGGTCTCTCCCGCCGGCTATGTGATCCGGGAACGGCTGCGGCTTGCAAAAAAACTTTTGCCGGATAAGAATTTAAGTGTCGCGCAAATTTCCGGTGCCGTGGGCTATCGGGATCCGCTGTACTTCAGCCGCCTGTTTAAAAAGCAGCTGGGGATCTCCCCTACCGAGTACCGCGCCACCCATAAAGAAGATCTTTTCTAAGACATATCACCTACGGCACGATAAGTCAATGGATTGTGCGTTATATATGGACAAAACGAAACTCTTTAATCAAGGAGACCCCAGTATGCAGACCCGTATTATTTCCCAAAACGATCCCCAATGCGCCCCCCTTGCGGCAGAGCTTTTGCAGCAGGGGCAGCTGGTCGCCATTCCCACAGAAACGGTATACGGTTTGGGTGCCAACGGACTGGATCCGGAGGCGGTTGCCAAGATCTTTACCGCCAAGGGTCGTCCCCAGGACAACCCTCTGATTCTCCATATCGCAGACCCGGCGCAAATGGCAGATTTTTGTCACAGCATCCCCGAAAGTGCCTACCGGCTGGCAAAGGCTTTTTGGCCCGGTCCGCTGACTATGGTACTGCCCGCAAAGGATTGCGTACCCAAATGCACCACCGCAGGACTGCCCACCGTGGCGGTTCGGTGTCCTGATAATGCAGCGACCCGGCAGATCATCCGTTTGGCAGGTGTGCCGGTAGCTGCCCCTTCCGCAAACATTTCCGGAAAGCCCTCCACCACCACCGCCCAGCACGTGCTGGACGATCACAACGGTAAACTGCCGCTGATCGTGGACGGCGGTGCCTGTCGGGTGGGTGTGGAGTCTACCATTGTGGATCTGACCGAGGATACTCCCCGGCTGCTGCGTCCCGGCGGCATCACCCCGGAACAGCTGACGGAGGTTTTGGGCAAGCTGACGGTGGACAAGGCCGTCACCGCCCAGATCGACAAGGGCGCTGTGGTAAAAGCGCCGGGTATGAAATACCGGCACTATGCCCCCCAATGTCCCTTAGTGATCGTTTCCGGCAGCAGTGAATCCGCCGCCCGGTACATCCGCAATCACTATCTGCCCGGGGAACGGGTGCTGTGCTTTGAAGAAGAGATGGCGCTTTTTGACGGCTGTGACCCGCTTTCCTATGGCTCGGAAGCAGATGTTAACACCCTCTCTGCCGGTATGTTTGCTGCTCTGCGGATCCTGGACGATCCCAATGTGGCCAAGGTTTATGCCCGCTGTCCCCAGGGCGGCGGCGTTGCCTACGCGGTGCAGAACCGGCTGAAAAAAGCGGCTGCTTTCCAAATTATCGACCCGGAGGAAGAAATATGATCATCGGAATTACCGGCGGCACAGGCTGCGGTAAAACCACCCTTTTGGAGGTGGTGGAAGCTTTGGGCGGCACCGTACTGGATTGCGATGCCATCTATCACCGGCTGCTGCAGACCGACCCTAACCTGCTGGATGCCATTGAAGCCCGGTTTCCCGGCACTGTGACCGATGGGGCTTTGCAGCGCAAAAAGCTGGGAAATATCGTTTTCCACGACCCGGTCGCCCTGCAGGACCTGAATAAGCTGACCCACAGTGCTGTAAAGGCTGAGGTCTTGCGGCTTTTGGAAAATGCCCCCTCCCTTGCCGCCATCGATGCCATAGGGCTTTTCGAAGGGGGCTTAGCAGAGTTATGTCAACTAACCGTTGCGGTGGATGCTCCCCTGGAGAGCCGGATAACCCGGCTGATGCAGCGTGACGGCATCTCCCGGGAATACGCAGTTTCCCGGATCGCCGCCCAGCCGTCGGGAGAAGAATTTGCCGCCCGGTGTGACCGGGTACTGTATAACGACGACACAAAAGAACTATTCCGGGAGAAATGCCTTGCCTTTTTCGCGGAATTGGGTATAATAAATGCATAAATATTTTTCCATTTTGCGTGTAAGCAAGAAGGCTCTTCCTTGCCTCCCTCTCTGAGGGAGGTGGCACGGCATCAGCCGTGTCGAAGGGAGTGTCATTCTTATGATAGGACACTCCCCCAGTCACCTTTGGTGACAGCCCCCTCAAAGCGGGGGCCAAGGCGTGGCACCGCTGCGTAAAATAACAAACTAAAAAGGAGATTTGCTATGACTAACGAAGAACTGAAAGAACAGCTGCTTTCCTCCCCCAAGAACGGCTACGCTTCCCTGAGCGAGACCCAGCGTGCCGAAATGAACGCATACTGCAAGCGATATGCCGCTTTCCTGGATGCCTGCAAGACCGAGCGGGAAGCAACCAGCTGGACAGAAGAATTTGTGCAGAAGCAGGGCTTTAAAGCCATCGTCCCCGGCCAGCCCTTAAAGGCCGGCGACAAAGTCTACAAGAACAACCGGGGCAAGAGCATTATGCTGGCTGTGATCGGCACCGCATCCCTCAACGAAGGTGCCAACATCTGCGCCGCCCACGTGGATTCTCCCCGTATGGACCTGAAGCCCACCCCGCTGTATGAGGATTCTGAAATTGCCTATTTCAAGACCCACTACTATGGCGGTATCAAGAAGTATCAGTGGCCCACTGTGCCTCTGGCACTGCACGGTGTGGTTGGCCGCAAAGACGGCACCACCGTCACCGTAACCATCGGTGAGGACGAAAACGACCCCGTTCTGATGGTCTCCGACCTGCTGATCCACCTGTCTGCCGATCAGATGAAGAAGACCCTGGCTGAAGGCATCGTGGCAGAGCAGCTGAATGTGATCCTGGGTACCGAACCCCTGGAGGGCGAGGGCAGCGACCTGGTGAAGCTGCACGTAATGAAGCTGCTGAATGAAAAGTACGGCATTGTGGAAGATGATTTCCACTGTGCGGAGCTGACCATCGTCCCCGCCGGCAAGTGCCGTGAGGTGGGTCTGGACAGAAGCCTGCTGGGTGCTTACGGTCACGATGACCGGGTCTGCGCCTATGCGCAGATCGAGGCTATGCTCTCTGTGGAAAAGCCGGTACACACCGCTGTCTGCATTCTTGCTGACAAGGAGGAGATCGGCTCTGTGGGTGTTTCCGGTATGCTGAGCCAGGCATTTGATACCTTTATGCAGGATCTTTGCGACGCTACCGGCGCAAAGCTGAACCGCTGCTTCGAAAATTCCTTCTGCCTCAGCGCAGATGTGACCAACGCTTACGATCCCAACTTCGCAGAGACCTGCGACAAGCGCAACAACTCCATGCTCAACTATGGTGTTGCCATCTGCAAGTATACCGGCGCTCGCGGCAAGGGCGGCGCATCTGACGCATCTGCTGAGGCAATGCTCCATGTCCGCAAGACATTGGATGACGCCGGTGTTGCATGGCAGCTGGCTACTCTGGGCAAGGTGGACCAGGGCGGCGGTGGTACGGTTGCTGCTTATATGGCAAACCGGAATATCGTCAC
>JAZNRQ010000086.1:0-52240 GCA_045590735.1 Faecousia sp. | reverse complement strand
CGAGCCAGTTCGCAAACTGGCGTGGCAATCTATTGGTAACACTTGGTTTTTAGATTGCCACACCAGTGACATCGGTCACTGGTTCGCAATGACAACGAAAATTGTAATCGCTCGATAAATTGGAATTTGAAAATGTGGAATCAAGAAAAATCAGCCGGCAGCTTTTGTGAAGCTGCCGGCTGGGATTTTTATTTAAATATCAAAATAGCGTTTTGCGTTTGTAAAGCTGATGCCCTCTACAATCCGCTTCAGGGCGGCATCGTTATTGGGATATTCGCCGTTTTCCACCCAGTTGCCGATGAGATTACACAGAATTCTGCGGAAATAATCGTGCCGTGCGTAGCTGAGGAAGGAACGGGAGTCGGTGAGCATACCCACAAAATTACCCAAGATTCCCAGATTGGCAAGGGAGACCATCTGATCGATCATACCGGTCTTGTTGTCGTTAAACCACCAGGCGGAGCCGTGCTGGATCTTGCCGGGGATCTCGCTGCCCTGGAAAGAGTTTGCCAGGGTGCCAAGCTGCTCGTTGTCAGCCGGATTCAGGGAGTACAAAATGGTCTTGGGACACTGGTTTGTAGCGTCCAGTGCAGACAGGAAATTGAAGATATTCACACCGCAGGTGTTTTGCGCAATGGCGTCAAAGCCGGCATCTGCACCCAAAGTCTTAAACATCCGTTCGTTGGTGTTGCGCAGGCAGGAGTAATGGATCTGCATAGCGATGTTCAGCCTGTGATAGGTTTTGCCGACGGTGAGCATCAGCACAGTCTGATAGCCTTCGATCTCCTCCTGAGTCAGTGCTTCACCGGCAATGCCCTTGTGGAAGATCTGGTTTGCCTGTTCCATAGAAATGGGGCGGAAGGGGACCACGGCCTCGAAGCCGTGGTCGCTGGCACGGCAGCCTCTTTCGTGGAAATACTCGATCCGCTGCACCAGTGCGTCTGCAACCTCCTGAGCGGAATCCAAAGATTCCTTACCCACAGCCGCAGCCAGCTTGCAGATGTACTCTGCGAAACCGGGCTTGTGGATATTCATTGCCTTATCGGGACGGAAAGAGGGGCAGACTTTGACTTCGATGGTAGGATCCGCAGCGATCTTTTCGTGCCACTCCAGGGTATCAATGGGATCGTCTGTTGTGCCGATAAAAGCCACATTTGCCTTACGGATCAGACCTCTTGCGGTCATATCCGGGTCTTCCTGCAACAGCTTGTTGCAGTGCTCCCAGATCCGGGGCGCACTCTCAACGGTCAGCGGCTCGGTCACACCGAAAAATTGTTGCAATTCCAGGTGACACCAGTGGTACATGGGATTGCCGATGGCCAGCTCCAGTGCTTCCGTCAGCTTCAAAAACCGCTCATAGGCGGGCTTGCCGCCGGTGACATATTCCTCCGGAACGCCGTTGGCACGCATCATACGCCACTTGTAGTGGTCGCCTGCCAGCACACCGTTTTCCAGGCCTCCCAGCCATACCTCCACCAGGTTATTGAACCGGCGGTCCTCATAGATCTCCCGGGGGTTCAGGTGGCAGTGGTAGTCAGCCAGAGGCATGGACTTTGCGTAATCGTGGAACAGGTGTTTTGCAGTTTCAGTTTCTAAAAGAAAATCTTGATCCATAAATGTTTTCACAGGCGTAAACCTCCGTGGTAATTTTGGGGTGGGCGTATGTACCTCTCGTGGCTGGTAGCAGCGGGACGGGCATATACACCGGAAACAAGACCCAGCATTGCGTACAGGGTGATGATGGACGAGCCACCGTAGCTGATAAAGGGAAGTGTCAGACCGATAACCGGCATAACACCGATACACATGCCGATGTTAACGACGACTTGGAAGATCAGGGCCGATGCAGCACCAAAGCAGACCAGCCGCCGCAGGGTATCCTGACTGCGGATGCCTACCCAAATGCACCGGATCACGATGGCACCCAGCAGAACCAACACCAATGTGCAGCCTACAAAGCCCATCTCTTCGCCGATGGCGGAGTAAATAAAGTCCGTATGCTGGGCGAAAAGCGCACCGGTTTGGGTGCGGTTGCCCTGAAACAGGCCTTGTCCCATCAAACTGCCGCCGGTCAGGGAGCGCAGTGCGCGGACTGCGTGGTACATAGGACCGGTACCATAGGGGTCGAGGCTGGGGTCAAAAAGCACCTGAATACGCTCTTTCTGATAGTCAGCCAAGATAAAGTTCCAGGCGATGGGCACAGTAACGGCGATCAAACTGCCTGCCAGTAAGAACCAGAAAATGCTGACACCGCCGGAAAAAGTCATTCCTGCAAAGATAAACACGAAAATCAGAGAAACACCCAGGTCGTCGGATAAGAAATAGCTGGCGGCAAACAAAAGAATCAGGTGGAACAGCATATGTCCTACGGATTTGAAAGAGGAAATGTTGTTTTGCCGGGCAGCCATTACCGATGCCAAAATCAGAATAAATGTGATCTTACAGATCTCTGCTACCTGAATGTTAAAGGGCAGGAGGGGTAGCCGCAGCCAGCTGCGATTACCGTTGACCCGGACACCAAAGGGAATCAGCAACAGAAGCAGGGCTATATTGCCCAGTGCCAGAAGCATTCGGTGTTCCGAGAAAAAGTCGGTATCGATGGCGGAAATTATCACAAAGAAGAAGATGCCTGCCAGCGACGCACCGATCTGCACGATCAGATAACGGGAGGAACCGGCATCATAGCCGTTGGTAGTACTGGCGATCATCAGACAGCCGAAAATGGTGGTCACAACACACAGGAGCAGAAGCACCAGATCTCCCTTCCGGAAAGCTTCCCAAAAACGATAAACAGCACGTCGCACCACATCACCCCCTTTTTCTATGCAGTATACCACGCATAGCGGAAAAAGTAAACCGCTTTTCTGTTGTTGGGTGGAAAGGTGGCAGAAAAAACTAACGGGTTGGGTAAATTGTGAAAAAACCGGAAGATAATACAAAATGTCGAAAAATGTGGAAAAATACCGAAAGATCAAGGTTTTTTTATTGCAGTTTCCCTTGATTTTTATAAGGTCGTGTCGTATAATAGTAAGTTGAAAAGGAATGTGCAGCGTAAGCTGCGGAAAAGAGGTGCCGCCTGTGGAAACGGCAGCAAATGTGAAGATGAATATACCCTTCTCACCCCCGGATATTTCCGAAATGGAGGTGCAGGAGGTGGCAGCGGCGCTCCGTTCCGGCTGGATCACCACCGGCCCCCGGACAAAGCAGCTGGAAAGAAACATCGCGGCTTATGTAGGTACGGAAAAGTGCGTTTGCCTGAACTCCCAGACCGCCTGCGCGGAAATGGCACTGCGGGTGTTGGGTGTAGGCCCCGGTGACGAAGTGATCGTACCTGCTTATACATATACGGCTTCCGCATCGGTAGTGTGCCATGTAGGTGCCCGTCCGGTGCTGATCGACTGTCAAAAGGATTCGCTGGAAATGGATTATGATGCGGTGTCAGCTGCGGTCAACGAAAAGACCAAGGCGATCATTCCGGTAGACCTGGGTGGCATCCCCTGCGATTATGAGCGGCTGTTTGCCATTGCAGAAGAAAAGCGGGAATTCTTTAAGCCTGCCACCGACTTGCAGAAAGCGTTGGGCCGTGTCGCCATTATGGCAGATACCGCCCACGCCTTCGGCGCAAAGCTGGGGGACCAGATGATCGGTTCAGTGGCAGATTTTTCCTCCTTCTCTTTCCACGCGGTTAAGAACCTGACTACCGCGGAAGGCGGTGCGCTGACTTGGCGGACAATTCCGGGGGTGGACAACGAAGCTATCTACAAGCAGCTGCAGCTTTTGAGCCTGCATGGACAGAGCAAGGATGCTTTGGCAAAGACCCAGCTGGGTGCCTGGGAATATGACATTGTAGGTACCTGGTATAAGTGCAATATGACCGATGTAACTGCGGCCATTGGCCTGATGCAGCTGGAGCGTTACCCCGAAATGCTTCGCCGTCGCAGGGAACTGATCGAAAAGTACGATGCTGCGCTGAAGCCTGCAGGTATTCAGGTGCTTCGCCATTATACGAAGCAGTATGAATCCTGTGGACACCTGTACATTACCTGCGTTCCGGGGATCAGTGCCCGGGAACGCAATGAGATCATTATCAAAATGGCAGAAGCGGGTATTGCCTGCAATGTCCATTATAAGCCCCTGCCGATGCACACGGCTTACAAGAACCTGGGCTATGATATCCAGGATTTCCCCAATGCCTATGCCCATTTTGAAAACGAGATCACCCTGCCGCTGCACACTTGTCTTACAGATGATCAGGCAGATTATGTGATCGAACATTATATCCGTATCGTAAAGGAATATATAGAATGATACTTTGTAAGTGGGAAAAGCTCCCTCCTGAACTGCAGACGGAAGCAGTCAGACCGTACTATGACGCACTGAAAAAGCGATGGTTTGCGCTTCTTCTTAAGCGGGTTTTTGATATAGTGGTTTCCAGCGTTATGCTGATTGCTTTGCTCCCGGTATTCCTGGTGCTGGCAATCGCCATCAAGCTGGATTCTCCCGGCCCGGTATTTTACCGGCAGGAGCGGGTGACCCAGTATGGAAAAAGATTCCGTATTTTCAAGTTCCGGTCTATGGTACAAAATGCGGACGAAGGCGCAAAGCTGACCTTTGCGGAAGATAACCGGGTTACCCGGGTGGGAAAATGGATCCGCAAGTGCCGGTTGGATGAGATCAGTCAGCTGATCGATGTTTTGCGGGGCACGATGACCTTTGTGGGAACCCGCCCGGAGATTCCGGAGTATGTGGAAAAGTACACTCCGGAAATGATGGCGACTCTGCTGCTGCCTGCGGGCGTTACCAGTTTGGCAAGCATTTTCTACAAGGACGAGGATCAGATGCTCGATGCTGCGAAGGATTGGAATGATGCCTATATTCGTCAGGTGCTGCCGGCAAAGATGCGCTATAACCTGAGAGCACTGAAAACATTCCGGTTCTTTGGGGATGTCAAAATTATGTTTATGACGGTTTTTGCGGTACTGGGAAAAGAGTACAAGGATGAAGAACTTGTCGTTGCAGGGGAATGATTATGGTTAGGATCGTAGAACTGAAAGAGGCAGACAAGAGCGTTCTGGATGCTGTGGTCCGGATTCATTTGGAGACATTTCAGGGGTTCTTTCTCACCTTCATGGGAAAAGGATTCCTGAAGCAGCTGTATCGCAGTTATTGCGATCATCCGGAATCCGGTTTGCTGGTGGCACTGGATGAAAGGGATACCCCGGTGGGCTTTCTTGCGTATTCGGGTGCGCTGAGTGATCTGTACAAATATATGATCAAACGGCGACTGATCCCCTTTGGTTGGTATGCAGCCGGTGCGTTTTTCAGGAAACCGAGGGTGTTTATGCGATTGCTGCGAGCTTTTCAGAAACCCGGAGAGAGCAAGCGGGAGGAGGCGTATGTGGAATTGGCCTCCATTGGTGTCAGTCCGGAAGTGAAGGGCACCGGCGTCGGATCACAGCTGATCGACGCGCTAAAAGAACGGGTGGATATGGATCGGTATGCGTACATCAATTTGGAAACAGATGCTCTAGACAATGAAGCGGTCAATCACTTTTATTTGAAGAACGGATTTACTGTAGCACGGAATTTTACTACAGCAGAGGGCCGGGAAATGTATGAATTCCGGTTTGGAAAAGGAGTGCATTCGTTGAAAAGAATACTGGTCATTGGAGCCGGATTTTTGCAGCGCTATGTGATTTGCAAGGCAAAGGAAATGGGCTACTACACGTTAGCGGTAGACGGCAATCCCAATGCTGTGGGATTTGCGGACGCGGATGAATATGCGGTAATCGATATTGTGGACCAAAAAGCGGTTTGTGCTTATGCCCGTGAGCAAAAGGTCGACGGTGTGCTGACCGCTGCCACCGATTACGGTGTGCTGTCTGCAGCCTATACCGCCCGGGAACTGGGTCTGCCCGGTATTGATTATGAGGTTGCCTGCAGGATCAAAAATAAATACCAGGTCCGCCAGTGTCTGTTTGCGGCAAAGGCGGACGACAGCGGACCGTCCTGCCAGGTATCGGAGGATACAGATCTGGCGCAGCTGATGACGCAGATCACATATCCGGTTATGGTAAAGCCCTGTGACGGTTCCGGCAGCCGCGGCGCAGCCAAAGTGGAAGACCCCGGGCAGTTTGCAGAGATTTGCCGGATGGCAATGGGCGAATCCTTAACCGGCAAGGCAACGGTAGAGCCTTTTGTTGTGGGCAAAGAGTACGGTGTGGAATCCTTTGTGGAGAACGGAAATATTCACGTTATGGCTGTTATGCGCAAGTGGATGACCGAGCCGCCTTACTATGCGGAGCTGGGTCACGCACTTCCTTCCGGGCTATCTCCGGAGGTGGAGCAAAAAGTCAGATGCTGTGTGGAAAAGGCAATTGCCGCACTGGGAATCAGAATTGGCTCGGTCAATATGGACGTGCTGCTGACAGAGCAGGGAACCGTTCATATTGTGGATATTGGTGCCCGGATGGGCGGCAATCTGATCGGATCGCACATTATCCCGCTGGGTACCGGCGTGGATTATATGGCGAATATGATCCGGGCGGCGGTAGGCGACCCTTGCGATTTCACCGTCGGCAATCATTGTGCTGTGGCAACACGGCTGCTGGCACTGACACCGGGAACGGTGAAGGAGCTGCCGGACTGGCAGCAATATGATGCCAGCGATGTGATCATTGCGCATCATCTGGCAGAGGGAGATACCATTCACGAATACCATACGAATCTGGATGGATGCGGCTATGTGGTGTGTCTGGCAGGTACGGCACAGGAAGCCGCGGAAAAAGCAGAAGATATTAAGAATCAGATCGACAGGAGCATTGTACGGATCTGATCGGGAGTTGAGCAAATGAAAAAAATTCTGGTCGTGGGTGGCGGCGACTATCAGGTGCCGCTGATCCGGCGGATCCGGCAGTTGGGGCACGAGGCTTATTGTGTAGACAGAAACCCCAACGCACCGGGCTTTGCCTGTGCCACCGGCAGCAAGTGCATCGATGTAATGGATCGGGCAGCCTGTCTGGACTACGCAAAGCAGCTGCAGATCGACGGTGTTATGACCTACGGTGCAACGCTGACACTGCCTACGGTTTCCTACATAGCGCAGCAGCTTCGCTTGCCGGCACTGCCGATGGATACAGCGGAAATCTCCAAAAGCAAATATGCCATTAAAGAACGGCTGTATCAGGCAGGATGTAACACAAAAGGCGCATTTTTCCAGCTAACAAAGCCGGAAGATGCGATGGGGCACGATTTTCTTATCCCTTGTGTTATTAAGCCTTGTGACGGCTCCGGCAGCAAGGGCGTTTCGGTGGTTACGGAAGCAGCCCAGCTGGAAAGCGCACTCCAATATGCATTCGATTCTGCAAGATACGGTGAGATTTATGTAGAATCCTTTATTCCCGGCGAGGAATACAGTGTGGAGGCATTTGTCTGCAACGGCAAGGTCTATGTATATGCGGTGGTAAAGACCACCTTCCGCAAAGAGCCGGACGGCAGCATCAGCTACGGACACAGAACCCCTTCGGGACTTTCTGCTGCCCAGGAAGCATTGATCGAGAAAGAGGCGGAAAAAGCGATCCGGGCACTGAACATTACAATGGCCAGTGTCAATTTTGATATGATTCTGTCTGAAGAAGACCAAAAGCCCTACATTATTGATTGCGGCATCCGGATCGGCCAGAATTTGATCGCATCGCATTTGGTGCCTCTGTCCCGGGGGGTCAGCGTCATAGACCAGACCATTTCGCTGGCACTGGGCGAGATTGTTGACGGAACACCTGCGTATAAAAAATGCGTGGCAACACGGCTGCTGATCTATAAGCCCGGTGTGATTTCTGAAATTTTGCCCTATGACCGGCTGATCGGCACCGGTGGTATTTTGGATGTGGTGCTGCGTAAGCAGGTGGGAGACCAACTAAAACCCTACAAAGAAAAGTCCGATACCATCGGTTGGGTCATCGCCCAGGGCGATACACCGGACGAAGCAGAACGCAATGCTGCGGAAGCGAAAAATAAGCTGGAAAAGTATTTTATTATCACACCTGCGGAGGGATAAAGAGTGAAGCGTCCAAAGAGTAAGAGTTTTTATGTAAAAGTGGTCAAACGGCTTGCGGATATTGTTATTGGACTGGCGGCGTTGCCTTTTTTGGGCGTGATCGTGCTGATCGTCGGTTTGGCGATCAAGCTGGATGACGGCGGCCCGATATTCTACAAAGCAAAGCGGATCGGCAAGGATAGCAAGATCTTCGATATGTACAAATTCCGGTCTATGATCGTCAATGCACCCAACTGGACCAACAAGGACGGCAGTACATACAATGCCCCCGATGATGACCGGGTGACCCGGGTGGGCAAGTTTATCCGCAAGACCAGCATTGACGAGCTGCCCCAGCTGTTCAACATTCTCATCGGCAATATGACGCTGATCGGCCCCCGGGCAAGCGGTGCCGGTGCGCTGGACAGCTACCAGCCGGACGAGGTTGCCAAGATGAATGTGAAGCCCGGCATTACCGGCTATACCCAGGCCTATTACCGCAACGGCTTGTCCGTTCGGGAAAAGCGGCTGAAGGATGCCTGGTATGCAGAGAATGTGACATTCTGGATGGATGTAAAGATTTTCTTTAAGACCTTCGCAACGGTGCTGACATCCCGGGAGGTCTATACCAACGAAGCAGGGACCTCCAAGGATTCGCTGTACATTGATAACAGCACCGAAACAAAGGAAGAATCTGCTGTAAAATGATTTAAGGGGAAAACGCTATGGCAGTGAGTAAAAAGGCAAAAGCATTGTATAATGCTGTGTTTGATGGTTTGGAAACAGGAGCAGCTAATACAATCTCCCGAATTAAAGAGAAACGGGAGTTCAACAAGTACTATAAGTGCAATCGGATTCCTGCGGAATATGTTAAAGCGTATAAGAAATTCTGGGGAAGATACGGTCACTTTTCTCCCAAATGGGGATGGTATTATGCTTCGAAAAACGGCAATCAGGATGTTAGGTATATTCCACACACGATATACTACACCAAAATCGATCAGCATTTAAACTCCCGCAAATTAGGATACGGATTTAACGACAAGAACTACTATTCGAAAATATTTGACGATATTCCGCAACCAACTATTTTGATTAGAAAGATTAATGGATTTTTGTTCGATGCGAAATACAACCAGATATCCTGCGATGTTGCAGCGTCGTTGGTGAAAACTGAGACAGAGGTGATTTGCAAACCTTCTCAAGAGACTGGCAGTGGGCGCGGAATTTTCTTTTTGCAGACATCCGACGAGGAGAAACTTAGTGCGTTTCTTACGGATAAGAATTACGATGATTATATTGTGCAGGCAGTAGTTAAGCAGCACCCTGCGCTGTGTGAAATTCATAAAGAGTCTCTTAATACGATAAGAGTATGTTCGTTGTTGATGGAGGACGGTGTTTATATTTTGTCTTCTATTCTAAGAATGGGTGTGGGATCCAGCCGAGTGGACAATGCTACTGCAAAAGACAATGCTCTTTTTGACGGAATGACTTGTGGTATCAACAAGGATGGAAGCCTTAAGAAATATGCTTACGGCTATAATACTGGCAAGGCATATACTGAGCATCCAGACGGATTGGTATTTGAAGGCTTCTGCATCCCGTCTTATGATAAGGTAGAAGCACTTGTAAAGAAGATGCACCCCAGATTGGGTCATTTTCGATTAGTGTCTTGGGATATAGCGATTAACGAACAAGGAGAAGCCATGCTGATAGAGGCCAATATGCGTAAAGGTAGCATTAACTTTCACCAGTTTAACAATGGACCTCTGTTCGGCGAATTGACAGAGCGTGTTTTGAATGAAATTTACGGCAAAGGGTAAGAAAGGTTAGTTACGAAATGAAAGTGCTTCGTCTACAATCGTATTGCTATCCTGAGATATTGGCAGCAAGTCATATGATGCATGATTTAAACTGTGCATATCAAGTTGAGGGTATTGTGACAGAGGTGTATGTTCCTTCTCCAACACGGGGCATTGATCGTACAACGCGAAAAAAATACGCAAAAATCAAATACGAAGAAATGTATGGTGGTTTTTACCGGATTCACCGGTTTTCAATGTTCCATGAGGGCAAAAATCCATTATTTCGGGCATTAAGATATTTCTTATGCAATATTATCCAGTACGGTAAGGGTATCAAAGAGAAAAATGTTGACTTAATATTTAGTAGCAGCACGCCTCCAACACAAGGTCTCTTGTGTGGATTGGTAAAGAAACGGCTTTCTAAAAAATACAGACGCAAAGTTCCGTTTGTCTACAATCTGCAAGATGTATTTCCGGATTCATTGGTGACTACCGGTTTAGCAAGGCAAGGTAGTTTGCTTTGGAAAATTGGCAGAAAGATTGAGAATGCCACATACAAAAATGCAGATGTGATCATCGCGATTAGTGAGAGTATGAAACGCAACATTTTAGATAAGGGTGTTCCGGAAGAAAAAATCGTAGTGATCCCCAATTGGGTGGATACAGATGTAGTAAAACCAGTAAAAAAAGAGGACAATCGCTTATACGAAGAATTTGGAATTAATCGAGATGCGTTTACCGTTGTCTATGCAGGTAACTTTGGTGCAGCACAGGGGGCGGATGTAGTACTGCGAGCTGCCGAATTGTTACCTCAGGTTCAGTTTGTGATATTTGGTGGCGGTGCGGAATTTGAAACAGCCAAACAACAGGCACAGTATTTACCAAATATAATTATTAACGGATTATTACCCCAGGAACGAGTGGCTGAGGTTTATAGTTTAGGAGATGTTTGTCTGATTACCTGCAAAAAGGGTGTAGGCAATAGTGGTATGCCTAGCAAGACATGGTCGATTATGGCCTGTAACACACCGATTGTTGCTGCTTTTGATACAGATAGTGAGCTGGCGGAAATTATAAAGGAATCGAATGCAGGTGTATGT
The DNA here is from genome assembly GCA_045590735.1 of Faecousia sp. GTDB lineage: Bacteria > Bacillota > Clostridia > Oscillospirales > Oscillospiraceae > Faecousia. The sequence goes on along the minus strand of JAZNRQ010000086.1, from coordinate 41,300 downwards.
GTGGAACCAGAAGACGCGGAACAGCTGGCGCAGAAAATTGAACAAATAAGAGAAGATATTACCCAGTACAATGGGGGGAGATCCTATGTTTGTGAAAATGCGTCAAAGACGGTTTGCGTAGAAAAGTATATAAAAATATTGAAAGCTGCAAAAGAGCATGTGGTTTTTTCTTGATTATACGATGTATTGGGATGTATTACCAAAAAGTCGGTGATATAAAAGTGATGCAGAAAAGGACAGTAAATATGGGACGAGTAAAGCTGAAATATCTTTTTGCAAGGCTTCTTTCAAAAAAACCAAGCGCAATTAAACACTCTCAGGTTGATAAGGCTGCTGCGGTAGGTAATGGTGCATTATTAATCAACAGCAGTATTGGTCGGTACTCTTATATCTACGGGAGCAACCTGCTACATACCGATTTGGGCAAGTTTTCCTCTGTTGGCTACGGGTGCACTATAGGTGGTGGACGGCATCCAGTAAACTGGGTTTCCAGTTCTCCGGTTTTCTACAGCAAGAATAATTCTCTGAAGACCTGCTTTGCAGAAAAGGCATTTGATGAATATGTCCAGACGACCATCGGCAATGATGTGTGGATCGGAAGCCGTACAATGATCAAGGGCGGTGTTACCATCGGTGACGGTGCGATCATCGGTATGGGCAGCATCGTTACGAAAGACATTCCTCCTTATGAGATCTGGGCGGGAAATCCTGCAAGATTTATCCGGAAACGGTTTGACGAGGAAACCATCGAAAAGCTGCAAAAGCTGCAGTGGTGGAACTGGGACGAGGACAAGCTTCGGAAATACGGCAGTTTCTTTGACGATCCACAAAAGCTTTTTGAGCAATTGGAGGCAGAAAAATGAAAATACTGCATTTGATGCTGGGATGCTTTTATATTGATAACTATTCCTATCAGGAAAACTATTTGCCTAAGCACCATAAGCTTCAGGGACACGATGTGGAAATCGTGGCATCTCTGTTTACCTTTGACGAAAACGGCAAAGGTAAGTGGCTGCCGAAGGCGGATAAATATGATAATGAATATGGTATTCCCGTAACCCGTTTGGCTTTCAAAAACGGAAAGCTGGCAAAACGCCTGCGCTGGTATGTGGGATTGCAGGAGGAGCTGGAGCGGATTCAGCCGGAACTGATATTCATTCACGGTGTTCAGTTTATGGATATTTCCATTGTGGCGAAATACTGTAAAAAGCATCCCGGAGTAACGGTATATGCGGATAATCATTCGGATTTTTCCAACAGTGCTACCAATTGGGTGTCCAAAAACATTCTTCACAAGATCGTCTGGCGCAGCTGTGCAAAAAAAATCAATCCTTATGTGACGAAATTTTACGGTGTGCTTCCCGCACGGGTAGATTTCCTTGCCAATGTTTATGGGCTGCCCCGTGAGAAAATTGAGTTACTGGTCATGGGCGCAGACGATGAAAGCGTCGCGGCAGCCGCCAAACCGGAGGTGCGGCAGCGCATCCGGCAGCAGCACGGTCTGAACGAGGACGATATCGTGATTATGACCGGCGGCAAGATCGACGCATTCAAAACCCAGACACTGCTTTTGATGGAGGCGGTGCAGAAAATTGAAGATCCAAAAGTGCGGCTGGTGGTCTTTGGCTCGGTTACGCCGGAGTTGAAGGATCAGGTGGAAGCACTGACGGATGGTGAAAAAGTACAGTACATTGGATGGGTGCAGGCAAAAGATTCTTATGATTATTTTGCGGCTGCAGATCTGGTTGTATTCCCCGGACGGCACAGTGTGTTTTGGGAGCAGGTGACGGCACAAGGTATTCCGTTGCTTGTGAAACGCTGGGACGGTACAACCCATACAGATGTATGCGGGAATACTGTGTTTTTGGAAAAGGACAGCGTGGAGGAAATCACCCAAAAGCTGAATGCGCTTTTGGAGCCTGCACGATTTGAAGAACTGAAAGCCGCTGCAGAAAAAGCAAGCGAAGATTTTCTTTACAGTAAGATCGCCAAAAGGAGCATCAGCAGAGAATGATGACAGATATTGCCAAAAGACAGTATGTGCTGTCTGATCGGCAGCTGGATCTGCAAAATATGCAGGAATACAGGCTTGCCGGAAATTACCTATATACCCATCGGGAACTGAATATGGGCATAGCGCATACTGCGGATGGCAAACAGGTCGTTGTTTTGGGAAATGCTTTTTGCACCGATAAAGCCGGTAAACGTTTTTCAGAGGACATTGCGGCATTTTCCGGCGCAGACATTGGAGATGCAACAAGGTATTGGACAGGCAGATGGACGCTGATCACGGAAAAGGAACTCATTCACGACGCAACGGGACTGATGGGGGCTTACTATGCGGCAAATGAAACCGGCTGGGTAGTCACCTCATCGCCGGCGCTCCTGGCACAGGTGACCGGGAAAAATTCCCGGGGAACCGTAAAAGCCGATGGCATCAGCTGGCAGATCCTGCCGGGCTGTATCGTAGAAGGCGGAAAAACGCTTCTGTGTACCCAGCGGCTTTGCTTCACACAGGCGGGGCTTTCGGTTGTGCCCAACCAATGGATTTGGGATCGCCGCAGCTTATCCACCGAAGAGAAGAGCCGGGCTGTTGCGGATATGCTGGTTAATGGCTTCAAGAACATTCAGGCTTTCTCAGGCAGAGATATTCTGCTTGCCCTGACCGGAGGAAAAGATTCCCGGGTGACTTTTGCGGCGCTTGTGAGCTCTGGCGTGCCTTTTTCCTGCTACACGGCACAGCATGAGAATATCTCCAATGCAGACAAAACAATACCGCAGAAGCTTTCCAAGACATTCGGTATTTCTCACAGATATATTAAGAACGCAAAAATGGACAAGTCCCGTCTTTGGGATTATATCCGGTTCACAGCCGGCAATTCCAACGGTGCGGATGCGCAATTCTTTGCCTGCGGCCAATTTGATAAGCTGCCGGAAAATGCTGTGGTGATCCGCAGCGGTTTGTACGAGGCAGGACAGACTTACGGTCGCAGTGTTGCAGGTCCGGAGCCGGAGGAATTTGTAAAGGGAATGACCGGTTACTATGGCGAGCTGACCAAAGATCCGGTTCAGGCGGAAGCCTTTTCCCAGTGGTTGAAAAACGCCCAGGAGAACCCCATTGATTTCGTGGATCTCCGGGATCGGTTCTATATTGAGCAGAGAGTGGGCGGCTGGGCGGCTGCCATTGAGCAGTCCTTGGATATGAATGATTTCGTGTCCATTCAGATCGCCAACTGTCCGGAATTGCTGTCTGTGTTGCTGAGTGCTACAGAACAGGAACGAAAAGAACTGGCACTTTCCTATAAAACGATGGAGCTGCTGGAACCCGGTGTATTGGCTTTTGCGGTCAATAGACCCAGCCTTTCGGATAAGCTTTTACGGGTAAAGGGTGTTTTAAGAAACCCGGTGCGTAAGATTAGAAATTATCTCAAAAAAAGTAAGTAGGGATCACAATGCATATTATCTACGTTTACAGCGGATGTTCTCCGAAAAAGTATCAGGAATATGTAGAAAGTCGCGGTCAGCGGGTACAACAGCAGGCGCAGAAGTATAATCAGCTTCTGATGGAAGGCTTTGTATCTTGCGGAGAGGATGTCTTTGCGGTATCCAGCAGACCCATCAATCGGGGCGTTACCTCACAAATATTTTTCCGGAGCGAGTGGGACGAAGAAAAGGGAATCCGTTATTACTATGTGCCCTTTTTCAATCTTCCGGTCCTGCGCAACATTTCGGTTTTGATAAGTGTTTTCTGCAAGATCTTTTTCACAAAGAAAAAGAAGGACACTGTGCTGCTGTGCGATGCACTGAATATTGCTGCGGCGATGGCAGCTTTGATGGCAGCAAAGCTTCGGGGCATCAAAACGGTTGGAATTGTAACAGATGTGCCCTGTCACCGTCCCAATAATCAGAAGATCCCGCTTCACGAGAAAATCAATCTGCGCATTATGAAAAAGTTTGACAGCTATTTACTGCTGACAGAGCAGATGAATGAGATCGTCAACCCGAAAAAACGACCCTATGTGGTGTTAGAGGGGCATGCAGATGTTGCGATGGAAGGCAGAGAAAACCGCCTGGAAGATAAATACCCCAGCCGGGTATGTCTGTATGCCGGTTCACTGCGTCGGGTCTACGGTATCGAGAGCTTGGTAGAAGGCTTTGTTCAGGCAAGTATTCCCAATACGGAGCTGCACGTTTACGGAAACGGTGATTATGCAGAGGAGCTGAAGAAGCTTTCTGAACAATATGAAAATGTGAAATACTTGGGGATCGCACCCAATGAGACCATCGTCCGTGAGGAATTGAAGGCCACATTGCTGGTAAATCCGCGACCCACCAATGAAGATTATACGAAATATTCTTTCCCTTCCAAAAATATGGAATATATGGCATCCGGCACACCGGTCCTGACCACCTGCCTGCCGGGAATGCCCAGGGAATATAACGAGTATGTTTTCCTGCTGAAAGAGGAAACGGCAGAGGGTGTAGCAGCTGCCTTGCAGGAAATCTTCAGCCATAGCAAGGAGCAACTGCACAGTAATGGTATGGCTGCCAAAGAATTTGTACTGAAAGAAAAAAATAATGTCATTCAGGCGAAAAAGGTTCTGGAGATGATAGAGAAAGGGGTGTAGCTATGTATTCCGGCGATGAGATTCAGCTAAAGCAAAAAGGCGTGATCCGCTTTAGTGTAGGACAGGTGCTGATCATACTGTATATCGCCCATAAGCTGCTGCCCGCGGTTGGCTATTATATGCCCAGTGTTGTGTATTTGGGGCTTTTTGGCGTGACTGCCATAATGCTGCTTCCGCTGCTTCGGTATAAGGTGGCATGGATGATGGCAGGAATGTTTTCGGTCAGTTTGCTGGGACTGATTTTAAAATTGGGCAATCCTACAGGTGCGGCACTGTATTTTTATGGTGAGCTGCAAATTTACTTGTACGGTATGATTACGCTATGGGTGATTTTTTCCGGAGGTCAAAACGCTGCCCGCAGAGCATTTACGATCATTATGCTTATGTATATGATCACTGCGGTGACCACGATTTTCGGCAACGAAAAATACCCTCAGGCGTCGAGATTTTTAGCGACGATGTCCAATGACGATATGCTGTACGGAACTTATACGAAGGCAAATATCGGTAGTTTTGTTTTTGTTTATGAGTTGGTATTAGTCGCGCCTTTACTGGTGTATCTGACCCGCAGCAAGATTATAAAGCCGGTTCTGGGCTACGGTTTGCTGGCTTTGTCCGCTATCGCGATCTTTAGTACAGAATACGGTATGGCGGTCATCCTGTTTGCGGCAAGTCTGCTGCTTTTGGTGATCCCCAAGCTGACCACAAAACGGTTGATCATCTTACTGGTGATTGTTTTGGTGGTAGTTATACTGTTTACGGGCTTAGTAGCCGAATTGTTTGAGCTGGTGAGCCGGAATATCAAAAGTGAAACCCTGTCAGAGCGGTTTTTAGCAATTGCGCAGACACTGCGGGGAGAAGACGAGGTGCTGGAAGACGGCACAGGCGCGCAACGAATAGAATTTTATAAAAAAGCATGGGATACTTTCTGGACTACATACGGTATGGGCGCGTGGGGAACAGTGGCCACAGGTGGACACACGTTTATCTTGGATACAATGGCTAATTACGGTATACTGGGAATAGTGGCTTTGGCTGTCTTCTTCCTGATGATCTATCAGCTTTGCCTGAAGCCGTACCGGAAGGAACCGTTTTTTCCCTATCTTTTGTGGATATGTATTTTAGGCGGTATCTTGATGGTTATGAATCCTAAGAATTATCAATTTATATATATTTGTATACTGCCCCTGTTTACAACAGCTTTTAAATCACTGAATGGAAGTGAAAATTATGAAGTCTCTTTGGATCGTGAATAAATGCTGCGGTGGATTACACCGGAAGCTCCACGGCAAGAAGGCAACCGGCGGACAATGGCTGGATGCGATGCTGGAAGAAGCAGCGCAGTTTTCTGACGACCATATTGTGGTGGTAAATGTAGAGGAAACACCGGCATTGGAATCCTATCAGGAAGGAAATGTTACCTACTATACCCTGACCGGTCTGCCAAACGCAAAGTATGATTACAAAAGTCAAAAAAGTATCGCCGGCTGGAAGCAGATCATAGATAAGGAACAGCCGGATGTGATGGTGATTTGGGGCACGGAATTTCCTTATTCCCTGGCGGCAATGGCCGCAGCCCCCCAACTGCCTGCAATCATTTATGTGCAGGGCATTTTGGACAGCATCGGCAAGTATTACCTGTCCGGTTTGACCGAGCAGGAGCTGAAAAAAGCGGTGACTTTGCGGGATGTACTGACCAAAAGCACCATACGGCAGACCCAGAAAGGCTTTGCTGCCCGTGCGGTTTATGAAAAAGGAATCATTCGCCGTGCAGGCCACGCAATTATTGAGAATCAGTGGGCAGCAGCCTATATGCGAAAGCTGTATCCGGAAATCAAATTGCATTTTATGCCTATCAGTATTTCAGAAAGCTTCCGGAATTATCAGTGGAGTGAGCAGAAAATGCAGCCCCATACCATTATGTGCCCGGCAGCAGATTACCCCATTAAGGGTCTGCATATGCTGATGAAGGCTCTGGCAATCGTAAAGAAGCAATATCCGGATGTAAAGCTGTACATTCCCGGCTCACCGCTGCGGAAAACCGATAACCTGAAGGCGAAGCTGAAGCAGACGGGCTACGAACGGCTGATCAGTTCCATGATCCGGGAGCTGGATCTGCAGGAGAATATGATCTATACCGGCAGATTGACTGCCGATGAAATGGCACAAAAGATGGCAACGGTCAACTGCTTTGCGATGACCTCTGCTATTGAAAACCATTCCAGCACATTGAAAGAAGCGATGACTGTGGGTGCGCCTTGTGTGGCTTCCTATGTGGGCGGTGTTCCCGAGTATGCGACCAACGAGGAAAATTGTCTTCTGTACCGCTATGAGGATTACGAAGTCCTGGCACAGAATATCTGCCGCCTGTTTGAGGACAAGCAGCTGCGAGAAAAGCTTTCACATAATGCTTTCGGTGCAATGCGACAGATTAAGGAAAAGGGAGACTATGAGCGGATGAGCGAGATTTTTAATGTTGTCACAAGGAATGAATACCAAAGGAAAGGAATACATCGGTTGCTATGAAGGAATTTTTGGTAGATGTACCAGTGCGGATTAACATCTGGATTCGACCGGAAGCACAAAGGGCGCAGTTTGAGGTACTGAAGCAAGCGCGTCCCAGTATTTTGTTTTTGATCTCCGATGGTGGTCGAAATGAAAAAGAGTGGGAAGCAATTTATGCTAACCGAAAGATTTACGAAGAAGAGATTGATTGGGACTGTACGATTTATAAACTTTTCGAGAATTACAATAACGGCCTTTATACAATGAGCAGAAAGGGCGCAGAACTTATTTGGGGGACTGTAGACCGGTGTATCTTTCTGGAGGATGATCAGATTCCTGCGGTATCCTTTTTTAGGTACTGTGCAGAATTGCTGGAACGGTATAAAGATGATGAGCGGATTGAAATGATTTGCGGACATAATCCTCATACGACCTATAATGATGCTGCTCCGTATGATTATTATTTTACGGAAAACGGATGGTCTATTTGGGGTACTGCATTTTGGAAAAGAACGGCTATTCAAAGGGAGTATCCGTTGGATTATGCGGATAATGCATATATTAAACGCTGTCTAAAGGATAATCTGAATGAGTTCTGGTATAAAAAAGTGGAAGGTTATTGCAACGGAGAGTTGGTGGATAATCATATCCCGGGCGGCGAATATTACCATGCGGTTAATAGTGTGTTGTATCATAGAATGTCCATTATGCCTACACGTAATATGATTAGCAATATAGGTTATCAAGGCGCACATTTTGACTTTAAGGACAAGAGCAAAACCCCAAAATATTTTGGGGCGCAAACCTATGAGATAGAGTTTCCTATTAAGCATCCTAAGTATGTAGTAGATGATAAGTATTATGGTAGAGAATATGATAAACTGCTGCACCATACGAAAGTGCCACCGATAATCTATTTCTTTAAAAGAGTTAGAAACTTTATTAATTTGGTTTTATCAGGTAAAGCGATAAAGGCAATCAAGAATAAGATTTGTCCTGAAGTAAAAGAGGAACGGTAAGCATGGAGAGATCATTGAAAAGCCGGGTGATTTCCGGAACGTTGTGGAGTTTTTGCCAGAGAATCAGCACACAATTTATGTCGTTGGTGCTATCCATTATTTTGGCGCGGATATTAAGCCCGGATGATTATGGTACGGTTGCCATGATTACAGTGTTTACGAATATTGCAATGGTGTTTATTACCACGGGTTTTTCGTCAGCAATTATTCAAAAAAAGGACCTTACCGATACAGATATTAGTACGATGTTCTATTCTGGTATGGGCCTGGCTCTGGTGTTGTATGCAATTTTGTTTTTTGCAGCTCCGTGGATTGCAGAACTGTATCAAACACCTGTGCTGATTGGTATGCTTAGGGTAGAAAGTTTAATCGTTGTGTTGGGCGCATCCTATTCGGTGCAGCAGGCGCTAATTTCTCGTGAGCTGCAATACCGGAAAAATTTCTTGATCAGTATAGCTTGTGTTATTGCGCAGGGCGCATCAGGAATTATATTTGCACTTAAAGGATTTGGTCCGTGGACTTTGGTTTTTTCTGCCATTATTCAGCAGTTTGTACATTCTGTGTTAATGTGGTGCGTTGTAAAATGGAAGCCTAGACTGGTGTTTTCTATAAGTTCATTTAAATCTATGTTTGGATTTAGCACCAAAATGCTGGCAGGAGGTCTCTTAAATTCAATATTTAATAATATTAGATCTCTTATTATTGGTGTTCGATATTCCGGTGCGGATTTGGCTTTCTATAATAAAGGTTATCAGTATCCGACTTTGATTATGAATCAAGTGGACGGAACGATCAATGCTGTATTGTTTTCGTCGCTATCTAAATATCAATCAGATTGGGATACTGGTCTGAAAGTGTTGCGCAGGGCGATGAAAATAAGCTTGTACATCTGTGCACCTTTGATGGCAGGAATGTGCGCGGTGGCGGATCCTATGATACGCTTGCTGCTGACAGATAAGTGGGAAGGCAGTATCGTTTACGTCCGTTTGGTAGCGATTATTTGTATGTTTTGGCCGTTATCGGCACAGAGAAATGCGTTAAATGCACGGGGAAAAAGCGGCACAGCGCTGATTATGAATATTATTGGTAAGTCGGTTACTGTTATCTGCTTGCTGGCAACATTTTGGTATAGCGTGGAACTGATGATTACCAGCTCGATTATTGCATCGTGTATCTGTCTTGTGATAAATGCATTTTTCTACCGCAAGCATCTTGGATATCGCTTCAGAGATCAAATTGCGGATGTTTTGCCACCTGTGCTTTTGGCTGCAACCATGGGCTTGTTGACTTATGGCGTAATGCATCTGAATTTAAGTAGTGGAATTACATTACTCATTCAGATTCCGTTGGGAATCGGCTTGTATGTATTGGGGTCTTGGATGTTCCGCTTTGATAGTTTTAAGTATCTTTTGGGTATGATAAACACATTTTTAAGAAGAAAAACAGGAAAAAAAGAAAGATAAACATCTACCGAAAAGTATGTTTTTGTGCTATCTCAAACAGGTGAGGCACAAAGGATCAAGTAACTAACGAAAGAGGTTTTCTATGAAGGTATTGGTTCTGGCGGGAGGTTTTCCGCAAAAAGAAATACGACAGAAGAATTGAAACGATTTAATAAAAGGTGAACGATATGCAGAATTTACAGGGTAAAAAACTAGTGGTATTGGGTGGAGTTTATCAGCATTGCAAGCTGGTAGAGGCTGCGCACGAATTGGGTGTTTATGTAATTGTTGACGATTATTTACCTCAGGAGCAGGCACCTGCCAAGCAAATGGCGGACAAGCATTATATGCATAATATTTTCGATATCGACGAAATTGTTGCTATGTGCCGGGAGGAAAAGGTGGACGGTGTGATTGCAACATCCCTGGATGCCTGCCAGCGACCCTATCAGCAGATCTGCGAAAAGTTGGGGCTGCCATGCTTCGGAACAAAGGAACAGTATCAGATCCTTACCGATAAAAACGAGTTTAAGAAATACTGTCGCAGAAATGGTGTGGATGTGATCCCGGAATATAGATCGGAGGATTTTGAAAACGAGGCTACCTGCCGGGAAAAGGTCGAATTTCCTGTATTTATCAAGCCCTGTGACAGTCGCGGCTCCCGGGGACAGAGCATTTGCAATACTTATGCAGAGGCACTGGCTGCAATCGAATTTGCCCGTAGCGAAAGCGCCAGCGGACAGATCGTTATCGAAAAGTATATGGGGCAGAACAACGATTTTTCTATGACGATCATTGTCGTGAACGGCAAGGCGTATCCCTTCCGTACGGTGGATCGGATTTTGGGAAAATATGAAGACGGGTTGGATAAGCTGGCAATAGGTGCCGCAATGCCGTCGGTATTTACCAAGCTGTACATGGAAAATGTCCACAAAAAGGTGGAACGGTTTATTGCAGATGTGGGTCTTGTAAATGCCCCTGTATTTATGCAGGGCTTTGTAGACGGAGATACGGTAAGATTTTACGATCCCGGTCTGCGGTTCCCCGGTGGGGAATATGAGCGGATGTTTAAGGCGGCTACCGGAAAGAATCCGTTCTATCCGTTGATCGAATTTGCGTTGACCGGAAGGGTTTCGGAGGATTCCCTTTCTTTGAATGAAAAAGATATCTGGCTGGGCGGAAAGATCGCTATTCAGGTGCTTCCTACATTGCGACCCGGTGTGATCGCCAACATTGAAGGCTTGGATGAGATTCGAAAGCATCCGGATGTTGTGGGCGTATTCCCCAAATATACCCTTGGGAGCGAGATAAAGCCGACCCACAATGTAAATCAGCGTTTTTGTGAGATCGATCTGGTTTGCAAAAATGATGCTGCGGCGGCGCAAACTGTCCGCTGGATCTATGATACATTGAAAATTACAGATGCAGCCGGTGAAAATATGATCGTTTCCAGTTTTGATCCGGATCTGCTTTTGGACAGAGTATTTCAATAAGGAGAATGTAGCATGCCAATTGAATTTGTTTATCTGATACTGGTATTTGTGATCGCCATCGTAGGCTTCACAGTACTGAAGCGGCCCCTTTATGAATGTATGCTCGCCGCTTTCCTTGTGTTGGTGCTGGTCACCGGAAATTATGACCGTATCTGGCAGTACATTTGGGATGCGATCACAGAACCTACTTTGTATGTTATTATTGTTTTTGTTATATCTGCATCGCTGTTGTCCAAAACCAAGGTTATTGATGACTGCATTGCTGTGATCATATCGTTCTTTGGACGACTTCCCGGTGGTGCAGGTTTTGTCGCCATTATTGGCAGTGCCTATATGGGTAGCCTTTCAGGTTCCGGCCCGGGCAACGTGGCAACTACCGGTGTATTTACCATTCCTGCAATGATCAAGGGCGGATTTCCACCCCATCTGGCAGCCAATGTAGAGGCGCATTCCAGCACCATGGGCAATATGATCCCTCCGGCAGGTATGATCGCCATTGCCTTTGCGGCGCTGGATACCCTGTATCCCGACACCTATACCATTTCCCAGTTCTGGACGGTCCTTTGGTGTATTGCCCTTTGGTTTGTTCTGCAACGAATCATCACTATGATGCTGATGTGCCGCCACTATAAGGTCAAGCCTATGGAGAAGGAAGATCTCCCTGACTTTTGGCAGACTGTCAAGCGTGGTTGGCGGGCAATTTTCCTACCTGTCATTGTTTTTCTGCCTTTCTTGTTGACAAACCAGTTTGAAGAATTTTTCGCTGCTCGTTTAGGCGAAGCCGGCAGCAAGGCATTTTCCAACAGTATCTTGCTGTTTTTGCCTTCTCTTATCGTGGTTGCCGCCATCTTCCTTTCGGATAAGGAATCCCGGAAAAAGATGACTATGCCTGCTATGCACGGCTACATTCAAAAGGGTATGAAGAGCTTGGTGCCTACCTCTGCGCTGGTGTTGTTTGCTTACTGTCTGAGTAACGTGTTTGTGGACATCAAGCTGGAAGTGGCGTTGGGAGAACTGATTGGCAAGCTGAATATGCCCCTGCTGGCGTTGGTGCTGATCCTGCCACTGTTTACTGCAGTTCTCGGCTGTCTGATCCCCGGATCTACGCAGGTCAAGATTTTTGGTGGTGTGATCATCTCCATTCTTGCTGCTGCTGGCGGTAATCCCTTGATCGCTGCTGCTATGCTGCCATGCATTTGCGGCGCAATGCACGGCGTTACACCGCCCTACTGCACTTGCGTGTATATTGCCATGGGTATTGCAGACGCAGAGCTGAAGCCTACCCTGAAAAACAACATGATATGGATCCTTATCCATTATGTGCTCTCCGTTGTTATGCTGATGGGTTGGTTGCCCCTTTGGGGTCTGGTTTGATAAGGAGGTACCAATATGCGACAGAAAATTTACAATGTTATCCAAAAAATTTATGGCATTTTAATGACGGTTTCGTTCTTTGCCGGTATTTTGCCAATCATTCCATATGGCATTGCGTTGCTCATTGGTGGTGAGACCGGACGAACGATCGCAGAGTTTTTGTACAACGACTATTATAAGTGGGTTATTTTAGGTGCATCTGTCTCCGTTCTGATCGGTCTTGTTGGACTTTATGTTTCCGGCGAGAAAGGCTTGTCTGTAAAATCTGTTGGCAAGAAACAGGGTAAGAAAGAGGGGTAAACCCCGTCTGTGAAATTGTGTTTGCTAACGGAATAGCGGACAGATAATTATGAGGTGATATATATGCCAATTAATGTGACCCGATCGTCAATGTCTTCTTTTGAGGAAAAGGTGTGGATTTCTTTGAAAAGAAATTAAATTACGTATGAGGAGCGAATGGAATATGATAACGGAAACGAAAATTAGCGATGTAAAGATTATTGAGCCCAAGGTATTTGCTGATGACAGAGGTTTTTTCTTTGAAGCGATGAATGTGCAAACCCTGGAGAAAAATGGTATTCGCTTTACTCCAATTCAGGAAAATTGTGCTTTTTCTGCGAAGAAGGGTACAATCCGTGGACTCCATTTTCAAAATGCTCCTATGGCACAGGCGAAAATAGTTCGTTGCACTGTCGGGAGAGTTATGGATTATGCAGTAGATTTGCGAAAAGGTTCACCTACATACCTTCAATTTGTTGCGGTGGAGCTGTCGGCAGAGAATAAGCGGCAGCTGTATATTCCTCGAGGTTTTGCTCATGGTGTTATATCTTTGGAAGATAACACTATGATTGAATACTTTGCGGATAATCTCTATAGCCCGGAAAATGACAGAGCTATTCGATACGATGATCCACAAATTGGTATTGAATGGGGGATGACAGAACTGATATTGTCTGAAAAAGATGAGAAAGCTCCTTTTGTTTCAGATAGTGACTGCAATTTTTAGGCGATATCAGCTTGGGGATATATTTATTGAATACTTTCATTATTGGCACGGTTGGAAGCAGAACTGTAGCAACAAACTTGTCAAAGATTTGACACTATTTATACTGATCGGTTGCTGTGTTATAGCTGCAATGGTGTATAAAATGATGTTAGCATTTGTTACACGAAAGCTTAGCAAGTCAAAAAAAGAATATTTGATATAATTTCAGGAGGAATTCATATGGAAAGAATTAATGTAACCCGTTCTTCAATGCCTGGTTTTGAAGAATACTGTGAGGAAATTAAGGATTTGTGGGAAAGCCGCTGGTTGTCTAATGCAGGCAGTAAGCACAAGACCTTTGAGCAGCAGTTGAAAGAGTATCTTGATACACCCTATCTGACGCTATTTGCCAATGGACATGTAGGTTTGGAGGTGGCTATTGATGCCTTTGACCTGGAGGGTGAAGTCATTACTACACCTTACACACATTGCTCTACTACCCATTCGATTGTCCGCAATGGACTGACTCCTGTTTTCTGCGATGTGAATGACCGGGATTATACCATTGATGCGGATCAGATCGAAAAATATATTACCGATAAGACTTGTGCGATCGTAGCGACCCATGTTTACGGTTATGTTTGCGATGTGGAGAAGATCGAAGCCATCGCAAAGAAGCACAACCTTAAGGTGATCTATGATGCTGCCCATGCCTTTGGTGTTAAGATCAACGGTAAGGGTGTTGCCAATTTCGGTGATGCCTCCATGTTCAGCTGCCATGCAACAAAGGTTTTCCATACCATTGAGGGTGGCATTACGGCATTTAAGGATAAGGAAATTCTGGACAAGACCAATCTGCTGATCAACTTTGGCTTCAGCAGCCATGCAGATGTGGCCTATGTCAGTACCAATGCCCGCATGAATGAGTTTGAGGCGGCAATGGGTATTTGCAATCTGCGTCATTTTGAGGAAGAAGTTGCAAAGCGGAAGGTTGCAGCTGACCGCTATACTGAACGGCTGTCCGGTGTGCCCGGCATTCGTCTGATCGCGCCCCAGCCTGGTGTGACCCAGAACTATTCCTACTATCCTGTATTCTTTGACGGCTATAAGCTGGACCGCAACCAGGTTCAGGCAAAACTGGCAGAGCATAATATTTTTGCCAGAAAGTATTTTGCGCCTTTGACCAGTGAGCTGACTTGCTACAAGGAAGAATATGCAGCTTCTGTTGCGCAGACACCTGTTGCAAAGCATGCTTCTGATTGTGTGCTCACATTGCCCATGTTTGCGGATCTGACCGTGGAGGATGTGGATCGTATCTGCGATATTATCCTGGAGTGATCGTAGCTGCGTGACCTTATGGCTCAGCAGTAATACATAGGAGGAAGAAAATGAAAGGAATCATTCTTGCCGGCGGTAAGGGGACACGCCTTTATCCTATGACGAAGGCAGTTTCCAAACAGCTGCTGCCGATCTATGATAAGCCGCTGATTTACTATCCGCTTTCCATTTTGCTTCTGGCAAGTATTGGGGAAGTTCTGATTATCTCCACACCGGAGGATACCCCGGTGTACGAAAAGCTGCTGGGTGATGGCAGTCGAATCGGTATCTCCATTTCTTATAAGGTGCAGGAAACCCCCAGAGGCTTGGCAGATGCGTTCATCCTGGGTGAATCGTTTATCGGGGACGACAGTGTGTGCCTGATTTTGGGCGACAATGTATTTTACGGTCCAAATATGACCCGGGTGCTGAAAAAAGCAATGGCAAATGAAAACGGTGCAACCATTTTTGGTTATCCGGTGAAAGATCCCCGGGCATTCGGTGTTGTAGAATTTGATGAGAATCATAAGGTTATTTCTATCGAAGAAAAACCGGAAAACCCCAAGTCAAATTATGCTATCCCCGGTTTGTATTTTTACGATAACCGGGTTGTGGAGATCGCAAAGCAGGTAAAGCCCTCCCAGCGGGGAGAGATCGAGATCACCGCTGTGAATAATGCCTATCTTGCTATGAATGAATTGAATGTGACCCTGCTGGGCAGAGGTATGGCGTGGATCGATACCGGCACACCGAACGGTATGCTCCGGGCGGCAGAATTTGTGGAAGCTGTGCAACAGATCCAGGGCTTCTACGTGTCCTGTATCGAAGAGATCGCCTGGCGCCGGGGCTTTATTACAACAGAGCAGCTTAAAAAGTTAGGCGAGGAACTGAAAATGACGGAGTATGGTCAGTATTTGCTGTCCCTTACCTCCGGCGAACAAGAGTAATTTAAAGGAGGAGTATTCCTATGTCACTTTTTAAAGATAAGACCCTGATGATCACCGGTGGTACCGGTAGCTTTGGCAATGCGGTGTTGAACCGCTTTCTGAAAACCGATATCGGTGAGATCCGCATCTTCTCCCGTGACGAGAAGAAGCAGGACGATATGCGCCACGAGTTCCAGGCAAAAATGCCCGAGGTGGCGGAGAAGATCAAGTTCTACATCGGTGATGTCCGGGATCTGGCATCCGTGAAGAATGCAATGCACGGTGTGGACTACATATTCCACGCGGCAGCCCTGAAGCAGGTGCCTTCCTGCGAGTTCTTCCCCATCGAGGCGGTGAAGACCAATGTGCTGGGCACCGAAAACGTGCTGACCGCAGCCATCGAAGCCGGTGTCAAGAACATCGTCTGCCTGTCTACCGATAAGGCGGCATACCCCGTCAATGCCATGGGTACCTCCAAGGCGATGATGGAGAAGGTCATTGTGGCAAAAAGCCGCACCGTCGCTCCCGAAAAGACCAAGATCTGCTGCACCCGTTACGGCAACGTTATGTGCAGCCGTGGCAGCGTTATCCCTCTGTGGATCGATCAGATCAAGGCCGGCAACCCCATTACCATCACCGAGCCTTCTATGACCCGGTTCATTATGTCTTTGGACGAGGCGGTGGATCTGGTGCTGTTTGCCTTTGAAAACGGCATTTCCGGTGATATTTTGGTGCAGAAAGCACCGGCTTGCACTATCGAGGTGCTGGCACAGGCAGTGACCGGCCTGTTTGCCCCCGGTCACGAAATCAAAGTTATTGGCATCCGTCACGGTGAGAAGATGTACGAAACATTGCTCACCAACGAGGAATGTGCCAATGCCATCGATATGGGTGAATTCTACCGTGTTCCCTGTGACAACCGGGGCCTTAACTACGACAAGTATTTCAAGGACGGTGACAAGGAGCGCAACCCCCTTACCGAGTTTAACTCCCACAATACGGAGCTTCTGAACGTAGAGCAGGTCAAGCAAAAGCTGCTCTCCCTTCAGTACATCCGGGACGAACTGGGCACGAGCCTGCACGCTGCCGGTGGCAGATAAAGTGCAGGCGTAGTGGGTGCCGCGATCGGTGAACGAGGAAGGTGCTCCGCCACCGACGAGGGCACCGAGTATCGCAAACGGACAAGCAGGGCATCCAATACTAAATTCCGGTTTATCGAGCGATTACAATTTTCGTTGTCATTGCGAACCAGTTCGCAAACTGGCGTGGCAATCTCAAGGAGAATACGGATTCTTCGCTTTCGCTCAGAATGACAAGGTGTATCGAAACAACTCGATAAATTGGAACTTGAAGAGGTACACGAGGAGATCAGGGTATGGCAAAAGATGTATTTGTAATTGGTATTGCCGGCGGCAGCGGTTCGGGAAAATCCACCTTTGCCGGACGGCTGAAGGAGCGGTTTCCGGAGGATATTGCGCTGGTCAGCTGCGATAATTACTATCTGGCACGGCACGATATGCCCTTTGAGGAACGGAAATTGCAGAATTACGATTCCCCGGAGGCCTTTGAGTTTGATCTGATGATCCGTCAGATCCGGGAACTGAAATCCGGCAAGGACATTGCCTGTCCGGTGTACGATTTCACCCAGCACGACCGCAGTGACCGGGTGTTGGAGATCGAAGCAAAGCCGGTGGTACTTATTGACGGAATCCTGATCTTTGTAGAACCACAGCTGCGGGAGCTGATGGATATGCGCATCTATGTGGAGACCGATGCGGACGAGCGGATCTTGCGCCGGGCCCGCCGGGATATGCGGGAGCGGGGTAGAGATCTGGACGGCATTATTGCCCAGTACCTTGCCACGGTCAAGCCGATGCACAATACATACGTGGAACCCACCAAAGTTTATGCGGACATTATTATTAACGGTGGTATGAACGACACCGCCTTTGATTTAGTGAAGAATAAAATCCAAAGTGTGCTGGAGGAGAGCAAATGAATATTTTAATTACCGGCGCAGCCGGTTTTGTAGGTCGTAACCTGACGGAGAATCTGAAAACTATCCGGGACGGTAAGAACCGCACCCGGAACATACAGATTCAGGAGATCTATGAATATGATATTGATACCGATCCTGCGCTGCTGAAAGAATTCTGCGCTAAAGCGGATTTTGTATTCAATCTGGCAGGTGTGAACCGCCCTCAGAATCAAGAGGAATTTATGCAGGGCAACTTCGGCTTTGCCAGCACCTTGCTGGATACGCTGAAAGCCTGCGGCAACACCTGCCCGGTGATGCTGTCCTCATCCATCCAAGCAACCCTGATTGGTCGCTACGGTCAGTCGGATTACGGCAAGAGCAAGCTGGCAGGTGAGGAGCTGTTCTTTGATTACGGCAAGGAAACCGGCGCAAAAGTACTGGTGTACCGTTTTCCCAACCTGTTCGGCAAGTGGTGCCGCCCCAATTACAACAGTGCCGTTGCCACTTTCTGCAATAATATCGCAAACGACCTGCCCATTCAGGTCAATGATCCGGCTGTGCAGCTGGAGCTTTTGTACATTGACGATCTGGTGGATGAAATGCTGGATGCGCTGGAAGGGAAGGAGCATCACTGCGAATATGACGGTGTGGAAACGGTGCTGACCGAAAATGGCCGTTACTGCGCCGCCCCTGTCACCCACAAGGTGACCCTGGGTGAGATCGTGGAGCTGCTGAATACCTTCAAGAATCAGCCGAATACGCTGGTAATGCCGGAGATTCCTCATAATTCCTTTGCAAAAAAACTCTATTCTACCTACCTGAGCTACTTGCCCAAGGAGGGTGCGATCTTCGATCTGAAAATGAACTGCGACGACCGGGGCAGCTTTACGGAGCTTTTGAAAACGGTCAATTGTGGTCAGTTTTCTGTGAATATCTCTAAGCCAGGAATCACCAAAGGTCAGCATTGGCACAACACCAAATGGGAATTTTTCATTGTGGTGGCAGGTCGCGCGCTGATCCAGCAGCGGAAGATCGGCAGCGATGAAGTGCTGAACTTTGAAGTTTCCGGTGAAAAGATCCAGGCGGTGCATATGCTGCCCGGCTACACCCATAACATTATCAACCTGAGCGATACCCAGGATCTGGTGACGGTTATGTGGGCAAATGAGCAGTTTGATCCGGGCAAACCGGACACATTCTTTGAAGTTGTATAAGTGCAGGAGTTGACATACGAATGGTCGTGTGCGGCAATGATTTGACGGAAGAGAGAGGGACACGCAGATCGGACAGCAATTGCATCAACCTTATCCGATTGCTTGCTGCGATTCAGGTGTTTCTGGGTCATGCGCAGGCACACCTGGATGTGAATGTGGTTCCGGATTTTGTTTTTGATTTGCTGTCGGTGTTACAGGGCGTGCCGGTATTTTATGTTCTCAGCGGCTTTCTGATCTGGGATTCCATTCAGCGGACAAAAGATTTTAAACAGTTTTGCAAAAAGAGAATTTTTCGACTGTATCCGGAACTGTGGGGCGGTGTGCTGCTGAATTTTGTACTTATTATCGTACTTTTTGGTTCCCAAATAAAATGGGGGTCCTATCTGGTATTTCAGGTAACGCAAGGAAGCTTCTTGCAATTTTGGACACCGGATTTTTTGCGGGATTACGGCTGTGGTACCCCCAATGGGTCTTTGCCAACAATTTTGGTAATGTTGCAGGCATATCTGGTGATGTGGCTACTGTATCCGCTTTTGCACGGAAAAAGTATATGGCGATGGGTTGTTGCCCTGCTGCTGGGGATTGTTTTGAATTTCAGTCCTGTGGCAGTGAGTAAGCTTCCTGTTGCTGTGGTAGCCAAGCTGTTCCGGCAGACGATGATTCCGTTTTTTTGGCTGTTTTTGTTTGGAATGGCAATCAATGAATTTTTTGATTACTGTATAAAATGGCTTAAAAGGCTTTGGCCTATATTCCTTGTGCTGGCGGCGGCAGTGGTGATTGCGGATTTCGATATTACTGTAATATATGGGCTGCTTAAGTGCAGCTTGATGGCACCGGCGATCATCGGCTTTGCATATTCGTTCCCAAAAATCAGAATAAAGAACGACTATTCCTACGGAATCTTCATTTACCATATGATTGTGGTCAATGGGCTGATTCAGTTGGGCTTTAAAGGAAAAATATGGGCAGTGTTTGCAGCTGCCATAATTACAATTATTTTGGCGATGGTTTCCTATCATACGGTGGGAGTGCTGTCCCGAAAGAAACGAAAGGATTTGGCAAAATGAATAAAGGCTTCAAAAATAATGGCAAACTAAAGCTTCTGATCATTGTGGGCACCCGCCCGGAGATCATTCGTCTGGCAGCGGTAATTACCAAGTGCCGCAAGTATTTTGATACCCTTTTGGCACACACCGGTCAGAACTACGACTATAACTTAAATGGTGTGTTCTTCAAGGACCTGCAGCTGGAAGACCCGGATGTTTACTTAAATGCAGTTGGCAGTGACCTGGGTGAGACTATGGGTAACATTATTGCCAAATCCTATCAGCTGATGGTGGAGGTCCAGCCGGACGCGGTGCTGGTGCTGGGCGATACCAACTCCTGTCTGTCTGTTATCGGTGCAAAGCGGCTGCATATCCCCATTTTCCACATGGAAGCGGGCAACCGCTGTAAGGATGAGTGCCTGCCGGAGGAGACAAACCGCCGGATCGTGGACATCATTTCCGATGTGAATATGTGCTATTCTGAGCACGCCCGCCGGTATTTGTCGGATAACGGTCTGCCTAAGGAGCGCACCTATGTGACCGGTTCTCCTATGGCAGAGGTGCTGCATAATAACCTGCCGCAGATCGAGGCAAGCGATATTCACGCCCGTTTGGGTCTTGAGAAGGGCAAGTATATTCTGCTGTCTGCCCACCGTGAGGAAAATATCGACACAGAAAAGAACTTTAACTCTCTCTTTACTGCTATCAATAAAATGGCGGAAAAATACGATATGCCCATTCTGTATTCCTGCCATCCCAGAAGCCGCAACCGGCTGGATGCTTCCGGTTTTGTGCTGGACAAGCGGGTGAACCGTCAGGAGCCTATGGGCTTCCACGACTACAACTGCCTGCAGATGAACGCCTTTGCAGTGGTGTCCGACAGCGGTACGCTGCCGGAGGAAAGCAGGTTCTTTACATCCATCGGCAAGCCCTTCCCGGCAGTGTGCATCCGTACCTCCACCGAGCGTCCCGAAGCATTGGACAAGGCTTGCTTCGTGTTGGCAGGTATCGATGAAAAGTCCCTGCTGCAGGCAGTGGATACGGCTGTGGAAATGGTGAAAAGCGGTGATAACGGTATTCCCGTTCCCGACTATGTGGAGGAAAATGTTTCCACCAAGGTGGTAAAGCTGATCCAGTCTTACACCGGTGTGGTCAATAAAATGGTTTGGAGAAAATTCTGATATGCTGACACCCAATGTAAACCTTCAAAATAAGGTGATTCTGGTCACCGGTGCCGCTGGCTTCATCGGTGCGAACCTGGTGATGGAGCTTTTGCGAACCGTAGAGCCTGTAACGGTGGTGGGTCTTGATAACTTAAACAATTACTACGATGTGGCACTGAAGGATTTTCGGCTGCAGGAAATTGAAAAGGTTGCCGCAGAGCATCCCGAATCCCGCTGGGAATTCGTCAAAGGCGATATTGCGGACAAGCCGATGCTGGACAGACTTTTTGAAAAGCACCGTTTTGCGGTGGTGGTGAATCTGGCGGCACAGGCCGGTGTCCGGTATTCCATTACCAACCCGGATGCCTATATTCAGAGCAATCTGATCGGTTTTTACAATATCCTGGAGAGCTGCCGGAATTACCCGGTGGAGCATCTGGTCTATGCCAGCTCCAGCTCCGTTTACGGCTCCAATAAGAAAGTGCCTTATTCCACCGACGATAAGGTGGACAACCCGGTATCTCTCTACGCAGCCACCAAAAAGAGTAATGAGCTGCTGGCACATTCCTACTCCAAGCTTTACAATATCCCCTCTACCGGTCTGCGGTTCTTTACGGTTTACGGACCTGCCGGCCGCCCGGATATGGCATATTTTGGCTTTACCAACAAGCTGAGAAAAGGGGAGACCATTCAGATCTTCAATTTCGGTAATTGCAAGCGGGACTTTACTTATGTGGATGACATCGTCACCGGTGTCAAGCATGTGATGCAAAATGCGCCCCAAAAGCAAAACGGCGAGGACGGATTGCCCTTGCCTCCGTACCGGGTTTATAACATCGGCAATTCCAGTCCGGAGAACCTGCTGGATTTTGTGGACATTTTGCAGCAGGAGCTGATCGCTGCCGGTGTGCTGCCGTCCGATTATGATTTTGAAGCACACAAGGAATTGGTGCCTATGCAGCCCGGTGATGTGCCGGTGACCTATGCGGACACCGATCCTCTGGAACGGGATTTCGGGTTCCGTCCCAACACCACCTTGCGGGAAGGCCTGCGCCGTTTCGCCCAGTGGTACAAAGAATTTTATATGTAAAAATGCCGGGAACAGTGGCCATGGAGAAGCACTCGTAGGGACTGTAACAACGACATCATAATTCAGGAAAGGAAAAAATTACGATGAAAATTGCAGTTGCAGGTACAGGCTATGTGGGCCTATCTATGGCGGTGTTGCTGGCACAGCACAATACAGTTACAGCTGTTGATATTGTTGCCCAAAAGGTGGCAATGATCAACGATGGCCGTTCTCCCATTGTGGACAAGGAAATTCAGGAATATTTACAAACAAAAGATTTGGATCTGAAAGCAACCACGGACGGAGAAACTGCTTACCGGGATGCGGAATTGGTGATTATCGCAACCCCCACAAACTATGATCCCGGAAAGAACCATTTTGATACATCTTCTGTGGAGGCGGTGATCAAGCAGGTGATCAGCGTCAACCCGGACGCGGTGATGATTATAAAATCAACAGTTCCGGTTGGCTTTACCGAGCAGCTTCGGCAGGAATTGTATTGCGACAATTTGCTGTTTAGTCCCGAATTTTTGCGGGAAGGCAGGGCGTTGTATGACAATTTGTATCCCAGCCGCATTATTGTAGGTGTTCCGGTCAAAAATGCCAGACTTCACAAGGCGGCAGAGACGTTTGCGGCGCTGCTGCTGCAGGGAGCCATCAAAGAGGATGTTCCCGTTCGCTATATGAATCCTACAGAGGCGGAGGCAGTTAAATTATTTGCCAACACATATTTGGCACTGCGGGTATCCTTCTTCAATGAACTGGATACCTATGCGGCGGTCAGAGAGTTGGATACAAAATCCATCATTGAAGGTGTGTGTCTGGATCCCAGAGTTGGGGATCACTACAATAATCCGTCCTTTGGATATGGAGGATATTGTTTGCCAAAGGATACAAAACAGCTGCTGGCAAACTATAACGATGTTCCCCAGAATATTATTTCTGCCATTGTGTCTGCCAACGGCACCCGAAAGGATTTCATTGCGGATCAGATCATAGCAAAGAAACCGAAAGTGGTGGGTGTGTACCGTCTGACGATGAAGGCCGGTAGCGACAATTTCCGGCAATCCTCTGTGCAGGGCGTTATGAAGCGCATCAAGGCAAAGGGAATCGAAGTTGTGATCTATGAGCCGACAATGAAAGAAGACCACTTTTTTAACAGCCGTGTGATCCGGGATCTGAAAGCCTTTAAAGAAATGTCCGATATTATTATTGCAAACCGCTTCCACACGGATCTTGCAGATGTACCGGAAAAGGTCTATACCCGGGATCTGTATTTCAGAGATTAAAAGAATATAAAACACCGGATGCCGACTTAAAACTGTCGGTATCCGGTGTTTTGCGCAAATGCCAATTTATTGAGCTGTTTCGATACACCTTGTCATTCTGAGCGAAAGCGAAGAATCCGTATTCTCCTTGAGATTGCCACGCCAGTTTGCGAACTGGCTCGCAATGACAATTGGGTTGTGCGAGTTTGAACAGCTCAATAAATTGGAATTTGAGGATGTAACGAGCATCCATTGTCAATGGTGGCGCACCGTTAAAAGGCGTTCTTGCGGTATAGCTGAGGGGATACACCTTTATACCGCCGGAAGATCCGGGAAAAATGTTTGGCATCGCTGTAACCTACCGTGGCGGCAATGTCCGGGATCCGCATTTTTCCGTCAGTCAACAGCCGGCAGGCCTCCTCAATGCGCAGCCGCTGCTGAAACTCCCGGATGGACATACCGGTGTCTTTGCGAAATAAGGTGCTGAGATACTGGGGCGTATAGCCGTTTTTTGCGCCCAGAAGTTCCAGTGAAAGCGGAGCATCTATGTGGTTTTGCAAATGGGTCGTCACTGCGGTGACTGCAGGGTGGGGGACGCGGGCACGCTCTGCTTCCTGCCAGGCCCGTACCGTATGCACCAGTATTTGGGTCAGATAGCACCGCAAAAGCTCCATATAACCGGTGCTTTTTGCTTCATATTCCTGCTCCATCCGGAGCATCAGCTGCTTGACGGAGCTGTCCCCGTCGTGGAAGGTCCGGTCTGCTGCCCGAATATCCATCGGAACACCGAAATGCATTACCTGGTTGGAAAGCAGCGATGCAAGGGAGGGGCAGTCTGCCAAAGCACGGTCCAAATATGCCGGTAAAAACAGGCAATTCATAATTTGAAACTGATCGGCGTCCCGGTAAAAGTGGGTGGTACCGGTATCGATAATAAAGTAATCTCCGGCGGAGATCCGCATCGTTTCATCTCCCAAATGGTGGGTGGCACTGCCCCGCAGCACATATACCAGTTCAAAGAAGCTGTGTCGGTGGGGAGGACCGTTGTGGCTGTAGACCCGCATCATCCGGATTTGTCCGTCACCGATCTGGTCGCTATAGAGTTGGCTTGTGGATCGCATATCTTAAAATCACCGCCTAAAGTGAGGGTAATTCTTAAACAAGGGTGTTTTTTTATTATATAGAATGTGTTACCATAAAGTCAAGCAAGGAAAAGGAGATGATCGTATGCTGTATCCGCAAAATACAACACCGGAGCTTTCCAAAGAGCTGTTTCGCGATCCCACCAGTGAATACAGAGGTGCGCCCTTCTGGAGCTGGAACTGCGATCTGCCGGAGGACGAGCTTCTGTGGCAGCTGGAAATGCTGAAGAAAATGGGTATGGGCGGTGCCCACATGCACGTGCGTACCGGACTTACGATGCCCTATCTCAGTGACGATTTTATGGCAAGGGTCAAGGCCTGCGTGGAAAAGTGCCGGGAAGAAAAAATGCTGGCTTGGCTCTATGATGAGGATCGCTGGCCCTCCGGTGCTGCCGGTGGTATGGTCACCCGGGAGCATCCGGAGCACCGGGCAAAGCACCTGCTGTTTACCACCACACCTTACGCACCGGATGCCAAGCCGGAAATGACCTATATCCGGCAAAGTGCAGTGGAAAGAACCCACAACGGCTACTTACTTGCCTGCTATGATGTGGTGCTGGATGATCAGGGGTGTCTCCTCAGCGGCAAGCGGATCGACCCGGAAGCAGCTGCCGAGGGCACCAAATGGTATGTCTATCTGGAAACCGCACCGGACACCCCTTGGTTTAACTATACGGCCTATGTGGATGTGCTCAGCAAAGCGGCCATGGAGAAATTTGTGGAGGTCACCCACGAACGGTATTTGGAAACCGTTGGAAAGGATTTTGACGGTGTGATCCCGGCGATTTTCACCGACGAACCCCAACACAGCCACAAAAAGAGTCTGGACTTTGCGTCGGAGTGTACCGATGCGCTGATGACCTGGACCACGGACTTTCCCGAAACCTACAAGGCGGCCTACGGTGAGGATATTATGGAGTATCTGCCCCATCTTTTGTGGGAGCTGCCCGGCGGACAGGTCTCTCCCGTTCGTTACCGGTATCACGATCACGTGACGGAGCGGTTTGCGTCTGCCTTTGCGGATACCCTTGGGGATTGGTGCGAAAACCACAATCTGAAATCTACCGGACACCTGATGCTGGAGGGGACGCTGCGGGGGCAGACCCGTGCCATTGGTGAGGCAATGCGTTCCTACCGCAGCTTCCAGCTGCCGGGTATCGATATGCTGAATCACCGGATCGAGCTGACCACCGCAAAGCAGGTTCAATCCTCTGCCCATCAGTACGGACGAGAAGGTGTCTTGTGCGAGCTGTATGCGGTTATGGGCTGGGAGGTAGACTTCCGGGACCATAAATTCCACGGTGACTGGCTGGCGGCTTTGGGTGTGACCGTTCGTGTGCCCCACCTGAGCTGGGTGACGATGAAGGGTGAATCCAAGCGGGACTACCCGGCACCCATCAGCTATCAGTCTCCCTGGTGGCAGGACTATCGTTATGTGGAGGATCATTTTGCCCGTGTGGCCACCGCAATGAGCCGGGGCGTCCCCCAGGTGCGGGTCGGTGTGATCCACCCTATTGAAAGCTTTTGGCTCCATTTCGGTCCGAAGGATCAGACAAACGAGATTCAGGAGCAGCTGGAGCAGAACTATCAGGATATTACTGCCTGGCTGCTGCAGGGTGCAGTGGATTTTGACTTTATCTGCGAATCCCAGCTGCCGGTACTTTGCAAAGAGGGCGGTGCGCCTTTGCAGGTGGGACAGATGGCATACGATGCTATTGTGGTTCCCGGCTGTGAGACCCTTCGCGCTACCACGCTGGAGCGGCTGGAGGCCTTCCAAAAAGCAGGCGGCAAGCTGATCTTTATGGGGGACGCGCCGAAATATGAGGATGCAGTACCCTCAGACCGGGGCGAAAAGCTCTGTGCAGCAGCAACCCGGGTGGCATTTTCCAAGGCGGAGATCCTCCGGGTGTTGGAGCCGGTGCGTATGGTGGAATTCCGTAATGCAAACGGCACCCGTGCGGATAACCTGGTACATCAGCTGCGAAAGGACGGGGACAGCCTTTGGCTCTTTGCTGCCCACAGTAAGCAGCCTTACCTGCGGGATGTGCCGGTGGGACAAAAGCTCCGGATCGCATTAAATGGCTGTTATCAGGTGGAGAAATTCGATACCCAAACCGGTGAAAGTGCACCTCTTGGGGCAGAATATGTGGGCGGAAAGACGGTTTTGAGCGTCACCCTTTACGATGTGGAGAGCCTGCTTTTGCGCTATATCCCCACGGCAGCGCCGGTGCGGTATCCCGTCGAAGTCAAGACCGTGAACAAGCACAATTTGCCCGTTCCCCAGTTGGTGGAGTACCGGCTGGACGAACCCAATGTGCTGTTGCTGGACAAGGCGGAGTATGCCCTGGATGAAGAGCCCTACCGTCCGGAGACGGAACTGTTCCGGGCAGACGATGCGCTGCGGAAGGAACTGGGTTGGCATACCCGACAAAGCTCTATGGCACAGCCTTGGGTGATCCCGGAGGAAAAGACAGTGCATCAGGTGCGTCTGCGGTTTACTGTACATTGCGCCTGCCACCTGTCCGGCATCCGGCTGGCACTGGAGGACGGAGAACTTTCGAGGATTTGGCTGAACGGACAGCCGGTAAGCGCAAAGCCTGAGGGCTGGTATGTGGATAAATCGATTTCGACCCTGCTGCTGGGAGATCTGAAGCAGGGAGATAATATCCTTGAGGTAACGCTGCCCTTTGGCAAGCGGACCAATGTGGAGTGGTACTTCCTGTTGGGCGATTTTGGTGTCAAGCTGCAGGGTGAGCACCGCAGCCTGATCCTCCGGGAGGAAAAGCTGGGCTTTGATGATATTACCCGGCAGGGTCTTGTCCACTATGGCGGCAATGTGACCTACCGGATCCCGGTAAAGACCGGGGGCGGCACCGTGGAGGTGCAGGTACCCCATTATGCCGGTGCGGCCATCACCGCAACATTGGCAGGACAGAAAGGTTATATAGTCTATTCTCCCTATAAGCTGTGCTTCCACAATGTGCCGGCAGGGGAGCATACGCTGGAGCTGAAGCTTTTGGGTCACAGGAACAATACCTTTGGACCGGTGCACCTGGCAGATGCGAAGGATCTTTGGATCGGACCGAATGCCTGGCGATCTGTAAACGAAAAGTGGACAGAATCTTATCGGTTGAAGCCTCTTGGTATTTTGTCTTCCCCTGTCATTGCACAGTACGAATAATGTAAGGAGCGATTGCACGTTTTGCGCAATCGCTCCTTTTGTCAATATTCCTATATTTTGAAAAATATATTGTCATTGACGGTATCGAAAAATACAGATAAAATGATAGTGTAGGCGAAATTAGTCCAGCCAAATAGGATTGGAAAAACCCACCGGCAAATGGTCGCTTTCGTTCCATACCTCGCACCGGTAGAAGCTCCGCTTTTTTACCGGCAGAACCAAGGCGATGGGGTCTTTGCCGTTAAGCTCCTGCGCATAGGCAAGCCCTGTATCGGTATAGACCTTCAGTGCATAAACCGTGTCCGGTTTATGGTGAGCAAAGTGGAAATCTGCCACCTGGAGGTAAAGCCGCTGTCCCTCCCGATAGGGAAGGCTGCTGCCCATAGGACAGCTGTCGATGCACATCCGGATACCTACACCGCCGGCGGTACAGTTGCCGCTGCGAATCTGCCGGAAGATGGCGACAGAATCGTGACTTTCCGCATAGACGGTGGTCAGGCCCCGATTGGATACCGGTCCGTGGCTGTCGCTGGAGCCGTGGGTCCGTACCCTCTTTCCCTGTTGCAGCAGTCCTGTCCATAGAATGTGATTTTGCCGGGTGGCAAAGGCGTTTACATCTCCATGAACTGTTTCTAATGCAATATGTTCACTGAAATAGTAATCAGAAGGATCGCCGGAACCGGGCAGCTGCATCGGGTGTGCGTAGGACAAAAGTCCACCGATGCGGTAAATAAATTCTCCCAGTTCTCGGAACCGTTCATAGGTAAAGCGAGCATACTTGTAGTTTCCGTCAATGCCACCGGTGTATGCGTATTCCGGGAAGGCATCCATTACTTGCGCCAGACCGGTTTTGTCCGGGAAGATCATCGTGTAGTCCATACTGGAGGGACGGTCTGCGATCCGGGTGCTGGGCTCTGTGCCGCAGATCATTTTCTTTTCGTCCCAGCAGGGTAGGAAAAAGTGGCGCATCTGCCGGTGGTCCACAATGGCAGCGCAATCCACACCCAGCCGGTCCATTCCCACAACATATTCCTCAATGGGTGTTTTTCCGTCGCTGGTGCCGCCGGAATTGCTGTGACAGTGAAAATCACAGTAAAAGACCTTCCGGTTTTTATATACCATATCCAGGGGCGCAAGGGATTCCGCTATCGGCTGGTGGGGGTCGTCCAGTGGATAAGAAGCCTTAGGATCCACAACGGTCCGCCGGGGTTTTGCAGGGGAGAAAAGCTGTAAATAACCGGCTTGGCTGCAATCTGTAAAATTCACATTTTCTGCATTGCCGGCAATTTCCACTGCCGGTGCATCGTGAGAACCGTTAAAGCTGCAGCCTGTCATCTGCAAACGGCTGCTTGGGGACATCTGTACCCATAGTGCCGGGTCATCCTGGGGTGCAAAATTCATAAAATGGCAGTTTTGCAGCATAACGGTTGCTTCGCATTCTTCCGGAAGCACAATGCTGATGCCGTGAACACTGCTGCAGTTTTCAAACAGGCAATCCTTGAGCGAAAGCTCGGTAATTTGGCTGCTGTCGCTGCGGCTGTAGTTGGTAAGACCGAGGAACTTATCGGTGTTGCCAAAGTAAAGCCCCTGTACCAGGGCGCTGCCGGAACCGATGTTCAGCAGCCTGCCTTCTCCAAAGCAGGCACCGAGACCATCAGCGCGGCAATCCTCCAAACGGGTAAGCCGGTGACCGGAAACCATTGGAAATGCCCGGATCAAATCGTAGTATAGCGCACCGGTGAACCGGCAGTTGCGCAGCGTTAGTCCGGCGTCGGCAGCTTCTGTCCGCTCGTCGAAGATCTTGCAGCTTTCAAAGGTCAGACCGTCCAGAGTAAGGGTGCCTTCCACACCGTTTTTCAGAGCAATGCAGCCGAAATAGAAAGAACCCCGGATCACCGTTTCTTCCCGTCGGGGGGCAGCGGTACGAATATCGGCACTGTTGGGGCGGATTCCTGCATTTTCACCCAGAATCGCCATTTCACAGGGCAGATATGTATGAAAACGGGAAGGCTTTAGCGTACCTGCCTTGTAAAGACCGGCAGGCATAATGACCACCGGCATATCCCGGTAACCGCAAAAAGGCTGCGTTACCGGTTCCAGCACCGCAGTTTCCAGATCCTCCAGGTAGCAAAAAGCGTTTTGACCCGGCTGGGCGATATATGATGTTCCCTGAAAAGAAAAAGTGATGGTATCACCGGCTTCAGCGAAGCTTTGACAGACCGCATAAACACCTGACGGAAGCTGTGCCATAAAAACATCCTCTCGGCTAAGATGCTTTTCATTATACACCAGTTTTCTTTTGGAGTCAATGTTTTGGAAATGTCTGTTAATTATCGATTTTCAAATATAGAAAAGCAATATTTGTCCAGAATGTGCGCAACTCCTGTCTTATACATATTGCGTAAATCTGTTAGTATTATTATGCATAGGTATCGGGATCCGTAAAAATGAGACACCGGATCGGATGCTTTTATTTTGTAAATCAACCTATTGAAAGAAAGGTAGGTCAAAAATATGAAGTAAGAAAGTGGAAAGAAGAGTAAGCTTTGGCTGTGGCTGCTTCTGGCTGCGATTGCCCTTGTGGTAGTGGCGGCTGTGGTAGTCGTGGGCATCTTCGGTTTTCTGATCCCTGCACTGCCGGGAGACAGCAGCGAAGAGACCGTACAGTCTGAGCTGTATTGGAATTTAGACGGCGCGTACTATGCGGAAAATTCCGAGATAGCCGGTCTTTCTTCCCGTGAGCCGGGAGAAGACGGATATTACCACATCACCTTTGTGGTAAACGGCGAGCAGAAGGAACTGCTGTGTACCGATAAGCAGCTGGTTAACTACATTGACTCTTTAACGGTTATGGGTCTTGTATTTGACGAAAACGGCTATATTATCGATGCGCTGGATGTAAAGCAGATCGCCACCGAGGCGGCGAAGGAATTCTTTGTCAAGAAGCTGGAAAACGGCATCTTATATATCAATTCCTCCCGTCTTATGAACGGTATGCCTATGGAGATCCCGGTGGATGAAAACGTCGGTATCTATGATATGACGCTGGAAGGTGCAGAAACCGGCAAGCCCGGTCAGCTGGAGCAGCTGGATAAGGTCAGTGTCTATACCAGTCTGGACGGCACCAAGACCCATATCTTTATTACAGAGCGGGCTCCGGAGACAATGAAGGTCTACTGGCGCGTGGCGCGTATGTGGGACACTACTGCCGGTAAAACCACCCGTGTACCGGATAAAAACGGTGTATACACTATGGAATTTGCCTGCGAAGGTGAAGTGGTGGAGCTGAAATGTAAGGATATCAATATTGTCAACACCATCGATTCTCCCGCAGTCCTGACCGGTCAGTTTGCCTTTACCTTTGACGAGGAAGGCTATATCAGCGGCACCTCTGATGTGGGTCTGGCGATCCGCGGTACATATTTGGCCGGTGACTTCCATGTGACGGAGATCAATGGTGATACCGTCACCTTTACAAAACTGTCTGCCGGCAGCAATCAGGGTAAAGTGGTTACTGCCAAGTTTGCGCAGGAATACGATATTTTCCAGTGCTGCCAGTTTGCCTGTTATGAGCATAACTGCGGCGAGCGGGTGGAAAGTCTGCAGTATGGCGACCGGGTCAATGTTTATGCAAACCTGGATGGCGAGATCAAGCTGGTCTTTGTTACCCGCCGGATAGCAGATAGTCCTATGTACTACAACTGGGACCGTCAGTACGGTGGCAATATGGAGGTAGGTACCCTGCGTCAGAAGCAGGGCGGCTACTATGTCTTCGAGATGCTCTGCGAAGGCAAGATTAAGCGGGTCAAGGTCAAGGACAAGAAGATGGCGGACTATATGGACTCCATCTACAACCGTTGTATGGGCCTGAAGCTGGAAGGCGATGTGGTCAAGGCGGTTTACGATGCCGTCTGTGTTTACGGCGGTGCAAACCTGGGTACGGAGTCCTATGTGACCTCTAAGGTCGGCTCCGTTGTGGTCCTTGCCAGCGCGTACAGCGATTCCACCTGGAACAGCGTTCTCAGCCCCGATTGTGAGGTCTATGACGTGCGGACCGGTGAATACGGCAAAACCGTAGGCGGTAAGCTCGAGCTGATGGAAGGTGACCAGGTCACCGCTTTCCGTGACATTAACGAGCAGATCCGAATTGTATTTGTGATGTCCCGTCCTATCAGCGGCGGCAAGGTCTATTATAACCTGCAGCGCAAGTATAACACTGCAGAGAAGACCACCACCCGTGAACCGGACGAAGAGGGCTACTATACCTATCTCTTTGCCTCTGAGGGCAAGCAGGTAACTGCCAAGACCAAGAGCAAGGGTATGGCATCCTTTATTGATGAACAGCTGGCTCCGCTGGTTGGTCTGAAGATCAACAAGTCGGGCATAATTACAAATGCTTACTCTGTTACAACGGTGCTGAAGCAGAGCGCAAAATCCTGTAACTACCGTTATGTGGAAAATGTAACCAAGAGCACCTTCAGAACCTTCTACTATCCTGCGGAAACACCGGATAAGAAGAAGGTGGATGAAACAGTATGGCAGATCGCTAAGAACTGTGTAATTTACAATGTTTCCACTGCAGTTGCCGAATTCAGAGGCGAAAAAACCACGCTGAAAAACGGCGACTATATCCAGGCGATCCGGGATTTGAAGACCAATCAGATCACCCAGATCTGGGTTATGAACCGGAATCCTGCTTACGGCGTCAAAAACTATGACGCATACTGCGACCACTGTAAGAAGACGGTTACCTGGGAGCCTTACATCGGCAAGGTAGCTGCAGAAGATAAGCACTATTTCCTGTTTACCGATATGTTTACTCCCCAGGCAATCATTGGCAAGCAGGACGACGACAAGTGTTACGATGTGGTTCTGGACCTGAAGGGCAGCACCCTCAACGGTGATGGCCGTTGCTTCCTGGTCTACGATAAGCTGACCATTATGGACACCAAGGGCGGCGGCAAGCTGATGGGCACCAACCCCTCCTCCAGTGGCACCAAGATGTCCGGCGGCTGTATCATGGTGGGTAACGGCGGTAAGCTGGATATCCTGGGCGGCACCTTGGGTCTGGGCGAAAGAAGCACCGAATTCGGTACACTGGCAGGCACCATCTATGTGGGCGGCGCGGGTGCTGAGGTCAATATGTACGGAGGCACCCTGCTGGGCGGCAAGACCACCCAGAATGGCGGCAATGTGGGTATTTACGGCGGTACTTTCGTACTGCACAGCGGTGAGATCAAGGGCGGCGAGTCTCCCTTGGGTGCCAACATCTATGCAAGCTCCGGCACGATAAAGATCCTGGGCGGTACAATCGATGGCGGCATCGAAATGAATGCCAAGACCAATTTCGAGATGACCGGCGCACCAGTAATCACCGGCACCGGCCTGATCCTGCCTGCAGGTATAAAGCTGGATCTGACCAAGCTGGATACAAAGGCAGACATTACGGTTTCCACAACCGGTATCTTCACCGAAGCTTATGAAAATATCGCTTCTTACCAACCCATCTTCAAGACGGCATCGGCAGAGGATCAGATCGTTGTGAAGAACAATGCTCTGTGCTACCTGTCCAGCAAGCCCTCCGACTTTGTCCTGGATACGGACAATGACGGTATGGCGGTTTGCCCGGTTTGTAATGTGGAAGTGGCATGGACTGCGGCGGACGGTCGTTTGGGCACCAGCCTTTCCGGTCACTACTACCTGAAGAAGGATATCACCGACAACACAAGCCAGTGGGCGACCACCACGGCAAAGGACGCGGTGCTGTGTATCCACATGAATGGCAAGAATCTGACCACAGCCGGCAGAATTGCGGTTGTTGGCAGTGGCGGCACCATCAACATTATGGGTGACGGCACCATCACCGGCAGAGGTTCTTACACCGGAACGGATGCCGATGCCTACACCAAGGCAACCCTGGTAGCGACCAGTACCGGTTCTATCAACCTCTATGACAATGTTAAGGTCACATCTACTGCCGTAGGTAAGCCTGTTGTAAGTGTTCGTACCGGCTTTACCCTCAATGGCAATGCTACGGTGGAAGCAACTGCCACCGATGCTTTGGCAATTCACATGGAAAGAGGTACCGCTTCCCTGAACGGTGGTAAGGTCATCGGCGGTGTGCTGGCAGATACCGGTACGCTGACCCTGGACGGCGCTGCACAGGTGGATATATTGGGCATTGCAGCAAATGCAAAGCTGAAAGTTCTTAAGAGCTTTACCGGCGAGGGCAATGTGCTCTTTGAGAACCCGCTGGTAGACAATGTGGTTCCTGCGGCCAACGGTGAAAGCACCGGTGCGTTTACCGGCAAGCTGTATCTGTTTATGGAAGACGATGCACTTCTCCGTGGTGAAGGCGGCAGACTTTGCACCGGTGATGCAGTTGTTACACCTCCGGAACCCAATTTTGAGCTGGATCCCGACGGTGACAATATGGCGGTCTGTCCCGTCTGCGGCGGCGCAGAGGTGGAGTGGACACCTGTGGAAGCAGGTCAGAGTATCGGGGCTGGAAAGTCCGGTCACTATTACCTGCTGGCTGACAGCACCAATACCTCCGCTCAGTACGCAACTACTACCGCACAGAATCACAAGATCTGCCTGCATATGAATGGCAAGAATCTGACCACAGCCGGCAGAATCGCCATCGTAGGCAGCGGCGGCAACATTAACATTATGGGTAAGGGTAACCTTACCAGCACAGGTTTGGGTCAGTACAGCGGCGCAACACTGGTCGCTAACAGCACCGGTGCCATCAGCCTGTACGACGATGTGACCGTAACCATTTCCAATGCAGAAATGCCTGTTATCAGCATTGGTGTTTCCACCGGTAGCGTAAATCTGTACGGTAATGCCAAGGTAAAGGCATATAACGGTGGCGTGGGCATTGATGCGACTAAGGGTAAGGTATCTCTGAACGATGCCGCTTCTGCGGAAAATATTGCCATCGCAGCTGTTTCCAAGCTGACAGTCAACGGCAACTGGACCGGCACAGCTAATGTAACCTTCGCAAACCCATTGGTCGAGGGCGTGGTTCCCGCAGCCAACGGTACTTCTACCGGTGCATTTACCGGCACCTTGACAATGGGCGAAGATCAGCTCATCGGCAAGGACGGCGGCCTGGTACTGGTGGCACAGGATGAGCCGCAGGGCGAGCTGGTACTGGATTCTCTGAACCAGGCAGAATGCCCTGTCTGTAAGAAGAAGGTCACATGGACACCGGTTACTGCATCTCTGGGCGATACGGTAACAGATGGCGGTCACTACTATCTGACCGGTGATTATAACAATCCTTATCAGTTTATGACAGTTACTGCGGGAAAGACCGTTTGCTTCCACAACAACGGTTATACCCTGACTTACCCCTCCCGGATCTTTGTCACAGGTGCTACCCTGAATATGATGGGCAGCGGCTCTGTGATTGGCAAGAGCACCACCGCAGATCCCAATCTGGGTGCTGTGGTAGCCGCTTGGGCTGACGGATATGTGAACCTCTACGGTGGTACTTACTCCACGGATACCGATGCTCCGGCACTGAAGCTGCACGGCGACAGCAAGGTTCGGGTCAATGTTTACGAGGGTGTTGTGATCGAAAGTGCCGATATCCATAAGGGTACACTGACCCTTTACGGCAACTGTGAGATCGGCACACTGAATGTGCAGTCCACCGGCAAGCTGGTGATCGACAGCACCTGGACAGGTAATGCAAAGGCTACCTTTGGTGCTGCTCTGGTCGAGGGCGTGGTTCCCACAGCCAACGGTGCTTCTACCGGCGCATTTACCGGCACTCTGACGATGGGTACCGATAAGCTCATCGGCCAGGACGGTAAGCTGATGGTCAGCAATGTAAATCCCCAGATTGCCAAGGGCAACGCGGTGGCAGCAGCTGCCGCAGCCATGGACTTTACCGGCTATCAGACAGGCACTGCGGTGCAGTGCCCCGTCTGCCAGAAGGATGTGACCTGGGAACCCATCAATGGTATGGGTAAGGTGGTTGCGGACGGCGGTCACTACTATGTGAACAAGGATATCTCCGGCGACGGCATTTTCCTGACGGTTTCCGGCAAGAATGTCTGTGTCCACCTGAATGGAAAGACCCTTTCCTATGGCGCCCGGATCTTTGCGACCTCTGCCAGCGCGGCAACGCCCGGTGTGCTGAATCTGATGGGTAATGGCACTGTCAGCAGCTCCAACAGCCACGCTGACTATGGCACCGGTACGATCCATGCTGCAGGCTCCGGTATTATTAACCTCTATGGCGGTACTTACAAGTCCACCGGTGCCAATACCAAGGCAACGGTCCATACCACCGGTGGTACAGTGAATATCTACTCCGGTGCGACCATCGACAGCAATACCGGCACCAATGTACTGATGGAGAAGGGCACTGTGAACCTGTACGGCGGCACCGTTAAGAACGGTACCGGCTATCAGTCCGGCAGCAACCGCCTGGGCGGCAATGTATACTTAAAGAGCAGCGGCTCTGTGTTTAATATTGTGGCCGGCACCATCACCGGCGGCACAGCCACCTACGGTGGCAACATCCGTGGAGAGGCCGGCACCACCATTACGATGGACGGCGGTCTCATCGGCGGTACACCCGAGGAAGGCAAGGTTATAGGCAATGCCACCGGTGGCGGCGGTAATGTGAATATCAACGGCACATTTACGATGAATGCCGGTACGGTTTCCGGTGGCGTTACCACCGGTCAGGGCGGCAACATCTGGAGTAAGGCAGGTACCGTTACCATTGGTAAGGATGCTACCGTGACCCAGGGTACCGCAAAGGAAGGCGGCAATATCTGCATTACCAGCGACGGTACCAAGGTAGGTACTCTGAATATCAGCGGCACCGTCACCGACGGCAGAACCCAGGGCACAGAAGCCCACGGCGGCAATATTTCCGGCGGTTCCAACACGGTCATCAATATTACCGACGGTGTGATCTCCGGCGGTAATGCGGCAGGTCAGGGCGGCAACATCCGCACCTACAACGGCACGATCAATATGACCGGCGGTATGATTTTCGGCGGTACCGCAGCCGGCGCATCCAACCACAATGTTTGGATCGCAGGCAGCACGGGCGTAATGAACTTCACCGGCGGCACCGTTAAGGGTGTGGACGGCACCAATGCAGCCGGCACAGCCATCTATGTGGGCACAGACAGCACCCTGTATCTGGGCGGTACTGCAAACGCTGTGCGTGATGACGGCATTTCCAAGGGCAATATTCACACATATAACGGTAAGTTCTATGTGCTGAATGATTGGACCGGCACTGCCAGCATTAAGTTTGTGGCTTCCTATGCAAGCGGCGCAACGGTGGCAGCTGCCAGCGGTCAGTGCGGCGCGTTGGCAGGCACGACCTTTACTCCCGGTGGCAGCTACACCGGCACACTGATGAACGAAAACGGCGATGCTGTTAAGATCCTGGGCGTAGAGGGCGCACTGGTGCTGGCGGCAGCAACGGAATAATTAACCACTATCTCCTTCCTAATTAGATCCGCAGGCGGCACTGCCGCTTGCGGATCGCCAAAAACAAAAGCGCGTGTTCGGCTGAACACGCGCTTTTCTCTATTTCGTTCGGGAATACTTGTTTAGGCCCGGCGATTATTCCGGTGGGCAGCGGGGGTGCAGCCCATATACCGCTTGTATTCTGCGGTGAAATAAGCGGCAGAGGTGTAGCCGCAGGCGGTGGCGATCTGTCCAATGGGCAGGTCGGTGGTGGTGATCAGGTCGCAGGCTCGCTCTATTCGCAGCTGGATCAGCATTTTAATGGGGGTAACACCGTAGGTGCTGCGAAACAGTCTGACCAGATAGCTTTTGTCCAGATGGACCATTTCTGCCAGACTTTCCAGTGTAATGGGCTGCTCCAGATTGTCTTTCAGATAGTGAAGGACACGGGAGCAAGCGGTTTCTGTGGGCTTTCGTTTTGTGTACTCGGTGCGGCACTGCTCGGCGTTTAGCTTGTAAAGCAGCTCCATCACCAGATATTCCGCAGCGGTCTGATCGGTAAACGCAGAGGTCAGCAGCTCGTTATAAATAGGCAGGAAGGCATTCTCCGAGAAGGGTACGATCACGCTGCCCAAATTCTGCAGTAAGTAAAAATCGGTGGCCGGCTGCTGGGGACCGGGAATGTTGCGGCTATAGGGTCCCTGGCTTTGGGTGTCGGACAGATCCAATGTCAGCAAAATGCTATTTTGATAGCCTTGACCGTTGATCCGCTGACCGGGTTTATGTATGGTCACATTGCCCTTGCGGATGGGGTAAGATTTGTTATCCAGAAAAAGAATACGGCTTTCGCCCAATTCCAGGTCGATCTCATAATCCTTTACGATCCGTTCACCGGTACGGGTATGGGGACCGGAGTAAATTCTGCACTCCAAAATCTTGATTGCCATAAGCACACCACCTTTTGGTTTACTGTAGCATTTTTAAATCAATATGTCAATATTCTTATGGATTTAAGAGAAAATAGAATTGAAAATTGACTATACCTGTGGTAACATTGACTTGAGAAAAATCGGAGAGGATGTTGAAATAATGAAAGTTATACATAAAGTGAATTGTGCAGTAGGAGAAGGTCCTCTGTGGGATCATCGTACCGGAACTCTGTGGCAGATAGACATCCGGGGTAAGTGCCTTTATAAGCTGCAAAGCGGCAATTGGGAGAAGATCGACCTTCCCCAAAAGGTAGGCTGTATGGCATTGACCGAAACCGGTCGGGTGCTGGTGGCTATGGAGGATGGCGTTTACTGGCTGGACAGTATGACCCTTGCCCATCAGTCGGTCAAGCTGAAGGGCGAGCGGTTTAATGACGGTAAGGTAGGCCCTGACGGCGCATTTTATTTAGGTACAGTAGGAGCCAATGGCTCCGGTGCGTTCTACCGGTTGGCAGACGGTGTGCTGACAGAGGTCTTTGACGGCTGTTTCTGCTCCAACGGACTGGATTGGACCACCGACGAAAGGACGATGGTCTATGCGGATTCTCTCTTTTATAAGGTGGAGCTATTCGATTTTGACAAGGCTACCGGCACGCTTTCAAACCGCAGGACCCTCCGGGAATTCCCCCAGGAATGGGGCAAGCCCGATGGCTTGACGGTGGATAAGGAAAACAATGTGCTGCTGGCATTTTGGGACGGTCACGGTATCCTGCATTTAAACGGCAAAACCGGCGAGACGATCCGGAAAATTGAAACACCTTGTCCCAAAGCATCCTGCTGCAGCTTTGGCGGCGAGGACTTTAAGACCCTCTACATTACCACCGCCGCTATGGACGATACCGCTGCCTATCCCCAGGCGGGTTACACCTTCGCACTGGAGATGGCGGTAGGCGGCAAGCCTGTTTACTATTATAAGGAGTAATTCTTATGGGTAAATGTGTTCTGATTACCGGTGCTGTGCGAAATGCCGGCCTGGGTATGGCAAGAAAATTTCTCACCGAGGGACTGCTGCTGGATGACCACGTGCCGTATCTGACTACAGATACCCGCTGGGGACATACCGCCCGGTCCAATGCCTTCGGCTACCTGCGGGGTATGCTGAAGGTCCTGCAGCTGCAGGAAGAAAACTAAATCCCGGTTTATAGAGCAATCTATCGATAGAATACGTAGGGGCGAGCATTGCTCGCCCGTGCGGTACAACAGTTCGTTTGCGCAGGAAACTAAGGCGAATTCGTAACATTTCTCTGCGCGGGCGACCAATGGTCGCCCCTACATTCACCATCGAAAGAGCTCGATTAATTGGAAGTTTGAGATTTAAGAAAAATGAGAAGGAGAGTGTTTATGAAACGAAGCATCGCAATGATCCTAAGCATTATGCTATGCCTGAGCCTTCTTGCCGGCTGCGGCGAAAAGGAAGCTTCTGCTGGTCTTTCTGTGGGCTTCGGAAAATCTGATGTGACGCCTACGGAATCCATGCCGCTGGACGGCTATGCCGGCATGGATTCTGCCCAGTATCGTCGATCCACCGGCACGGAGTGGCCCTTCTATGCCATTTGCGTTGCCTTTACCGACGCCCAAAACAATACCGTGATGATCATCACACTGGATATGCTTAATGCCTATATGGCAGACAGTATGCGGGATGCGGTTTCCGGTGAGACCGGTGTTCCCAAGACTAACATTATGTTCCACGTGACCCATAACCACAGTGGCCCGTCCCTGCGGGTGGAGCACCCTTCGGTGAATCCCTACATAAGCCTGCTGACAAACGGTGTGCTGACTGCGGCAAAGACGGCTTTGGAGGACCGGAAGCCGGTACAGACGATGCAGACCACCTTTACCCGTGTGGAAAAGACCAATACGGTTCGCCACTACCTGCTGGCAGATGGCAGCTATCAGTCCTACGGTGTAGGCGGCGTGCCAAAGGATCAGCTGATCGGTCACTACAGCCAGGTGGATAATCTGCTGCAGCTGGTAAAATTCACCCGTGAGGGCGGCAAGGATGTGGTAATGGTCAACTGGCAGGGTCACCCTCCCGGAACAAGCCCCAATACCATTGCGACCTCCAATTATCCCGGTGTTCTGCGTAACTATCTGGACACCAACTTAAACTGCGACTCCATCTTCCTGCTGGGTGGCTCCGGCAATATCAATAACAATTCTCAGATCAGAAGCGATATCGATCACGACGGCTATCAGCAGTTGGGCGAAAAGCTGGGTGCTGCAGCGGTAGAAGCATCTGCAAAA
Organism: Faecousia sp.; assembly: GCA_045590735.1. Taxonomy (GTDB): domain Bacteria; phylum Bacillota; class Clostridia; order Oscillospirales; family Oscillospiraceae; genus Faecousia. The sequence goes on along the minus strand of JAZNRQ010000086.1, from coordinate 864 downwards.
TTCACCCAGCGGGATGTCAAAAACATTATCCTGAAGGAAAAGGAGATCCTGCTGAATACAAGAGCCGGCGGTGCCAAAAAAGTTTGGCTGTATGCCATTTCCCTGGGCGAATTTGCCTTTGTGACCGCACCATTTGAGATCTTTGACACCAATGCGGTGGCGGTGCGGGAAGATTCGCAGTTTCCTATGACCTTCTATCTTTCCTGCTGCAACGGCAGTAACGGCTATCTGCCCACCCCGCCTTCCTTTAGCTGGGAGATCACCTACGAATCCCGCACCACCGAATTTCCGGAGGGGACTGCGGAAATCGTTCAAAATGAGCTGACCGGCATGGTTAGTGAAATCTTCACCCAAAGCGGTCTGACGGAAAAGGAAAAGCCGGAAGGTTATGTGCAGGGCGAGTTTGTGCCGGCAAGCGACGGTGTTACCTACCGGAGCTTGGATCCGGGCAACACAAGCCTCTATACCAAGGTGGAAAATAATTTCTATGCATTCCAAATGCTGGATGGCTCCAAGCTCAAAAACTTCCTGTGCAAGGATGTGGCTTTGGTCGAAAAGATCCTGACGAAGGATTCTGCGCAGCTGATATTTGATGTGCAGAATGTGGTAGTTGGTATCGTAGAATAAAGGATAGGCGGTCTGACCGAACAATCGGTCAGACCGCTTCTTTTGCTATTGCCATCTATAAATTCCAATTTCTCGAGCGATTACAATTTTCATTGTCATTGCGAACCAGTGACCGATGTCACTGGTGTGGCAATCTAAAAACCAAGTGTTACCAATAGATTGCCACGCCAGTTTGCGAACTGGCTCGCAATGACAATTGGGTTGTGCGAGTTTGAACAGCTCGATAAATTGGAATTT
>JAZNRQ010000085.1:0-2022 GCA_045590735.1 Faecousia sp. | reverse complement strand
TCATTGCGAACCAGTGACCGATGTCACTGGTGTGGCAATCTAAAAACCAAGTGTTACCAATAGATTGCCACGCCAGTGTGCGCACTGGCTCGCAATGACAATATAGGTTATACGAATTTAAAACAGCTCGATAAACCGGAAATTCAGGTGTGAAGTATAAAGAAAAAGATTTGTTCAAAAATAATTTATAAATGGAGGTATTGACTTTTTTAGCACTCTATAGTATAGTGTGCTTAGCACTCAACGGTATGGAGTGCTAAACGGAGGGAAAACACTTATGGAATTAACAGAACGCAAGAAAAAAGTATTGCGCTGCATCGTGGATCTGTACATCCGTACAGCCGAGCCGGTAGGCTCCAAGGCCATTGCAGAGCTTCCGGATGTGAGCTATTCCTCCGCCACTATCCGCAACGAAATGGCGGATCTGACTACGATGGGCTACCTGGAACAGCCCCACACCAGTGCCGGCAGAGTGCCTTCTGCGGCAGGCTACCGGCTGTATGTGGATGAGCTGATGCAGGATTACCGGCTGAGCATTGACGAAACAAAATCTATCAACAGCGCCATTGAAGAGAAGATGGAGCGGGTGGATAAGATCGTGGAGCGTGTGGCAAAGCTGGTATCCCAGGCAACGGACCTGCCTGCCATCTCGGTGGCGTCCCGGCAGACCGGTGCGACGGTCAAGCGTTTTGAACTGATCCTGGCAGGTCAGGGTAGTGTGATCCTTGTTGTTATGTTAACCAATGAGGAAGTGGTCAACAAACTGATCAAGCTGCCGGTGAATGTGACAGAAAGCGATCTGAAGGTGCTGGCAGCGGTACTCAACGCCACCATGACCGAGCTGGAGCCGGAGGGATTTACCCCGGAGCTGCTGGAACGGATCCTTGCATCTGCCGGTGCGGCGGCGTCGCTGGTGCCGGTGATCGTGGACTTTACGGCAGACACCCTGCGCCGCCAAAGCAGTGCCAATATGGCAGTTGCGGGACAGATGCGGCTTTTGGGTCAGCCGGAATACCGGGATGTGGACAAAGCCCAGCGGGTGCTGACCTCTCTGGATGAGGAGACTTTGGCACACCTGCCTGCTGTGATGCAGAATCAGAACGGCACCAAGGTTTTGGTAGGGCCTGAAAATGTGGCGCAGGAGCTACGGGACACCTCAGTGGTTATGACAAAATTTGATATCGGTGACGGTATGCAGGGTATGATCGGCGTGGTGGGTCCCACCCGTATGGATTATGCCAAGGTCACAGCCCGTCTATCCTACTTTGCGGAAAGCCTTTCCAAGCTTTTCACAAAACCGGAGCAGATGCAGCTGCCGCAAGGTGTACAGAAATCCGATGAGGAGGCATAAAATTGGCTAAGAAGAAAAAAGAGGAAGAACTGCAGGAGGAAATCCCTGTAGAAGAAACGGTGGAAGCCCCGGAGGAAACCCCTGCGGCAGACCCCTGGGAAGAAAAATTTCACGAAGAACAGGAAGCGCACCTGCGGCTGGCAGCGGACTTTGATAATTTCCGCAAGCGCAGCCAAAAGGAAAAGGAGCAGTCCTACGGTATGGGCAAAGCCGACGCTGTGGAAAAGCTGCTGCCGGTGTACGACAATCTGGAGCGGGCACTGAATCAGCCCACGGAAGATGCGGCCTACAAAAAAGGTGTGGAAATGACAATGACCCAGCTGGTAAGCATTTTTAACGGTCTGGGTGTGGAGATCTTCGGACAGGTGGGAGAGACATTTGACCCCAACATCCACAACGCGGTGATGCACACCGAGGATCCGGACTCTCCGGAAAATACCATTACACAGGTATTCCAGAAGGGCTTTAAAATGGGCGACAAGATCGTCCGCTTTGCAATGGTCCAGGTAGCAAATTAAAATAAATTCGGGTTTATAGAGCTGTTGGATAAACGCACAATCCCAAAGCCTTCCCCTTGAGGGGAAGGTGGCAAAAATCTTTGATTTTTGACGGATGAGGTGGAAATGTAGGTAGATTGCAGCGGTTACGATGGTGCGGTAACACCTCATCAG
>JAZNRQ010000084.1:0-3629 GCA_045590735.1 Faecousia sp. | reverse complement strand
GAAAGTGCGCGCCGGGGGTGGTCTTGGAGGGGGTGGCTCGCCTTGCGGGAGCAAGGACGCTCAACGCCCCTCCAAGCCGCATCTTTGGGTACTTTCTGTGCGGAACCAGAAAGTACCGCCGCCGGCAGGCACCGGAAAAAGCGAAAAAGAAAAGTCTCGGTTTTAATCGTGAGATTGCCACGTCGCTACGCTCCTCGCAATGACAACGAAGATTGTAACAGCGCGATAAACCGGAATGATATGTTAGATACTTTGTGTTGATGGCATATATTTCTGCCGGATGGCGGTGCGCTGTTCCTCGGTTTCGGCAGGCATACCGAACCGCCAACCCAGTGCAACCTCCGGACAGATCAGCCCCTGGGCTACCATATCCTTGTAGTCCTGCCACAGCTTTTCCTCGTCATAAAGGACACCGTTGCCCCAATCGATCTGCAAGGCGGATTCTTCTACCGGCATTCCGTAAAGCCGTCCCAGCTGACGGCAGAGGGTAAGCATCTGCTCCACGGCCTTTTGCCACATATTCTGAAAATCCATCACCGTCAGTGCGTGGTCGGTCTGACTGGAGGAAATTTCCGTGGCGGTCCGCTGGTCCATATTCACATCGCACAGAAGTCCCCGCTTGATGCCGATGAGCGACTCCACATTCCGCAGATATTCCTGCTTTCGTGCCAGGAAAGACTGCTCCCGCAGCTGGGGAGAAAAGACCGTCAGACCCACACGCTCCGGGTCTTCGTCCAGACCCACAAACAGGGTGCTGCTCAGATCCTTGGATTCGTCCAGCAGGTCCGCCGAGGCAAAGACCCGGCTTTGCCCCCGGTCAAATTCGCCGCTGAGCTGATGCTCATTCCGGTCGATTGCGTGAATCAGACCTGCCGCTGCCGCATAAACGCTGACACCGTCGGGGGAGCCGTCCACACAGTTGAGCATCGGGGTTTTCAGCTGTACAAGGCCCACAGAATGTACCGGCTCCCGATAGGTGTAGCGCTCCATAAGCTCCCGGTAGTCGGGGTGCTCTGTCAGAGGAACCTGCGTACCCAAGGTGTCAGCACTGTAAGCACGGAACAGCCGGTTTTCAATGGTCAGCATTCCCTGCTCGTCCATGGTACGCCGCTCCAGCAGCGTGTAGTAGGCACTGCCTACGGTGGAAAGCTCCAGCGTTCCCACATCGGTGGGTACACCCTTGGGATCTCTGGCAAAAATCAGAATCCGGTCCCGGGGGATAGGAGTAAAGCCGAAGCCTTCGCTGTTTACCCAGGGCTTTAAGTAGCTTTCACCGCCGACCAGTGCCAGCTGCACTGCATTTTCCCGCACACCGTCCAGTGATTTCAGTAAACGGGCGGTAAAGGGATCTTCTCCGGTGGCGGCATATTCAGAAAACACCGCCCGTACCAGCTTGCTGACCACCGTGTAGGCGATCCGCTGACAGGGGTCTTCTCCATCCGTCACCTGATCCCGGTAGTAAAGGGTAAACCATTCGGAAATGGCATCGCGCATTGCCCGACTGGTTTTGTCCCAGGCACCGAAGGCTTCCTGGCAGCTTAGGATGTCCATTTGCCGCCTCCCCGCAGGCCTCTGTGCAGACCCTTTACATAAGCCTCCAGCTCCCGAAGACGGCGGTTAAGCTGGCGGTTTTCTCTTTGGGTGTCCCGCAGCTGAGAAAGCAGCGTTTGCTTTGCCCACATCGGCAGCACCCGTTCCAATAACCAATTTTTCATAAACATCTCCTTTTACCTTGCCATGACCGACATACAGAAGTACCGGATGTCGTCCATAGCGTGATCGTTTTCTTTCTTGGGAATGTCCCGGGTGTTGTCATCTTCCCAGCAGTACAGGGAAAATTCCCGGATGGAATCCTTGCATTCCGGTGTCAGCTGCAGCCGCCCTTGCTGCAGCAAAGATCCCACCAGCCGGATCCCCGGCAACACGGCGTTGCGGGCTTTTCGCACCCGGAACCGCCCTTTTTTCCGGATCAGGGCGATCATACTGGCTGCGGACGGGTCAATGATCACCCGCTCCACCGGTAAGTTTCCCGCCAGTTGCTCCAGCGCATCGTGGTAGTCCTCGTCGGTGAGCAGCTGCCCGGTGTCCCGACCGCTGTGATAATACTCCCGGACCCGTACCGCCCGTCCGCCGGAAACACACCAAAGACCGGCAGAAAAGGGATTTTGCGTACCGTAGTCCACGGAGATATACCAGCGTCCCCAGGTGGGGATGTTCCGGGTAATGTGCAGTGCCGGGTCAAAGCTGTACACAAGTCCCTCCGCGGCGCACCACTGACCCAGAATGTACCGTTTGTAGAACACACCGGTGTACAGATTCTCGTACCGCTGCCGCACCGCCGGTGTAAGACCCGGATTGTCGTACATAGTAAAGTGCAGCCGCAGCAGATTCTTTTGGGCAGCTTTTTCTACCCATTCCCGGTAGAACCAATGCTCCCGGGAGCTGGGATTGCAGGAAAACCAAAGCTTGGAGCCGGGGACGGAGCACCGTGCCGCCGCCTGTTCCACAAAGGAGCGGGGCATCAGCACCACCTCGTCCAGCAGTACCCCCGCCAGGGTGATGCCCTGCATGGCACCGTAGGAGCTTTCGTTCAGACCGCCGAACAGGTAATAGGTGTTTTGCCTGTTTCCCAGCTTTACCGTCAGCTTGCTTTCTGAGCGATGCTCCCGGATCTGAAACAGACCGCCCAGCCAGGTTTCCATAGGCTGCAGCAGATTTCGCCGCAGCGCACCGACGGATTTTCCGCACAGGGCAAAAACCTGGCCGTTGTAGCAGCTCATACTCCACAGGAAAAACCCGCAGGTCAGTGCCATGGTTTTTCCGGAGCGCACCGCACCGTCGCACAGGATCCCGTCCCGGTCACACAGCGTCGGCCTGTTCCACCAGGTCATCGCCAATAGCTGCCGCTTGCTGGAGTTCCGGTATATCATGGGTGTCTATCTCCTCCTTTGTGCCTTCCAGAAGTATTTGCAAAAGATTGTTTTCCGGGTCTTCCTGGGCAGCTGTTCCGTCAAACAGACCCAAATATTTGCCCAGCAGCTCCAACGCTTTCAGTTTGTCGTAGAATTTCACTTTCACACCGCCGGTGGATTTTTCGATGGAGCAGATGGCGGCACGGACCTCCGGGGGAAGGTCATCGGTGGAGCGGACTTCCAACATCCCGTCACGGACAGCCAGCAGGGCGGTTACATCGGCTGTGGCGATGGCGTGGAGTTGGCTCAGGATTTCCCCGGCATCGGGGCAAAGTCCCGGTTCCATGGTTTCACCTCCTTTCACCACCATCATAAAAAATCGGAAATCAAAAATCGTCCCACTTTTTTCCCACCCTGACAAGGTGGCTCTAGTGTCTGAAAATCATATGAACCACAGTATGTTGTACTGTGTCAAAAAAATGGGCATTTTTTCTGCGAAAAATGCCGCTTTTTATCGTTGTATCGGGGAAAAAGCTGTGTTATAATGTGGTCAAATGACATTTTAGGAGTAAACGATGAATACCGCAGATCTACATATAGAACAATCGGATATTCGCAAGCTGCTGGGTGCTGCCAGCGGAGATGCGGCGCTTTTGTATATCTATCTGCATAGCGGCAATGATCCGGAGCTGGCAGTGAAAGAGTTAAATCTCAACG
>JAZNRQ010000083.1:0-3447 GCA_045590735.1 Faecousia sp. | reverse complement strand
CGTTTTTGGCGATGGCCAAAAGACCGGAGGTGTCCTTGTCGATCCGGTGGACAATGCCCGGACGCAGCTCGCCGTTGATGCCGGACAGCTGATCGCCCATTGCGTATAAAAGACCGTTGACCAGTGTATCATCCTGGTGACCGGCTGCCGGGTGCACCACAAGACCCTTGGGTTTGTTGATCACCAGCACATCCTGGTCCTCGTAAACGATGTCCAGCTCCATTTGGGTGGGGAGAATATCCACCGCTTTTGGTTCCGGGAGGGTCACAGAGATCTCGTCGCCGATATTTAATTTATCATTTTTCTTACCGGGCTTTCCGCAGCGCAGAACACAGCCCTCGTCCAGTAGCTTTTGGGCGCCGCTGCGGCTTAAATTCTCCACGCTCCGGGCAAGAAAGGCATCCAGCCGTTCCCCGGCAATGTCGGCAATGAGGGTCATTTTTTCTCATCCTTCCAGAATTTCCGATTGAAAAGCACCAGGTGCACCAGCAGTACGATGCAGCCGCAGGTGATAAAGCAGTCTGCCACATTGAATACCGCAAAAGGCACCCACCGGATGCTGCGGCTTGCAAAGTCGATACTGGGTACATACAAAAAGTCCAGTGCGATCATATCCACCACATAGGAAAGCCGTACCCGGTCGATCATATTGGCAAGACCACCGGCGTAGATACCCACAATGCACCACCGCTCAAAGGTAGTAAAGGGCATCCGCTTTTTGGAAAATTCCCAGATGATCGCGGCAGTAAATATAAGAAAGATCAGCACAAAGAGCCACTGCTGTCCCTCAAAAGAGGAAAAGGCGGCACCGGTATTTTTTACAAAAGTCAGGTGGAGTACACCGTCCAAAACCGGTACGATCCCGCCCTCGTCAATGTTATTTACCACCAAAAATTTGGTCAGCTGGTCCAGGACCACCACCGCCACGGCAAAAATGCCCATAAACAGATACAGCATGGAAAAACCTCCGATAGAAATCTTTCTTCATATTACCACCTTATGCCGGGAAAGTCAATTTTCCGTTATTTTTCAAAAACAGGTATAAACTGCCACAAAGGGGTAATACTGGACTACGGAGGTGCTTATTTATGAGCAAGAAAAAATTCTCAGGTAATATCAGCGGTAAGGGCTACTACATAGCCCTGATCCTGTGCGCGGCAGCCATCGGGATCACAGGCTATTTGTACTACCGCAACGGCGCAGAGCCGGAAGATACTTTGCAGACCCCCGATGTGACCATGGGGGATGTACAGGCAGTAGCCACCCAGCCGGAGGGAACGGTGCCTCAGGATCCCACCGTCAACGCCAAAAAGCCCCCGGTGATCAAAAAGCCTCTGGCAGGCAAGACCTTGGCGGAGTATTCTATGGATGCCCTCTGCTATAATCAGACCACCCGGGACTGGCGGGTACACGACGGTGTGGACATTGCGGCAGAGGCCGGCACACAGGTGGTTGCCGCTGCTGCCGGTACGGTCTACAGCGTCTATGAGGACGAAACTATGGGTATGACCGTGGTGATCCGTCACGATGGAGGCTATACCACCCGCTATGCAAGTCTTGGTGAGCAGCTGAGCGTAAAGGCGGGGCAGACCGTTACCGCGGGACAGGCCATCGGTGTGGTGGGTAACACCGCGCTTTTGGAAAGCGGCATTGGAGAGCATCTGCATTTCAGTGTCAGCTGTGCCGGTGTGACGGTAGACCCGGAGGCCTTTTTAGAAGGCGCATAAAAAGCTAATTTCCTTTCTTTCCTCTTTGTCGGGCGGCAATTGTGCTGCCCGGGGCGCTGCGAAAGCGGCGCCCTTTTTTAATTGAGAATTGAGAGCCCCGAATTAAATTCCGGTTCATCGAGCAATTACAATCTTCGTTGTCATTGCGAACCAGTGCTCACACTGGTGTGGCAATCTCAAGGAGAATACGGATTCTTCGCTTTCGCTCAGAATGACAAGGTGTATCGAAACAGCTCGATAAACCGGAAGTTAATGATTTACCTATTGACACGGTGGGTAAGTGATGGTATATTACCCATAGAAATACTAGGCAAATACCCAAGGAGGAATCGTTATGCAAGTTTATGCGGATAATGCGGCAACCACAGCGATGAGCAAAACTGCCATCAACGCTATGACCGCTTCTTTTGAATCTGTTTACGGCAACCCGTCCAGCCTGCACAGCATCGGTCAGGCAGCCAAAGAGGCATTGGAGGATGCCCGGGCGAAGGTGGCAGCCTGTCTTGGCTGCGAACCCCGGGAGGTCTACTTTACCTCCGGCGGCAGTGAGGCAGATAACCAGGCAATTATCTCTGCTGCCAACTTAGGCAGACGCAAGTGCAAAATGCACATCATTTCCACCGCTTTTGAGCATCATGCGGTGCTGCACACCCTGGAAAAGCTTCGCCGGGAGGGTTTTGAAATTACCTTGCTGGAGGTTTCCGAGGGTCACAATGTGACGGCACAGCAGGTTCGTGAGGCGATCCGGGAGGATACCTGCCTTGTGACCTGTATGTATGCCAACAACGAGATCGGCTCGGTGCTGCCCATCGCGGAGATCGGTGCGGTCTGTAAGGAAAAGGGTGTACTGTTCCATACGGATGCGGTGCAGGCCGCTGGCCACCTGCACATAGATGTGAAGGAAGAAAACATCGATATGCTCAGCCTGTCCGGTCATAAGTTCCACGGACCTAAGGGCGTGGGCGCGCTGTATGTCCGTAAGGGCATCCTGCTTTCTAACCTGATCGAAGGCGGCGCACAGGAGCGTGGCAAGCGTGCCGGTACGGAAAACATCCCCGGCATTCTGGCAATGGCTGCCGCTTTGGAGGAAGCCTGTGCCAATCTGGAAAAAAATACTGCCAAAGTCACCGCAATGCGTGACCGGCTGATCGAAGGCCTTTCCCAAATCCCCCACAGTGCATTAAACGGCGACCCGGTGAACCGGCTGCCCGGCAATGTGAGCTTCTGCTTCGAGGGTATTGAGGGTGAGAGCCTGCTCCTTTACCTGGATGCGCTGGGTGTCTGCGCATCTTCCGGCAGTGCCTGTACCTCCGGCTCACTGGATCCCAGCCATGTGCTGCTGGCCATTGGCAGAGTCCACGACGTTGCCCACGGCAGCCTGCGGCTTTCCCTGTGCCACTACAATACCGAGGAAGAGGTGGATCACATTCTGTCTGTTGTGCCTCAGGTGGTGGAGCGGCTGCGGCAGATGAGCCCCGTGTGGCGGGATCTGCAAAACGGCAAACGGGAGTATATCCTGTAATTCTAAATTCCAATTTATAGAGCGGTTGGATAAACGCACAATCCCAAAGCCTCCCCCTTGAGGGGAAGGTGGCAAAAATCTTTGATTTTTGACGGATGAGGTGGAAATGTAGGTAGATTGCAGCGGTTACGATGGTGCGGTAACACCTCATCAGTCGCCTGCGGCGACAGCTTCTCCTCAAGGAGAAGCCTTTTTAAC
>JAZNRQ010000082.1:0-6205 GCA_045590735.1 Faecousia sp. | reverse complement strand
AAGACAAGCAACTCGTCCCCGAAGTGTATGTGGATACTCGAGAGGGGCGAGTTGCGCAGTAAGTCAAAAAGCCTTGCGCAGCAAGCATTTTTATCCCCTCATCCGTCAAAAATCAGAGATTTTTGCCACCTTCCCCCAAGGGGGAAGACTTTATTTGAATTTATTACTTCATCCTGCTTTTTGACGGTTGGCGGCTTTTTTGACACTCTGTAAAGGGCACTGTTTTTTGAAAACAGTGCCCTTTGATCATTTTGTGCCGAAGGCGGCTTTCATCCGCTCCAGGGCTTCTGCGATGTCCTCGTATTTGGAGGCGTAGCAGATGCGGATATAGCCTTCTCCCAAAGGTCCGAAGGCAGAGCCGGGGGCGGTGACCACGTGGGTCTTTTCCAGGATATAGTCCGCCGCATCGTCGCTGGACATACCAAAGCCGGTAATATTGGGGAATACGTAGAACGCGCCCTTGGGGCAGTGGCAGGTAAAGCCCTTGATGCTGTTCAGACCCTCTACCACCAGTTTCCGGTTTCGGTCATAATACTCCACCATCCGGCGCACATCCTCCTGCCCGTGATACACCGCCTCAATGGCTGCCATCTGCATGGGCTCAGGGATGGATGCGATCATGTTCTCGTGGAGCTTGATCAGCTCCCGGGTGATCGTCTCGTTGGCGCAGATATAGCCCACACGGAAACCGGTCATGGCAAAGGTTTTGGAGAAGCTGTTGATGGTCAGCACATAGTCCTCCAACCCGGGGAAGGCTGCCAGGCTATGCTGATGGAAGCCGTCATACACCAGATGCTCGTAAGGCTCATCGGAAATGCAGTAGACCTTGTATTTTTTCACCAGCGCCGCAATTTTTTCCAGATCTCCATGATCCAGCACACCGCCGGTAGGATTGGAGGGCGAATTGATGATGATCAGCTTGGTTTTTTCCGTGATCAGCGGCTCGATCACATCGGCAGTCATTTTGAAATCGTTGGTTTCATCCACCTTTGCATAGACCGGTGTTGCGCCTACCATTGCGATCTGACCCATATAGTCCGGCCAGTTTGGTCCTTGCAGGATCACCTCGTCTCCGGGATTTACCAGCGTTACCATCGCCAGCATCAAACCCTGGGTGGCACCGGCTGTGACGATCAGGTTTTTATCCGGGTCACATGCAATTCCATTTTCCGTCCGCAGCTTATAGGCAATGGCATCCCGCAATGGCTTAATACCCGCATTGGGTGTATATTTGGTAGCACCGTCCTGTAAAGACTTCACCGCCGCCTCCACAATATACTGCGGTGTGGCAAAGCCCGGCTCTCCCAAAGTCAGGTTGATGGCATCGTCATATTTTTTCGCCTGCTCAAACATCCGGCGCACACCGGAGGGCATTGCCATTTGGGCAGCCGTACTCAATTGAATCTTGCTCATTTTACACCCTCCCTGTCCGGAAGCACCGCAGGCTGGAACTTATGCTCCTGTAAGCACAGCATCGTATGACTTTTCAGCACACCCTTCTGCTTTTTCAGATGTAGCAGCTTTTCTTCAAATTCCTCCACGCTGGCAGCGCAGATCTTGATAATATAGTCATATTCTCCGGTCACTGCCTGGCACTCCAGAATGTCCGGATCTTGGTTTACATAACTCAGCACAGAATCCACTGATACCCCGTACTGGATCACCAAAAGCACATAGGCAACAATAGGCTTTCCTACCAATTTGGGATCGGTCAGCACCGTAAAGGAGCGGATGATCCCCCTTTCCCGCATTTTTGCAATCCGCTTATTCACCGCCGGTACCGACAGATTCACCGCCGCACCAATACGGATCGCTGTGGCATAGGCATCCTGCGCCAGGATCTCCAATATCTTTTTATCGATTGCGTCCATCTTTTTACCTCATCAGGTAGGCGATAAAGGCAGCGATTGCCGACCGCATACCGGTTTCATCGATCTTAAATGTGTTTTTATGGGCGGTATCCGTACAGCCGGTGGCTTCGTTGCGGGTGCCGAACCGGAAGATAAAGCCCGGTGCCATTTCCAGCAGCCAGCCGAAATCCTCAGAGGACATCCGGGGCGGCACCCGGTCTACTATCAGACCTGCTGCTTTGGCGGTCTTTTCAAATTCCAGGGTCATTTTTTCGTTGTTATGGACCGCCACGGTACTGATATGCCAGTCAATGTCGCAACTGCCACCGGCCTTTTCTGCAATGCCGTTGCAGATATCCTTGACCCGCTTTTCTACCCGGTTTGCAAAGTCCATATCGTAAAACCGGAAAGAAATGTCCATATCGCAGCGATCCGGCACCACATTGTGTACATGTCCGCCGGACAGCTTGCCGTTGCACCAGATATAAGGGGTCTTCTCCCCCGCCTCCTGCGCCACAGCCTCTGCCATAGCGGTATAAGCTTCAACACCCATTTTCACCGCGTCAATGCCGTCCTTTTGGAATGCCGCGTGGGCGGTCTTTCCGAAAAATGTTACAGACCAGGGAATGCAGGCAGCCATATAGTCACCGGGGCAGGTTCGCAGTTCACCGCAGGGGATCGTATTGTCGCAATGGGTGCAGATCACCTCTGTGACCCCCTCCATCACGCCGTTTTCCCGCATCATTTTGGCACCGCTGACAGCACTTTCCTCTGCCGGCTGGAAAATCAGCCGGACCCGTCGGGTCAGCTTATCCTCATTTGCCTTCAGATACTTTGCCACCGCCAGCAGCACACCGGTGTGGGAATCGTGACCGCAGGCGTGCATTGCGCCGTCAATCTTGGACTTAAAGGGTACATCGGCTTTTTCCTGCACCGGCAGGGCATCCATATCTGCCCGTACCGCCACCAGCTCCTCTCCCTGTCCGATCTCTGCAACCACGCTGCATTTGCCGTAGCGGTCTGTAGGCGCGTAGCCCATTTTCCGCAATTCCTCTGCCACCAAAGCAGCTGTTCTATGAAGTTCAAAACCCACCTCGGGGTACTGGTGAATTTCCCGGCGCATCTGCACCGCATAAGAAAACAGTTCGTCCATACTTATCCCTCAAACATTTCATTGATACGGCTCAGCAAGATCCGGGTCAGCAGATCGCCGCCCTCGTGACCGACTGTGCCGCTGGCCACATAAGCACTGTAGTGACCGCCTTTTTCTGCCTTTTCTGTTGGCAGGTAGCCGCCTCTGCCGCAGGTCAGCTGCATCACAAAGGTCTGTTGCGCATAGCTTCTTGCCTTGATCCGGTTGCCGTAATCCAAAAACAGTTCAAAGGGACAGGTCACCAGGGCAATATCTCCCAAGCGGATCACATGCAGCTCCACCGGGTAAGTCTCCTGGGTCTGCTGCTGACGGAACCGGCTGATGGCACCGGCGTGGACATACATTTTCGCCTTATCCTCAAAGGTAAAGGCACTTGTTTTTGCCAACGCTGCCAATTCCCGCAGAGACTTGTCCGCAAATGCATAGTCCGTCATGGTCACCTTACGCAGCGGTAGTTCCGCTTTCAGTACCTGATGCCGGAAAATCGTTTCCCCAACCGGTTCCTCCGCCTCTTCCAGCACGGAAAGGATCTCATTTGCGATCCGCTTGCCTGCCTTCAGGCAGCCGGACATATCGTACATAGAGGGGTCCGCTTTTCGCTTCAGGGGATTGGGTCGCTTGATGTTGGGGTCGGCAATGGGTGTTTCCGGTGTGACCCAACGCACCAGATCCCGGGGACACTGGTCGCCGGCAGCACCGCAGATAGGCAGGAAATACAGATCCTCTCCCAGTTTTTCCCGGAGGATCGCCTTTGCCTTGCCCCAGAAGTCCGCAGAGATCACACTACGCTGACCCAAAATCTGTGCCGGGCAGCAAAGATTTGCCACCACACCGGTAAGATTTTTATTCTCATCGTAAACATAAAGCAACTCAATACCGGAATCGTTGCCGCCTTCCAGCGCAACAAAGTTTGCGGTGTTGCTGTCGCCCCACATCTGTGCCGAGCCGTCATCATAAGTGGCGCGGCGGCACATTCCCACCGGCGCACGACCAAATTCATTGGTATAGTACGCCTTTTTGCAGCTGCGCCAGGCCCGGTCTGCAGCAATGGCTACCTGTTTGGCTACCAGCCGGGTAGATTCTACCGGAGTCATCACATCACTGTCGATCTGGGCGGTGGCCTGATAGGGTGTGTCACCCATATACTCATTGATGATCTGCAGTGCCGGGGAGATACTTATATTGGTAGCAGGATCACCGAAGGTATGGGAGGTATGGGTATGGGTTGCACCGAAAATCAGATTTTCCGGATCTACCTCCCGATTCAGTTTCACAAATTCTTCACGGGCAAGATTCAGCAAAAAGGGCTGCACCTCGCCAATATCTGCCGATACGATGATCGCCTGCTGTCCATCGCAGCGGATTGCCATTGCGGTAGCGGTCAGTGGGGTATCGATCTCGTCGGATACCCGTTCATAAAACTGACCGGCCAAAGCAATTTTCTTACCGGGCAGCAGGCTTTCCTCTGCCCAACCGATCAACAATTCGCCCATAAGGGCACCTCCTTGAAAATTGGAATTTACCATTGGATGAGGATTACCTGGTTGTTTTCGATTTCCGTTACTGCCGGGGACCAGGACAGCAGCCGCTCCTGGTCGATCACATGGTAGCGGGCGTTTTGCAGGTCTGCACCGGTAATGTCCAGCGTCTGTGTCTTTCCGGTGATATTGGAGATCAGCATAGCGTGTTTCTCGCCGTTGGAGGCAGCCAGCGTAAAGAGACGGTCGGTATCACATTCCGCCTTTACCTGTATGCCCAGCTGATAGAGCATATTGAAAGCCGCCAGAGAATAGTAGCCGTGAATCGGCTTATGGGTGATGGGGCTAAACAGCGGACAGTGGGGCGCATTGGCAGTACGCATATCATAGACGCAGCATACATCTACACTGCTGTGCTGCATAGCGATCATAATCGCTGCCATCTCTGCCGCATGGTGGCCGGTGCCCAGCTCCTGGCAGTAGGGATTCCACTCGTTTAAGTGACTTTCCGTATGGTCAAAGCCCCATTTAACCAGCTGCTCCCGGACCCACTTTTCAATAGGTACAACATACTCCACCGGCATATAACTGTGCCAGGAGAAGAAATCCAGGGGACTGTTATGTTCTTTCACATAATCCAAAAATCCGTGGAACCAGGTTACATAGCCCTGGAACTTTTGCCGTACTTCCTCTGTAACAAAGGGCAGAATCGGATCAAAGCGCACCGCACCGTATCCGCCTACCTTGATCTCCGGGTGGTGTTTTTTCAGATAGGTAGCGGTAACATGGTACAACCGATAAAATTCCTCCGGTGTGCCCCGCCACAGCATCTTCTGCAGCTGACCGTCCGGCTCGCCCCAGATCTCCCAGTAGGTGATCTTGTAGTGGTAGCCGTTTGCCCAGCCTTTGGTGTAGTGACGGACAATGTGCTCGCAGATACTTGCCCACTTGTCGTAATCCTTGGGGGGATCGATATAGTAAGTCTTGACCCAGGCGGCATTTTCAATGGTCTCGCCCAAACGGAAATACGGCTCTACCCCAGCCTTATGCAGCTGCTCCAGAAGCAGGTCGGTAAAGGCAAAATCGTAGGATTCCGGGTCGTCTTCATCCGCTTCGAAATTACGGAAAATATTGTGAATATCCACATATTTTCCGTTGCCAAAGGCACCGCCCACATCGTGCAGACGGGAATAGGGAATGCCCGCTTCCGTCATATAGTGAAAGAAGGTATCCTGCGCAGTGGAGATCACCGGAGGCTGTCCACCTGCGTGCATAGGCTTCATTCTGCCAACATTTTCAGAAAGGTTTACTTGAATGGTTGCCATAAAACCACCTCATAATATAATATTCTAACCACAAAGTAGCAAAGAAGGAGCAGAATGTCAATCAACCGTCGGTTTTTCAATCCGTTTTAAACTAATTCTGTTATATGGTTAATTTTCGCTCAACTCGTTATCCATCGGCGCAACAAACGCTCTCTTCAAATCCCGGTTTATAGAGGTGTTTCCAAACTTGCATAACCCAATTGTCATTCCGAGCCAGTTCGCAAACTGGCGTGGGAATCTGTTGTTACAACTTAGATGTTGAGATTGCCACACCAGTGTGAGCACTGGTTCGCAATGACAACGAAGATTGTAATTGCTCGATAAATTGGAATTTAAAGAGGTTATATTATGGAACTGAGAGTGTTTACAATAGGTTCATATCGAACCAATTGTTATATG
>JAZNRQ010000081.1:0-3512 GCA_045590735.1 Faecousia sp. | reverse complement strand
GATTACAATTTTCGTTGTCATTGCGAACCAGTGACCGATGTCACTGGTGTGGCAATCTAAAAACCAAGTGTTACCAATAGATTGCCACGCCAGTGTGCGCACTGGCTCGCAATGACAATTGGGTTATACAAATTTGAAACACCTCGATAAATTGGAATTTAATTCTCAACATATAGGTCTGGAAGAAACAATACGGGCATACTGCAGGGTCTTGCAGTATGCCCGATTTTTACGGTCTCCAGAAAAGGTGATAGGAGATGGATTTCATAGTGGTTTCTTCGTGCAGGATCGCGGGGTCGCAAAGGACAATGACCTTATTTTTGATCTCCACCTTACCTACCCGGTCTTCCGGTTCGTCGAACTTGCCTTCTTTGTAGGAGGGGTCTAGGATGGCGACTCGTCCATCCCGTTCCAAACCGATCACGGCCATATAGTGACCGCTTTTGGTAAAGAGTCCCGGCTTACCCGGTTCCTTGCAGCCTACGTGAGCAACGGCTGCACCGCCGGTCTGCAGACAGTGGATCAGTTCTTTGGTGGTGGTTGCGGTTTCATAATCCAGCCCCAGCTTTTTGGCAAAGGCGGGAAAAAACAGCTTGGGGTCAGTGCCGCTTGCGTGGTTGGCGTTGACGCTGTAGGAAAGCTCGATAGCATCGGGAAGCTCAAAATCGTATTCCGGTAGTAGCCGGTCTGCCACCATAATGGCAGAACATAGGCCACAGCCGGAGGATCTGACCGTAGTGGTTTTTCCCTTTTCGTGACCCGGATGATCCGGATCGGTTCTGGTCACATAGAGCATATGGGGGTGTTCCAGTTGGTTTATGTATTTCATAGCAGCGACCTCCCCAATTTTTAATTCTGCTGCCAGTATACCATCCCCAACATAAAAAGACAAGGTTTTCCTCGCAATCCTGGCAGAAACGCAGCAGGGGACGGGTTTCCCGTCCCGAAACCTACCGGGAAAATTGCAGAAGAATACATACACATAATCCCAGAAAGATACCCAACCGTTTCTGTTGACCGATATGTAATTATGCCGGATCACATTCATGTGCTGTTGCGGATGGATAAGGGGGCGGGACACCCCTCCCCTACATTGGGTAATGTGATCGGGTGGTATAAATATCAGGTTACAAAACAAGTAAATGCGAAATTCAATCATTCAAGCGAAAAACTGTTCCAACGCTCCTATTATGACCATGTGATCCGGAATCAGCGGGATTATAATGAAATATGGGAATATATTGAAAACAATCCCCGGAAATGGGTAATTGAAAAACGGGGATATGAATAAAGATTGTAGGGGACGGGTTTCCCGTCCCTCTTGGCCACGAAAACCATATATTGAACAAAATAACAGACCGCATCCTTTCGTGTGAAATAACAAAAAAGGATGCGGTCTGCTATATGTATAAGGTGGCCGCCTCCGGCGGCATTATGCTGCTATCCGGTTTGCGGTGCCCTATATTTTCTGCGTTGGTCGCAGCCGACTTGAAAATATAGACCGCTGCACGCCAAGCGAAGCTGCTGCATCTGCCACCGGCAGCGCAGCTCCGCTTGGCCCAGATTTTCACTGGCTACCGTTCTCCCACAAAGCAGGCTTTGTGGGAGCCCTTACGACCTCTTGATTGAATCTGCGCTTCGCGCATGGGATGAGGTCGCCAGTTCGTGCTATAAACAAAAAAGAACTCCAATCCCTGTTGGAATCGGAGTTCTTTTGGAGCTGCTAGCCAGATTTGAACTGGCGACCTCATCCTTACCAAGGATGCGCTCTACCGACTGAGCTATAGCAGCATGGCTCGACAGCTTTGCCATTATATCGCACAGGTATTGAAATGTCAAGAACTTTTTCAAAAATAATCGAAATAAAGAAAAGATGCGGATCCGGTTTGCAAAATTCCGGTTTGTCGAGCTGTTTTAAATTCGTATAACCTATATTGTCATTGCGAGCCAGTGCTCACACTGGCGTGGCAATCTATTGGTAACACTTGGTTTTTAGATTGCCACACCAGTGACATCGGTCACTGGTTCGCAATGACAACGAAAATTGTAATCGCTCGAGAAATTGGAATTTGGAGGCAGGGAAGAAAAGGAACCTGCCGGGGAGGCAGCTTGCAGATTGATCATACTTCCTTGCTCTTGGAGGCGATCTCCATCAGGCACTTTGCAATGAATTCATCGGGGGTCATTGCGCCCAGGTCGTCGCCCTTACGGGTACGGACGGAAACGGTGCCGTTTTCCATATCCCGGTCACCAACCACCAGCATATAGGGGATCTTCTGCAGCTGTGCTTCCCGGATCTTGTAGCCCAGCTTTTCGCTGCGGTAGTCGCCTTCTGCGTGGATGCCCACATTCTCCAGCTTTTCCACTAAATTCTTGCAGTAATCGTGTGCCCGGTCGGTGATGGGCATCACCCGTACCTGGGTGGGCATCATCCACAGAGGCAGCGCGCCGGCATAACGCTCGATGAGGTAAGCCAGGGTACGCTCGTAGCAGCCCAAAGAGGTGCGGTGGATGATATAGGGGGTCTTCTTCTGACCGTCGGCATCTACATATTCCATACCGAATTTCTGCGCCAGCAGCATATCGATCTGAATGGTAACGATGGTATCTTCCTTGCCGAACACATTCTTATACTGAATATCCAGCTTGGGACCGTAGAAGGCAGCCTCGTCGATACCGATCTCGTACTCAAGACCCAGGTTGTCCAGGATCTGGCCCATAACACGCTGTGCTTCTTCCCACTGCTCGGCAGTGCCTTCGTACTTGATGCCGGCACGGGCAGGATCCCACTGGCTGAACCGGAAGGAGCAGTTCTCCAGCATACCCACCGTATCCAGGCAGTACTTGGCAAGCTCCAGGCAGCCCTTGAACTCTTCTTCCAGCTGATCGGGGCGCAGCACCAGGTGGCCTTCGGAAATGGTAAACTGACGGACACGGATCAGACCGTGCATCTCGCCGGAGTCCTCGTTACGGAACAGGGTGGAGGTTTCACCCAAACGCATAGGCAGGTCACGGTAGGAACGGGCACGGTTCAGATAGACCTGGTACTGGAAGGGGCAGGTCATAGGACGCAGTGCGAAGCATTCCTTGGTCTCGTCGGTGGGGTCACCCAGCACGAACATACCGTCCAGGTAGTGATCCCAGTGACCGGAAATTTTATACAGGTCGGATTTTGCCATCAGGGGGGTCTTGGTCAGCAGATAGCCGCGCTTCTGCTCCTCGTCCTCCACCCAGCGCTGCAGGGTCTGAATAACTCTTGCGCCTTTGGGCAGCAGGATAGGCAGACCCTGGCCGATCTCTTCCACGGTGGTGAAGAATTCCAGCTCACGACCCAGCTTGTTATGGTCACGCTTCAGTGCTTCAGCCTGCTTTTCCAGGTAAGCGTCCAGCTCGCGCTTGGTGGGGAAGCCAATGCCCTAGATACGCTGCAGCATCTTGCGGTTGGATTCGCGGCGCCAGTAGGCGCCGCAGGACCTGGACAGCTTGAAGCCGTTGTGGCGCAGGCGACCGGT
>JAZNRQ010000080.1:0-3590 GCA_045590735.1 Faecousia sp. | reverse complement strand
AAAATCCTTGCCGCAGCCGATAGGCCAGTTCATTGCGTATGTTTCAATGCCCAGCTCCCGTTCCACCTCGTCCAGCAGATCGAAGGGATCTTGGGTTTCCCGGTCCATCTTGTTAATAAAGGTGAAAATGGGAATGTGCCGCATGGCGCAGACCTTAAAAAGCTTCCGGGTCTGGGGCTCCACACCCTTTGCACCGTCGATGACCATCACCGCAGAGTCCGCAGCCATCAGCGTCCGGTAGGTATCCTCGGAGAAGTCCTGGTGACCGGGGGTGTCCAGAATGTTGATGCAGAAGCCACCGTACTGGAACTGCATCACAGAAGAGGTAACGGAAATACCACGCTGCTTTTCGATCTCCATCCAGTCGGATGTGGCGGCACGGGAATTCTTCTTGCCCTTGACCACACCGGCTTGGGCAATCGCACCGCCGTAAAGCAGAAATTTTTCCGTTAAGGTAGTTTTACCGGCGTTCGGGTGGGAGATGATCGCAAAGGTTCTGCGCCGGCTGATTTCTTCAATTAAGGTTGACATAACTTTTCCTCCATATATTTTTGTATCGAAAAACAGGTTGAAAAGCTATGGGAATCCGTAAAAACGCATAGCTGCCTCCAAAAGGAATTAAAATCAATTTAGTTTACCACATATTTGAAAAATTTACAAGTAGCAGTTCTGATACCCAAATTCCGGTTTATAGAGCTGTTCAAACTCGCACAACCCAATTGTCATTGCGAGCCAGTGCGCACACTGGCGTGGCAATCTCAAGGAGAATACGGATTCTTCGCTTTCGCTCAGAATGACAAGGTGTATCGAAACAACTCGATAAATTGGAATTTGCGTAATTGTGTTACAATATTCTCGAAAGTGCGTCTTATAGGTTAGAAGGGCCTTTCACAGAAATGAGGTGCTATATGACAGACGAACAAATTATAGAGCTGTTCTTTCGCAGAGAGGAACAGGCGATCCGTGAATGTATGACTGTTTACGGACCTTACTGCCAAAAAGTGGCGGCCGGAATTTTAGAGAATGGGGAAGATGTGCAGGAGGCGGTTGCGGATACCTGGATGTCTGCGTGGGATGCGATCCCACCGCATCGACCCAAGTACCTGCGTTTGTTTTTGGGGCGCATTACCCGAAATAAGGCACTGAGCATCTGGCGAAAAAGCCACACCCAAAACCGGGGTGGTGGACAGACGGCACTGGCACTGGAGGAACTGGGAGCTTGTGTTGCACCCGGCAGTGATCCACAGGAGATTGTGGATACAAAGCTTTTGGGAAAGCACATTACGGCATTTCTGAAAAACCAATCCCAAATGGGACGCAATGTGTTTTTGCGCCGGTATTTTTATATGGAGGAAATACCGGTGATTGCAAAACGTTTCCATTTGTCTGAGAACAATGTGCGTATGATACTTAGCCGTATGCGGCAAAAATTGCGAAAATATTTGCAGAAGGAGGGATATTCCTTATGAAAAAAGAAGAATTATTGGAAGCGGTAGGCTATGTCAACGAGGATATGCTGCTGGACGCAGACCGGGAAAACAGGTCTGTTGTCAAGCCGGTGCGCAGGATCCTGCTGGCGGCAGCGGTGATCGGTATTGTGGGCATCACGGTTGCGGCATCCACCGGCTTGTTCAGCCGACCCATTGGAGAATTTGAACTTAACACAGAGGAGACCGTTTTCCCCTTTGATATGGATGACCAGGGAAATATTATTCTCGGCGGTGTGAAGGGAATTACCATCCGAATGGAGGTAACCCCGGATACGGATGCACCGGACTATCTGGAGGAGTTTTACCGGCTGAATCTGTCGGAAAAATGGCATTTGTCCGGTGGCAGCGGCGGTGGCGGTCTGTATACGCATTTTGCCTGGGAAGATTATTGGGCCCAGGAAGGAAAACCCGGTGAGCTGCGTTTAAAGCAAAGCGTTATGGAAAAAGGGAAAACGGTTCAGACGGTGGATCTGTTGCACGATCTTCCTGCGGACACAAAGTTGACCGGCGAAAAAACCGTAATGGCAGGCCTGGATGTGTTGAAGGTCACTATCCCGGCACTGCCCGGCTATCAGGGCACCAGATACTGCTCCGACGGAGAGACCCGGCTGTACTGGTCTGACGGGCGGTATCTGTTGGAGTTTGACTATCCTGCCTGGCTGTCAGACAGAGTGGCGGAGTCGATTCTGAAAACCTTGGAAACAGAGGATTTTATCGTGGCATTTCCGGAGGATTATGGTAAGGTCAATACACAGAGGCTTGCTGATCTGAGTCCCGCGTTCTTCGTTGAAAAGGGGAAAACCGGCACAGCTATGGCAAACAGTGTTATGGGTTGGGGTCGATTTGCCTATAGCGACGGTGTGGTATACTACGGCAATGACGGCAAGATCATCGGCTATGATCTGCAAACCCAGGAGGTAAAAACCTATCCGTTGGTCTTTGGGCACAGCAATACATTGGAGCTGTTCGCCACAGAAAACTACATCTGCTATGAAGATATGGGCGATGCGCTGATGGCGGTGCCGAAAAAAGGAGGCGAGGCGATCCCCATCTATCAGGGGTTGGGTGTGACCCACCTGTATGCCGACGGCAATGTACTTTACACCAACAACCTGGCAGAGTACCTGAGTCGTATTGACCTGGAAAGCGGCAAGGTGGAACGTTTGGTGGACAATGTTAACAGCTACTATGTGGATGATAACTACATCTATGTAGTCCAGTCCGGAACGGATGCCAATTATTTTCTGCGCAGTCGCAAGGATGAAATCGATTTTGAAAAGATCGAACTGAGTTTCCATCCTGTTAAGGTTCTTGCGGACGGGAAAGACCTGTATTTCTGTAGGGGCGGCAAGAACTATGATTGGCACGTGATCCGCTACCGGGATGGTGTGGAAACACCGTTGCCTTTGTATGCCTATGACTATCAGATTATGGATGGCAAACTGATTTACCACGACGAAAAAGAAAAGTGGACGATCAAAAGCTACGACCTGCAAACCGGTGAGATCGCCGTTTTACAGGAGCGGGCACACGATTTCTCTATTATGCCAGAAGGGTATATTGGCTTTACCTGCGTGGACGGGAACAATCACGGGTATCCGCTGATTTTGAACACCAAAACCGGTGAGACCTACAAACCGAATTACTAATGCATAATAAAGGGGTGCGTTCTTCTGAACGCGCCCCAAATTCCAATTTATCGAGCTGTTTCGATAACCGCCCTTAATGCACCGAAACCTTGTATAGCACCATCGAAAGTGCGCGCCGGGAGGGGTCCCGGGGAGGGTGGCTTTGGGAGCGGGAGCTGTTAGGCTCAACGCCGCTCCTGTTGCGGTGCCCTGTGTGCGCCTTGGCGACAAAGCGCCTGCGTTGCACACAGACCGCTGCCACTCGTTCGGTTGCCTTGTTCTGCCGCAGGCAGCGGCAACCTCACTCCCCCGGGTCGCATCTTTGGGTACTTTCTGTGCGAAATCAGAAAGTCCCGCCGCCGGCAGGCACCGGCATAAACGATTACGATAAGTTCTGGTTTTGTCGGGAGATGCCCCTGTTGCGGTGCCCGATAAAATCTTCGAGCTTACGCTGATCCTCGATTTTATCGAC
>JAZNRQ010000079.1:0-4338 GCA_045590735.1 Faecousia sp. | reverse complement strand
CAATTGGGTTATACAAATTTGAAACAGCTCGAGAAATTGGAACTTGAAGATGATGAATAAAACGGGTATGCTGCAAAGGTGTTGCAGCATACCCGTTTTGTTTATTTCATATTCTTGGCGGCGGTGAGCAGGGCTTCCTTCTCGTTGGGAAGCTTTTTATCCAGCACCATTTCCAAAAGCGCATTTAAAACCTTTCCCATTTCAGGACCGGGAGCAAAGCCCAGCTGTGCCAGGTCGTTGCCGTTTATTGCGAGATTTCGCACGGTGACAGGTGCTTCTTCCCGCAATAGCTTATTTAGCAGCTTGATGGCATCCTCCGTTTCCGAATCTTCTCCCTTTCCGGTGGCGAACCGGTCAGCCTTTTGCAGCTGCAGCAGCTGCTGTACCGTTTCTTCTCCGTACCGGCTGAGCCGGCGGCGCAGCAGTTTTTCGTCGGGGGTCAGGGGATTCATGTGCTGCTCAATCAGCGTGACCACCTGCTGCCGCAGCTGATTGGGTGCGCGAAGCTGCTGCAAAATTTCATTTGCCATTTCCGCACTGACAGCTGCGTGGGAGTAAAAATGCCCGGTGCCATTTTCATCGACGGAGAAGGTGGAAGGCTTGCCGATATCGTGAAGCAGTGCCGCAAAGCGCAGAGGCAGGGTAGGGGGAACCGCTTCCACCGCGTAGGCGGTGTGGGTGTAAATATCGTAGCGGTGGTGAGGTGTCCGCTGGTCAAAGTCCACGGCAGGCTGCAGCTGGGGAATTACCTGGGTAATGACGGTTTTGTACCGGATCAGATCCTGCGCTGTGACCAAGGGTAAAAGCTTACAAAGCTCGGTAAAGACCCGTTCCCGGGCAAGCTTATCCATAGTGGGTGCCAGGGCATTCATCGCCTGCTCCGTATCTGGGTCGGGTGCCAGGTGGTAACGGACGGCAAACCGCACACCCCGTAAGATCCGCAGCGCATCCTCGGTAAACCGCTTTTTGGGATCGCCTACGGTACGCAAAATTCCGCTTTGCAGATCCTTTTGTCCACCCCAGGGGTCGATATAGCCGCGGTCGGGGGAGTAGGCCATGGCATTGACGGTAAAATCCCGGCGGGAAAGATCTTCCTCTACCGAGGAAACGAAATTCACCCAATCCGGGTGGCGGCTGTCTGAGTAGCCGCCTTCGGTGCGGAAGGTGGTGATCTCGTACACCTGCTTTTCCAGCACAACACCGATGGTGCCGTGCTTTTCTCCGCTGCGCACCAGTTCGTATTGGGAAAACACCTCTGCGATCTGCTCCGGGGTGGCATTGGTACACAGATCGTAGTCCTGGGGGGTCAGACCCAGCAGTGCATCCCGGACACAGCCGCCTACCACATAGGCATCGTATCCCTTTTCTTTCAGGGCATTCAGACAGGTTTTTACCGGCTCCGGCAGCACCATAGCTTTGGGGTTCCGGATGGTGCGGGGAAGACCCGGGTCAGTCAGCAGCCACAGAGTCATAGTCAGATAAAAGAACCCGTTAGGTCCCGCAATCGCCGCACAGCAGAAAAGCAGTGCGCTGTACCGGAAGAACAGGAACAGCCGGGGTTTGGGGGAATCCACATCCCGCAATGCCCGGTGGTAGGTGCTGAGCATCAGCAGAACCGATGCCAGCATAGAGAAAAGGAACACTGCCGTTTGCGGTTCAGAGCTCCAGCTGCGATACTGCAGCACCAAATGGAGCATAAAATAAATCGAGACGATGCCGTGGATAAAACCGCTTAAAGGTTTCTTGGTGAAATAGCACCAGCCGGCAAAGAACAGACACCCTGCAGTGACAACATTTCCAATGGCAGAGAAAATGGTTAGAGGATTCAGATTTTCCAGAGAGGGGAAATCAAAAACCAAAATACCCAGTGCTGCCACGAGGCTGCCTGCGGCAGCTGCCCAGGCCGGCAGAGAAAAATGACGGCGGCTGACCTTTCCGGTGGCGAGCAGGGCAATGACCGCCGCCCCGCCAAAGACCAGGATAAGGCTCAGATAATTGCCCGGATGATGGGAAGGCAGCAGACCCTTTGCGTCCACACCTGCGGTCAAAAGCCACATTCTCAGAAGAAAAGCCAGAATGCCTGCGGCAATGGCAACGGGTGGAATATATTTAGAAGAAAGATATTTTTTCATAGAACATATCTCCGAATCCTGTTTGATACTGTGTATTATAGCAGTATGAATTTGTGATTTCCAGCTATTTTTGGAAAAATTACACTTGTTTCCGGAAAATTTCCGCGGTATAATAACGAAAGCTTGTTTGCCCGGCTGGTTTGCCGGAGGTTTGGAGGGATTTTTATGCTGCTGGGAATGCTGACCGCCCTATCGTCGGTGGCGGCGGTTTTGATCTGTATCGTTACCGGTGCGTTTGACCGGCTGGATTTTTTGTGGCTTTTGCCTGTCAGCTTTACCGGCAGCTTTTTGCTGCTGGCAGCAGCGGCTTACGGAATTTTTGCTTTGTCCTGTGCTTTGGTAGATCCGGATAAGCCCCGGGAAAAGGACAGCAAATATTTTCGTGTTATGGTGGGTCTTGTGGCGGAGACCGTCATCACCTTTGCCCGGATCCGGGTGGAGACCAGGGGCTTGGAAAAGACACCCAAAAGCGGACGGTTTTTGCTGGTGTGTAACCACCTGCACGAAGCGGACCCAATGCTGCTTCTGCACTTTTTCAGAAAAAGCCAGCTGGCATTTGTATCCAAGCAGGAAAATAGAGATATGTTCCTTGTTGGAAAGATTATGCCCATGCTGCTGTGCCCCCTGATCAACCGGGAAAATGACCGGGAAGCACTGAAGACCATTTTGCGGTGTATTCAGCTGCTGAAGGAAGACAAAGTGTCCGTTGCCATCTTCCCGGAGGGCTATATCCACCAGGACAGAAAATTTCACGATTTTCGCCCCGGTGTGTTTAAGATCGCCCAGAAGGCGAAGGTTCCCATCGTGGTATGCACCATCCGGGATACGCAATATGTGGTGAAGAATTTCCTGAAGGGAAAGCCCAGCAATGTACAGCTGCACCTGCTGGATGTGATTCCGGCAGAGGCACTGGAGGGCAGAACCACTGTGGACATTGCCCACCAGATCCACCAAATGATGGCGGAGGACTTGGGAGAAGACTACCGACCCGCAGAGGAAGAAGAAAATACTTGATTTACGACAGTTTTTCTGTATAATGAGTGATATGTGAAAATTGGGAGGATATACCATGAAAAACAGCGAAAAAACACTGGATATGATCGTAACCCTCTGCAAGAACAGAGGTTATGTGTACGCAGGCTCTGAGATCTACGGCGGCCTGGCAAACTCCTGGGACTACGGCCCTCTGGGTGTGGAGTTTAAGAACAATGTGAAGAAGGCCTGGCTGAAGAAGTTTGTCCACGAATCTGACTATAATGTGGGCCTGGATGCCGCCATTATTATGAACCCCACCACCTGGGTCACCACCGGTCACGTAGGCAGCTTCTCCGATCCTCTGGTGGACTGCAAGGGCTGCGGTGCCCGTCACCGTGCGGATAAGCTGAGCGAGGAAGCGGAATCCGGCAAGGGTGTCAATGTGGACGCTATGAAGCCTGCGGAAATGAACGATTTCATTGCAGAGCACGAGGATGTGGTCTGCCCCAACTGCGGCAAGCACCACTTTACCTCTATCCGTAACTTTAACCTGATGTTCCAGACCAAGATCGGTGTTACCGAGGACTCCTCCTCTATTGCCTATCTGCGTCCTGAGACCGCACAGGGTATTTTCGTGAACTTTGATAACATTCAGCGTACCACCCGGAAGAAGCTGCCCTTCGGTGTCTGCCAGGTAGGTAAGGCTTTCCGTAACGAGATCACCCCCGGCAACTTCACCTTCCGTACCCGTGAGTTCGAGCAGATGGAGTGCGAGTTCTTCTGCCAGCCCGGTACGGACCTGGAGTGGTTCGCCTACTGGAAGGATTTCTGCAAGAACTGGCTGCTGAGCCTGGGCATCAAGGAAGAGAGCCTGCGGCTTCAAGTCGGATCGTAGCCATGTCGTTCTGTGAGCCAAGGAGTTGTTATCAGGTCTTGTCTTCCTAAGACCGCTTGGCCTCCGACTTTGGCGGCCCAGGTCATAGTCGGTACGGTCAGCAATGCCCCACAGCTCGCCCCAGCCGGAGCCGAAGGGGAACTGATACTCGATATCGGTGGTAGCACGGGAGTAGAACGCAAGCTCTGCAGGCTCGTGGTCACGAAGCCGCAGGCTCTCTTCCTTGATGCCCAGGCTCAGCAGCCAGTTCTTGCAGAAATCCTTCCAGTAGGCGAACCATTCCAGGTCCGTACCGGGCTGGCAGAAGAACTCGCACTCCATCTGCTCGAACTCACG
>JAZNRQ010000078.1:0-4617 GCA_045590735.1 Faecousia sp. | reverse complement strand
TGTTACCGCACCATCGTAACCGCTGCAATCTACCTACATTTCCACCTCATCCGTCAAAAATCAAAGATTTTTGCCACCTTCCCCTCAAGGGGAAGGCTTTGGGATTGTGCGTTTATCCAACAGCTCTATAAATTGGAATTTTACAACTTGGCGCAAAAAAAGCAGCACCTTTCGGTGCTGCTTTTCTTCAGACTTAATTAGCCTTCTGCACGCATCTGAGCGAAGCACTCGCTGCAGTATACGGGACGGTCGGACTTGGGCTCGAAGGGAACCTTTGCCTCACCACCGCAGCGTGCGCAGGTAGCAGTGAAGAACTCACGGGGGCCACGGGCGCTGTTCTTGCGAGCGTCACGGCAGGGCTTGCAGCGCTGGGGCTCGTTCTGGAAGCCGCGCTCTGCGTAGAATTCCTGCTCACCGGCGGTGAAAACGAATTCGTTGCCGCACTCTTTGCAAACTAAAGTCTTGTCTTCGTACATTGTGTTTACCTCTTTTCGGTTTGTTGATGCCCCGTGAAAACCCATCGAAATGAACGGAAATAATCAAGGGTCTTTGTATTTTGGCGGTAGCCGCCATAAATCGCATTATACATAAATAGGGGCAAATTGTCAATACTTTATGAAAAAAATCTAGGTATTTTTAACATTTTGTGCAATTTTATCAAATATTGAACTGCTCTTGTCCGTCGTAAGCAATGTGCAAATGTTCGTAGGCAAGGCGGGTGACGCAACGGCCTCTGGGAGTCCGGGACAGAAAGCCCAGCTGCATCAGATAAGGTTCGTAAACATCCTCTAAAGTCACCGCTTCCTCGCCGATGGTGGCAGCCAGGGTTTCCAGACCTACCGGGCCGCCGCCGTAATTGCGGATAATGGCGGTGAGCATTTTCCGGTCCAGATCGTCAAGGCCAAGGCTGTCGACCTCCAGCCGGGAAAGGGCCAAATCGGCGGTTTCCTTGGTGATCCTGCCGTCTCCCATAACCAGGGCAAAGTCCCGGACGCGGCGCAAAAACCGGTTGGCAATACGGGGTGTACCCCGGCTCCGGGAGGCGATCTCCTCTGCGCCCTTGGGGTCAATGTCGATACCCAAAATGGTTGCGGAACGGGTGACGATCTGCGCCAGTTCCTCTGTGGTATAAAGCTCCAGCCGCAGGCTCACACCAAACCGGTCCCGCAGGGGTGCGGACAGCTGACCTGCCCGGGTGGTTGCGCCTACCAGAGTGAACTTGGGCAGATCCAGCCGGATGGAGTTGGCGGAAGGGCCTTTGCCCACGATAATGTCAATGGCAAAATCCTCCATAGCGGAGTAGAGGATCTCCTCCACCACCCGGCTGAGCCGGTGAATTTCGTCAATAAACAGAATGTCCCCGGGGTTTAAGTTGGTCAGCAGTGCCGCCAGGTCACCGGGCTTTTCAATGGCAGGACCGGAGGTGATGCGAATACCCGCTCCCATCTCGTTGGCAATGACACCTGCAAGGGTGGTCTTGCCCAAACCGGGAGGGCCGTAAAGCAGGGTGTGATCCAACGGCTCGCCCCGTTTCCGGGCAGCTTCAATATAAATCGACAGATTGCCCTTTGCCTTCTCCTGACCGGTGTAGTCCGCCAGCAGCTTGGGGCGCAGACCGATCTCGCCTGCATCCTGGGGTGCAAAAGTGGGCGATATGATCGGCTCCCGAATTTCTTCGTTAAATTCTAAACTCATAAAAAACCTCCCAATCGGCTTTACGATTCCTCGTTCATAAGCCTTAATAGGTATTCACAAACGCCAGAAAAATTTTCTTTTACTGCATTATTTGGGATACGAATGACTTTCAGACCGGAATTTGCTAAAAAAGCTGTCCGTACTTGATCATATTCCATATTTTCAGGTTCAAAATGCTGTGAACCATCCAATTCAATTACCAAATTAGCAGAGGCAATATAAAAGTCCACAATATACGGTCCGATCACTTTTTGCCGATGAACGGTAACGGGTAGCGATTTCAAAAAATCGTACCATAAATGGCGTTCTTCTTTTGTCATATTTGTTCGTAGATTGCGGGAATGATCGATAAGTTTACTATTATAATTATTGTTCATTCTACAATCTCCTGATCACCAATATAACGGACACAACCAAAGGCTTCTCCTCGAGGAGAAGCTGTCAGCGTAGCTGACTGATGAGGTGTGCAGCAGGCACAATAATCATACAAAGCACCGATGCAAATTCGTACTGGGGTAACACCTCATCCGTCACGGCTTGCGCCGTGCCACCTTCTCCTCAAGGAGAAGGCTTTGGTGCGTCATCCCTTCATGACCATGGCGCGGAGGGCGAAGCGGACCAGCTCCTCGGTGGAGGCGTGGGGGTCAGCACCCTTGAGAGCGGAGGAGATTTCCGCGGCGGAGTAGCCCAGTTCCTGTAAGGCTGCCTGTGCCAGCTGCAGGTTGCCCTGAGGTGCGGCCACCGGTGCAACACCGGAAGAAAAGTCCATTTCGATACTGCTGCCGCCGCCGATCTTGTCCTTCAGCTCCAAGATGATCCGCTGGGCAAGCTTTTTGCCTACGCCCTGTGCTGCGGTCAGCAGCTTTTCGTCCCCAGTCATAACCGCCAGGGTAAAGTTTTGCGGACCTGCGCTGAGAATCGCCATTGCCGCCTTGGGACCCACACCGTTGACGGTGGTCAGCAGCTCAAAGCACCGTTGCTCCTCCCGATTTATAAACCCGAAAAGGTCAAAGGCATCCTCCCGGATGGATTCTGTAATGTAAAGCTTTGCCTGCTGATTCATTTTCAGCTGACCGGCTGTATAGGCTGTGACCCGGCAGCCGTAGCCAACGCCGCCGCAATCGATCACCGCAAGACCCGGTTCTAATACCGCAACCTCACCGGAAACATAATATAACATCGTAAATACCTCACATATTATATAAGTTGAAAATCACCGCTTTAAAAGCAAGGATGTGCTGGACCGGGCGTGGCACAGAGCCAATGCGATGGCATCTGCCGCATCGTCGGGTTTTGGCATTTTTTCAAGACCTAAAAGCCGCTTTGTCATATCCTGCACCTGGTGCTTGGTGGCATTGCCGTAGCCCACCACCGCCTGTTTAACCTGGGAGGGCTTATAGGCGGTCACTTCCAGTCCTGCCTGCCGGATCGCCAGCAAAATCACGCCACGGCTTTGGGCGACACCGATACCGGTGGTCACGTTTTGCCCGAAAAACAGTTCTTCGATCGCCACCGCATCGGGCTTTACCTTATCTAAAAGTGCCCGCATATCCTCGTAAATGATCTCCAGCCGGGCAGAAAAATCCATCCCTGCCGGTGTGGTAATGGCACCGCAGGTAACCAGGCGGCTGACGCCCCGTTCCGAGTCGATCACACCGAAGCCGGTGATGCCGTAGCCGGGATCGATTCCCAGTATCCGCATTGGAGCGCCCCCTTTTTGAAACATTTTTTCTATTATACCACACCGGAAGATAATTGACAATTGAAAAATAAATGTTGCAACCCTTCAAATTCCGGTTTATCGCTCTGCCGAGCGAATTAAGAATTAAGAATTTAGAATTAAGAATTGTGGTATTTTCCTGAGGAAAATAATTTAAATCGTCGCCAAAGGCGACACGTTCATTCATAATTATTAATTCATAATTCTTAATTATTTAGCGAGCGATTACAATTTTCGTTGTCATTGCGAACCAGTGACCGATGTCACTGGTGTGGCAATCTAAAAACCAAGTGTTACCAATAGATTGCCACGCCAGTGCTCACACTGGCGTGGCAATCCCAAGGAGAATACGGATTCTTCGCTTTCGCTCAGAATGACAAGGTGTATCGAAACTGCTCTATAAACTGGAACTCAATTTTCAATTAAAAAAAGGACTGCCGGAGCAGTCCTTTTTATAATCGGTTATCTTACTTGGCGCCTGCGATCTGAGCAGCCACCTCAGCAGCAAAATTCTCTTCCTTCTTCTCAATGCGTTCACGCTTGATGTAGTGAATTGCATTGACGAACTTGATGCTGCCGCCCAGCTTCTTGCCGGCATCGGCAATGTAGCCAGCCACATCGCCCTTGAACAGGTCGCTGCGGACGAAATCCTGCTGCAGCAGGCAACGCTCCTTGTAGAAAGCGTTGATCTTACCGGCAGCGATCTTCTCCTTAACAGCAGCGGGCTTGGAAGCCATCTTGGGATCGTTGTCCATCATAGCCACCTGAACAGCCAGCTCCTTGTCCACGTCAGCCTGGGGAACCAGGGACTTATCCCAGTAAGCGGGGTTCATAGCAGCGATCTGCATAGCCACATTCTTACCGACTTCGGTAGCGTCCACGTCAGCTTCCAGATTTACCAGAACACCGTGGGTGCCGCCCATGTGGACGTAAGCAACGGAAGTGCCGGTAGCGAAACGGTCGAAGCGGCGGATTTGCATATTCTCACCGATGGACATGACCTTCTCCTGCATGATCTCAGTAACGGTCAGGTTGCTCTCGGGGTACTTGCAAGCCTTCAGAGCCTCCACATCAGCGGGGTTCTCCTTAGCGACGACCACGGCCAGGTTCTTCACCAGGTCCATGAAAGCATCGGTCTTGGCAGCAAAGTCGGTCTCGAAGTCGGAGGCCAAGCGGTCTTAGGAAGACAAGACCTGATAACA
>JAZNRQ010000077.1:0-8065 GCA_045590735.1 Faecousia sp. | reverse complement strand
CCGGTGAGGTAATAGACCACATAGTCCTTCAGCAGCATATAGGTCGCCGCATTTTCGTAAACTTCCGGTCTTTGCTTGCGAAGCCAGGCGATCTTGGTAGCAGGCCAGGTAGGCAGCACCGCCATCTGACCGGTAACTGCCTCGCAGGTTTCGGGAGAAAAGACGGTTTCCAGCCGGGCACATTCCTCGGTGGAACGCTCATCCATCCAGGAGATGGCATTCATCAGCGGCTTTCCGTCAGCACCTACCACCACAAGGGATTCTGCCTGTCCGGTAAATGCCATTTCCCGAACAGAGGTGACAGCGTTTGACTTCAGCATATCCTCCAGCAGACCTACCAACTCCGTACAGTAGCGCATCGCGTCAAACTCCACAAAGCCGTTTTCCCGGATGTATTCCACGGGGCGGCTCTGCCGGTCGATCAGCTTGAAGCTTTTATCGTAGATGGCAGCTTTAATATTGGTACTGCCCAAATCGATTCCTATGTACATAAAATTCTCCTTGCTTATCAGTTAAATTCCGGTTTAGCGAGCTGTTTCAAATTATAATTTGCACCCATTATACCCTCTCC
Organism: Faecousia sp.; assembly: GCA_045590735.1. GTDB lineage: Bacteria > Bacillota > Clostridia > Oscillospirales > Oscillospiraceae > Faecousia. The sequence continues at coordinate 7,494 of JAZNRQ010000077.1, read as the reverse complement.
CGGGGAGAGGGTGCCCCGAAGGGGCGGGAGAGGAATGGCGTGCAGTGATAGTCAGCAAAAGCCTGCCATTACGCAGTAATGATTGGATTTTCGCCCGCATTCCTCTTCCGACCTCGCTACGCTCGGCCACCTTCCCCCCGGGGGAAGGTATTGGTGCGGTGCATCAATCGAAACAGCTCGATAAATTGGAATTTGTGGTATGATCAAAGGGCCTTGTTGTTCAGACGCTCGCCAACGGCTCCACCGGGGTGGATCAGCGCAAACTGCTCAGCCTGATAACCGGTGTACTCAATCAGGGCAGCCTGCAGTGCGTGGAAGATCATACACAGAGCGGTGGTAGAAGTGGTGCCCTGGGCATTCCACTTATCGGTCTCCCGGTTCACGTGCTGCTTCAGCACCACGTCAGCAGCGGTAGCCAAAGGAGATTCCAGATTTTCGGTAACGGTGATGATCTTAACACCCTTCGCCTTGCAAATATCCACAATAGGCAGCAGCTCCTTGGTCTTGCCACCACGGGAAGCGAATACCATCACATCCCCCTCCTGAATAAAGCCGGTAGCACCGTGGACAGCCTCAGCAGGGCTGATGAAACGAGCAGGGCGCTCGATGCAGCACATCAGGTGTGCAAAGTGCTGGCAGATAATGCCGGAGTGACCGGAACCGGCAGCACCGATCCGGGGTGCATTTGCCAACAGTTCCACAGCCTTTGCAAACTGCTCATCGTCAAAATAGTCCTTCATTTCGGTAATGCAGGCAGCTTCAATATCGTAAGCGGCCTTTGCAGCATCCAATGCAGCTTTTGTAATCATAGGTAGATTCCTCCCGATTTTATTTTCTTCGTCTACTATACTATTTTTTCCTGCGTATTTCAAGGCACATTTCAACAAAATCTTAGGAAAGTCTATTGACGGACAAAAACACAGTTGGTATAATATACTGGAAATAATATGGAAGGAGATTGTATTTCCATGACGAACATCAAAGCACCCTTCTTTGAGATCGGTCCCAAGTCCTATCTCTATGGCGACGAAATTCTGGAACTGGCTCAGGCTGCTGATGCCGCATCCGCTAAATACGATGTGGACATCATTTTCACCTGCCCTGTTGTTGACATCCGCCGTGTGAAGGAAAACACCAAGCGTATCCACGTCTTTGCACCCCATATGGATCCCATTCCCGTAGGCCGCGGTCTGGCAGACATTCTGCCCGAATCCCTGGTTGCTGCCGGTGCAGAAGGCGTTATGCTGAACCACGTGGAAAAGCCCCTGGACTTCGAAACTCTGGCTGCCACCATCAAGCGTGCAGAAGAAGTTGGTCTGACCACCATCGTCTGCGCTGACTCTGAAGAGGAAGCTGCTAAGATCGCAACACTGAATCCCGACATCATCGTGGCAGAACCCTCTGCTCTGATCGGTACCGGCGTCAGCGTTGGCCCTGAGTATGTGGAAGCTGCTACCAAGTGTGTCAAGGATGTAAATCCCGATATTCTGGTGCTGACCGCAGCAGGCATTGCCGGCGGCGAAGATGTGTACAATACCATCATCGCAGGCGCAGACGCTACCGGATCTTCCTCCGGTGTTGCCAAGGCCGCTGACCGCCCCGCAATGGTCGACGAGATGATCGCTGCCTGCCGCAAGGCCTGGAACGAGCGTCACGCTTGATCCCTAAAAAACGTCTTTCATTAAATTTACATAATTGGAGGAAAATAAAATGGAATTCAAAATGATTCAGAGAGAAATTCAGCTGCAGTCCCGTGGCTGGATCCCCACCTTCCACGACATCACCGCTGATGTCCACAAGATCGTCGGCGAGTCCGGCATCAAGAACGGCACCGTGTCTGTGGTTTCCCACCACACCACCTGCTCCGTTATGATCCAGGAGTGCTCCCACGACTTCGACACCTTCGATCTGGAGTTCCTGCAGCACGACCTGCTGGACATTATGCGTGACATGATCCCCGACTACGTCAACGAGGGCGACTACCGTCACCCCGGCCCTGTCCACGCACAGTTCGGCCGCTACGTTAACGAGCCCGGCAACTTCACCTCTATGAACACCGACGGTCACCTGCGCTCTGTCTTCTTCGGCAGAAGCGAGACCCTGACCATCAAGGACGGCAAGCTGGATCTGGGCGAGTTCGCTCACGTCTACTTCATCGACTGGGACCACGTCCGTGCCCGTCCCCGTCAGGTCAACGTCACCATTATGGGTACCAACGATCCCATCGGCGATCGCAAGTACAATGGCGGTGAGGTCGTGGACACCAAGCGTAAGTTCCCCGCTGAGGAGAAGGCTTACATGGAGCAGTACGACGAGTGGAAGAAGCGCTATGTAAATGGCGAGCTGGTCAAGTACGAGATCGAGTTCTAATTTCAAAAAAAGGACTGCTTCGGCAGTCCTTTTTTAATTGAGAATTGAGCACCCCGAATTGAAAATTAAATTCCGGTTTATAGAGCTATTTTAAATTCGCACAACCCAATTGTCATTGCGAGCCAGTGCGCACACTGGCGTGGCAATCTCCCGATTAAAAGCAAGACTTTTCTTTTTCGATTTTTCCGGTGCCTGCCGGCGGCGGTACTTTCTGGTTTCGCACAGAAAGTACCCAAAGATGCGACCCGGGGGAGTGAGGTTGCCGCTGCCTGTGGCAGAGCAAGGCAACCGAACGAGTGGCAGCGGTCTGTGTGCAACGCAGGCGTTTCATCGCCAAGGCGCACACAGGGTACCGCAACAGGAGCGGCGTTGAGTTGTTAGCTCCCGCTCCCAAAGCCACCCTCCCCGGGACCCCTCCCGGCGCGCACTTTCGATGGTGCTATACAAGGTTTCGGTGCATCAAGAGTGGTTATCGCAACAGCTCGATAAATTGGAATTTAGCGAGCGATTACAATTTTCGTTGTCATTGCGAACCAGTGACCGATGTCACTGGTGTGGCAATCTAAAAAACAAGTGTTACCAATAGATTGCCACGCCAGTGTGCGCTACCCCTCGCAATGACAATTGGGTTATACAAATTTGAAACAGCTCGATAAATTGGAATTTGAAGATGTAACGTTACCGAGCGGCGCAGGGCAGGGGCGATCAGATAAACACCGTGCACGCATTGTCAGCGGCGACTCGCCGCGAAGATTTTCTACCATTTGCTTTTTCAAGTACCGTTTGACGAACGGCGGGACTTTCTATAGGCAATTGCTTGACAGTATCGGTGCAAAATGCTATAAATAGCGTATAATGCTATATTTTGGGGAGGCCTAAATATGAAAAAGCTTACCTTTGCGATTATGGGTATGGGTAATCGCGGTACTGCCTATGCCGCCAAACAGCTGAAATACCCGGAGGAGATGGAAGTGGTCGCTATGGCAGACACCCGTCGGATCCGCCTGGACGCTGCCAATAAGTACCTGCACCTGCCGGAAGATCGGCTCTTTGACAGTGCCGATGCTTTGCTGGCACAGCCGAAGCTGGCAGACATTATGGTCATCGCAACCCAGGACGCTCAGCACAGGGATCACGCACTGCGGGCTATGGAGCTGGGCTACGATCTGCTGCTGGAAAAGCCCATTGCCAACAAGCTGGAGGACATCGTAGTCATTGAGAAGGCCGCAAAGCGGCTGGGCCGCCGGGTCATCGTCTGCCACGTGCTGCGCTACACTGTGTTCTATCAGCAGGTCAAGCGGCTGATTGAAGAAGGCATCGTGGGCCGTGTCCGCTCTGTGGAGGCTATGGAACAGGTGGGTTACTACCACTATGCCCACAGCTATGTCCGTGGTAACTGGCACAAGGAGGCCGACTCCAGCCCTATGATCCTGGCTAAATGCTCTCACGATATGGACATTTTGCAGTGGCTCACCGGTAAGGCTTGCAAGAAGGTCTCTTCCTTCGGCACCCAGAGCTATTTCACCGCTGAGCATTGCCCCGAGGGCGCAACCGAAACCTGCTTCGATTGCCCTCTGACCGATTGTCCCTTCCATGCGCCCAAGTTCTATGTTGGTCGCATCCCCAAGTGGCCCACCACTATCCTGCAGCCGGAACCCACCGAGGAAAACATTCTGCAAACTCTGCGGGAGACCAACTACGGCAAGTGCGTCTTTAAAATGGACAACGATGTGGTGGATCATCAGACCGTCAATATGCTGCTGGAAGACAATGTGACCGTTTCCTTCCAGATGGTTGGCTTTACCAATATGCAGACCCGCACCATCCGTGTTATGGGTACCGAGGGTGAAATCTGGGGCAATTTCCACGACAACATCCTCTACTATCAGCGGTTCGGTGAAGCAGAGCCCAAATCTATTGATCTGACCACCCTGTGTGACGATTTCACCGGTCACGGCGGCGGCGATGCAAGACTGGTTTACGATGTGATCCGCCTGTACCGTGGCGACGATTTCGATACCAGTGCCATCACCTTCCTGGATCGCAGTGCCCAGAGCCATTACCTTGCCTTTGCGGCGGAAAAATCCCGTCTGCTGGAAGGTCAGGTTCTGGATATGGACGAGTTTACCGCAAGTCTCTGATACTACATACACAGGCGGCGCAACTGCGCCGCCTGTTTTATTTTACCTTCCCCCAAATTCCGGTTTAGCGAGCTGTTCTACCTTTGTTGTCATTGCGAACCAGTGACCGATGTCACTGGTTCGCAATCTAAAAGCCAAGTGTTACCAATAGATTGCCACGCCAGTGTGCGCTACCCCTCGCAATGACAATTGGGCAATACGAATTTGAAACAACTCGATAAATCGGAATTTATAGTATAGGAAAAGTGCCGATCGAATTGATCGGCACTTTGATTTCATTTGGTTCCTTCCGGGGTTTTACTTTCCCAGGCGTTGATATACTCCCAGGCGTGCCGGCACATTTCCGGTCTGGGGCTATTACCGGACAAGGCAAAATACACATCGCCGTCATTATTGATATTGTCCTTGGCAAAGGCCGTATCGGTAATGATAATGGCAATAGGCCAGCGTTCTTCCTGCCCGTCCTGCTGGGCGTAGATCACACGCTTTTCCGCCTCCAGTGCCGCCAGTTCCTCTGCCGTGAAGGTCTCCCGCAGGTCCCGATAGACCTCCTGGGTTATGTAATACTCCATTGCGAACTTATCCAGCAGCATATAGTCCAGCATCTGTCCTGTAACCCGGGCGCTGAGCATCATCGCGGCATAATAACTGTCCTGCCCGTTGGCAGGATCCAGCATATCTCCAAAATGAGTCTTGTCCAACTCCGCTACCTGATTGGAGGAGGTACTGCCCAGACGGGCGGCATAGTCAGTCGTCAGATAATTGACACCCTCCTGGTTCATATAGACATTGACCATCATACCGCTGACCAAAACATCTTTATTCCGGCTGGCGATGATCGTACCAGCAAGGCTTATCAAGCTGCAAACCAGAATCACGACCAGCAGGTATTCCTTATAGTATGTCCACAGATGCTCGATCCGCTGCTTCATTGTCATCGGTTTCAAATCCCGAAGCAGACGGAGGGTGCCTTTGACCGGTTTTAATTCCTTCAGCTTTTCCCACATGATTATTCTTCCTCTGTTTCGTCGTCTTCGTATTCTTCTTCCTCTTCTGCCGGTGCTTCCGGCTTTTTACCTTCTTCCGCGATCAGTATGCCGTCTGCTCTTGCCTTCAGCAAATACTGAACCAATGCATTTTTCAGCAACAACGTATTGCCCATTGCCGCCAGAGTGAAATACAAGGCCACAAAGATCATCAGACCGTACACAAAGATAAATTGCCATTCCTGCACCGAGAATACCACCACCGGGAACCAAAACATTGCGGCACAGCCCAGCAATTCCAGAGGTACTTTGAACAGCAGATTTACAGAATTGCGCAGCCAGTCACCGACCTTCGTTGGAATATACACATTGAAGATCAGCAAGCTTACAGTGATCATCGCAGACAGGACAAACATCAGCACCGCGCCGATAAACGGTGTCAAATGCGCAAAGCCCACCTGCTGGAAGCTGGCATAGGTATAGCGCACATCCAGCAGAAAATAGATATTGGGTATCAGCATAACACACCAGGCAATGGTACTGCGCAGGAAGCGCGTTTTAAAACCGGTCTTAAAGCCGGTAAACCACTTTTCACCACGGATGTAATAGCGAATGGCTGTCAGCAAGCCGCACCAGGAAGCACCAATGGTAAAAACCGGGATACAGCTGACCAAAAACAGCAGGTTCATCATAATGGCATTACCCGCCATAGATATGTATTTACCGAGCTTGTCGATAATCGTTTCCTTCTCTTGCATTTTTTCTCTCCTTAACCTTACAGCTACCGTATATTATAAATTGTAATTATGAACAATGCAAATACTTTCTGAAAATAACCATAGGATTTTACGCAAAATTAACAATTTATTCTTGCATTCCCCCGCTATTTGCCGTAAACTGTAAGAAAGAAGCTGGAGGTATGTTATGAATAAGTTATTTTCCTATGATTCGCCACCGATGCAGATCCTTATGTTCCTCGGTGATCTGATCATATTGAATGTTCTATATTTGCTGTGCTGCATTCCGATCTTTACCATCGGTGCTGCCCAGGCAGGTATGTACACCGCCTGCAAGGTGCTGACCGACAAAGAGGACGACTCCTCCCCTGCTGCGGCCTTCTTCCGGGGTTTTTTCAACGGCTTTGGAACGGTTACCTTGGCTTGGGGCATCGCTTGTGCACTGCTGGCAGTGGTTTTCTGGCTGGCACTGGTTGCTCTGTATGCCGGTGCAGCAGGTTGGCTGGTTATGATCTCCGTTGGCCTGTGCGCGATTTTCGCAACGCTGATCCCCGCCTTCCATTCCCGCTTCGGCTGTAAATGGTGGCAGCTGATCCGCAATTCCTGGTTTTTGCTGTTCGCGCACCCTCTTCGCTCCATTTTGGCAACCTTGCTGGTATTTTTCCCCTTCGCATTTTGGGCAGTCTTCATTATCGGCTTTGGCGATGTCCACACCCCTATGTCTCTGACTCCCATTTGGGGCACACTGTATTTCAGCACTGCGATGCTCTTTGCCAACACACTGCTGAAAAAGCCTTTTAAGACACTTACAGAGCATTTTAACGAAACCCACGGCTTAAACCCCGACGGCACACCGATCGAAACTGAAGAAGATACGGAATCAGAAGAAGAGACAGAGAAAATTTTCTCCGACACCTTGGTGGAATAATTTATGTCCATATACAACCATCCCTCCGGAAAATATCCGGAGGGATCTTTTTGCGCAGCACCGGAATCATTCGATCACCTAAATTCCGGTTTAGCGAGCGACTACAATTTTCGTTGTCATTGCGAACCAGTGACCGATGTCACTGGTGTGGGGAGCGATGGGAGCGCGTTATAGTGGCGGATGAAGCGACCTGAGCGAGTGGGCGCGAGCTTGCCCGCTGCCTGTGGCAGAGCCAAGGGCAAGCGTAGCGGGTGCTACGATCGGTGAACGAGGAGGTGCCTTGCCACCGACGAGGACACCGAGTATCGCAAACGGAGCGCGGTCGGCAAATG
>JAZNRQ010000076.1:0-8272 GCA_045590735.1 Faecousia sp. | reverse complement strand
AAGCATCTTTTGGTGGTGGATGGCAGTAATTTACTGTTTCAGATGTTTTACGGTATGCCTGCCAGGATCACAGATTCCCGGGGAAGACCCATTCAGGGGACACTGGGCTTTGTGGGGGCGTTGCTGAAGGTGATCCGTCGTTTGCAGCCAACCCATATCGCTGTGGTGTTTGACGGAGAATGCAATAACCCCCGAAAAACACTGGACGAAGATTACAAAGCAAACCGGGAGGACTACAGCCAGCTCCCCCCGGAGGAAATTCCTTTTTCCCAGCTGCCGGACATATACCGGGCATTGGATTATTTGGGGATCTGCCACCGGGAAACCGAGTGCTGCGAAGCGGATGACTGGATCGCTGCCTGTTGCCGGCAGTATGGGGAAAGCTTTCGGATAACGGTGCTGTCCCAGGACAGCGATTTCTTCCAGCTGATTTCTCCCAATGTGACGATCCTGCGCTACAGAGGGGACAATTCCCAGCTTTGCGACAGGGACTATATCCGGGAGAAGCTGGGAATCGAACCAACCCGGTACGCGGATTATAAATCCCTGGTGGGGGATACGGCAGATAACATACGGGGTGCGGAAAAGATCGGCCCGAAGACCGCCGCACAGCTTTTAAACCGGTTTGGCAATCTGGAAGAGATCCTTGCCAATTCTCAGCAGGTGGAAAAGCCTTCGGTTCGTCGGTCCTTGGAAGAAAACGCAGACCGGCTGCGGAAAAATTACCGGTTGATCCGGCTTAGCGGGGCAGAAAGCGTCCCCTTTACACCGGAGGAGATGGCATATACATACCGGGGCGAAACCTCCCGGCAAGTACTGACAGCCATCGGTATTCAATAGAATGACAACATAAATAATCGATAAATTCCAATTTATCGAGCTGTTTCGATACACCTTGTCATTCTGAGCGAAAGCGAAGAATCCGTATTCTCCTTGAGATTGCCACACCAGTGACATCGGTCACTGGTTCGCAATGACAACGAAAATTGTAATCGCTCGATAAACCGGAATTTAGCAAGCTGTTTCAAATTCGCACTGCACCAATACCTTCCCCCGGGGGGAAGGTGGCCGAGCGTAGCGAGGTCGGAAGAGGAATGCGGGCGGAAATCCAATCATTACTGCGTAATAGCAGGCTTTTTGCTGACTATCTCTGCACGCCATTCCTCTCCCGCCCCTTCGGGGCACCCTCTCCCCGGGAGAGGGTATAATGGGTGCAAATTATAATTTGAAACAGCGCGATAAACCGGGATTTGAAGTGTATAAAAATTGGGCGTGCTCTTTTGAGCACGCCCGGTGTTATTATTTATTTTCCATTGCTACGGCTACATCCAGCGCAACCTTCATCATTGTGGTGAAAGCGGTTTGCCGTTCCTCAGAGGTGGTCTCCACGCCCTTGAGCACGTGGTCGGAAATGGTGCAGATGCACAGCGCACGCTTGCCGTACCGGGCAGCGTTCATATAGAGGGCTGCAGCCTCCATCTCCAGTGCCATAACACCCATCTTCTTCAGACCGTATACACTGTCCAGCCCTTCGGGAACACCTGCGTGGTCTCCGTAAAACACATCGGAGGAATTGACGTTGCCCACGTGATACACCGCGCCTGACTCCTTGGCAGCTTCCACGGCAGCACTCAGCAGCTCGTAGGAAGCGATGGGGGCGAAAGTGCCGGGCAGATGGAACTGGGCGGCAAAATTGGAATCGGTGCAGGCACCCTGTGCGATCACCAGATCGTACAGATTAATGTGATCCTGAATAGAACCGGCAGAACCAACACGGATGATATTTCCCACACCGTAGCCGTTATACAGCTCGTGGGAGTAGATTCCGATGGCGGGCATACCCATACCGGATGCCATCACAGAAACCTTTACACCCTTGTAGGTGCCGGTGTAGCCGTGAACACCACGGACATTGTTGACCAAAACGGGATTTTCCAGGAAATTTTCCGCAATAAACTTGGAGCGCAGGGGATCACCGGGCATCAGAACGGTCTTGCCGAAATCACCGGGCTTTGCGCTGATATGGGGGGTAGGTGTGGTTAACATAACATTTCCTCCTTAATATGTGCCGTCGTTTTTAGCGGTAGTGCCGGCCTCCAATGCCTTGGCAACCTTTACGATCCGGGAAGTACCCAGCCGCGATGCACCCAGGGAAATGAACTTTTCCGCATCCTCCAGGCTGGAAATGCCACCGGCTGCCTTGATCTTCACATCCTTGCCAACGTGCTTGGCAAACAGCTCCACATCCGCAAAGGTAGCACCTGCGGTGGAGAAACCGGTGGAGGTCTTGATGTAGTCCGCACCGGCATCGGTGACCACTTTGCACATTGCGATCTTTTCTTCGTCGGTCAGCAGGCAGGTTTCGATAATGACCTTCAGTAGCCGTCCGCAGCAATGTGCCTTGATCTGACGGATCTCCTCGGTCAGCTGTTCCCACTTGCCTTCCTTTGCCCAGCCGATGTTAATGACCATATCCCCTTCGTCCGCACCGTAGGACACCGCATCGTGTGCCATAAAGCACTTGGAAGCGGTGGTGGCATAGCCGTTGGGGAAGCCGATCACGGTGCAGATTGCCAATTTGTCGCCCACATATTCCTTGGCCTGCTTGACGAAGCTGGCGGGGATGCAGACGGAAGCGGTCTTATACTTCATACCGTCGTCGCAGATGGCCTTAATATCTGCCCAGGTAGCGGTTTGACTCAGCAGGGTATGGTCACATTTTGCGAGAATTTCAGAAAGTTCCATAATGATTTCTCCTTAAATTATTTTTTGAAGCCGCCCGCCTTGGCATACTCGGCCAGCATATCACGGGCATAGTAGGGTTTATCGTCGAACCGGGTGATCTCGGTCAGGCGGTTGGGACCGTAGACCGATGTGTAGGAATCCACCACCACATAGTAGGTGGCATTGGGATCAATGTTTTTCTTTACCTTGCTGCCGTAGTCGCCATAGCTGATGTAGTAACGGTCATTGTCGGTTTCAAAGAATTTATCCCGCAGATCCTTACCCTTGATGGAGCAAAGCACCAGGTCGTTATCGAAGGGGAACAGGGAGTAGAGCATACCGTATGTAATATCGCCGGATGCCAGTGTATAGGGACTCCGGACGGAAATAAAACCGCCGCCCAGGACAATATCGTACTGATCGCCCCAAAGCTCCATACCCTTCTTGTAATAGAGGTCGGCGACCAGCTGCTGCAGCTCACCGCTGCTGCGCTGACGGGCGTTTTTGCCCAGTACATCCGAGCCGGCAGAGACATCCTCGCTATACTTGTCCAGCAGCTCCTGCACAATGGGATCGTCCGCCATTGTGGCATAATTGCCGGTGGGAATCAGGTCGGAGTAACGCACCTTATCGGTGCCGGTGACGGTGTTGATGGCCACCTCCACGTGGGAGATACCTTTGTTGTCGCCTTTGTTCTGCAGGTGGTAAACACCGTATTCGTCCTTCAAAATGTACCGCTGATGGGTGTGACCCTCAAATACCAGATCTACATAGCCGTCGGAAAGCACACCGTCATAGTAGTAGCTCAGCTGATTGGCAGTGACGGAGGTAACGGAGGCAGACTTGCTTTGGGTGTAGCCATCGTGCAGCAGATATACGATGTAGTCTGCGCCCTGCTGCCGCAGCTTGGTGGCTTCTGCCTTTACAAGCCGGGTCAGATCGTCATCCACTTTGAAATACACATCTTTTACCTTGTCGGCAGAGATGGAGGAATAGCAATCGCCCATAGCACCGATAATGCCGATCTGCACACCGCCCTTTTTCACCATAACGGAGCTTTTGCAGTAGGAAACCCGCTGGTTGGTGCTGCGGCTGTAGACATTGATGGCAAGCAGGGGGAACTTGGCAAGGTCTGCGTTTTCCTGAATGGGTGTCTCGCCCCAATCGTATTCGTGGTTGCCCAGGCACATAGCACTAAAGCCCAAATGGTTCATCCACTCGGTAGCGATCAGACCCTTGGTCAAATTGGATTCGGAGCTGCCTTGCCACATATCGCCGGTGCTGAGCAGAACCGTGTGATCGTTGTTCTTCTTTGCTTTTTTCAGGTAGGTGGTCAGCTCGTCCACACCCGGGTGATTGTCACCGTCGGCAATCTTGCCGTGGAGATCGTTGATGTTGTAAAAATCCACGATCACCAGCACCGATGTGCCGCACTTGTCGCACACACCGTCATCTTCCGCATCCGTATGGGTGCTGCAGCCGGTGGTGGTGCCGGGGGTTGTGGCAGGGGTGGTGGATTCCGGCTTGGTAGGCTGGGGCTCGGTTGCACCGGGCTTGGTAGCTGCCGGGGTAGAAGGCGCATCCCCCGATTCCGTGGGATCATCGACATCCGGCTGGGTAACAGGCTGGGTCTGCAGCTGACTTTCAGAGGAAATGACTTCTCCGGTGGATTCCGGCGGTGTCTGGGTGGGGGCGCAGCCGCTCAGCAGCAGACACAGCACAAGCAATAAACATATCTTTTTCAAGGTAGTTATAGTCCTTTCTTTATATCTTAATCATTATACAATAGAAAAGGAAAATCTTCAACTACTGATTGATAATTTGCAGGATTTGTGCTGCCGCGTCGTCGTAGCTGTCGAAGCTGATGATATAGTCGCAGATCTCTGCGTTTTGTTTTTCCGATTCAATGGCGATCAGCCGGTTGACCTTGTCCTCCACAGAAGAATTTTTCCGCAAAATGGAGGTCATCAATGCCTTCTTCTCCCGCTGAATATAAATGGTGATCACATTTTTAAAATGGGTCTTCAGGGACATAGCACCGCAAATGTCCATAGTGGTCATTACGTGCTTGCCGCTGTCCAAAATCTTCTGTACGTCCTGTTTCCGGGAACCGTAGCCGTGACCGGCATACATAGTGGATTGGAACATCTCACCGCTGTCGCACATCTGGTGGAAGGTATCCAGCGATACATAGTTGTACCAAAGATTCTGCTCCAGTGCGGTGGGGTCGTTGGTGGTGTAGCTGATGAGCTTTTGAAAGCGGTCTGTCCGGTCCAACACCTTGGCGGCAATTTTGGATTTACCGCTGCCGGAGGGACCTACCAGTACCACGATGCTGGGCTCTGTCAGGGGTGCGGCTTCTTTTTTGATGCTGTAGCTGTCGGAAATGACCTCTACCAGCCGCAAAAATTCATCGTAATTGTTTACTGCCAGCAGACCGGTGGCATCCCGGTTCCAGGGCCGGCGCATCAAAATAGGGTACTTGGCACTGGAGCCAAGTACATTGTGCATCGCATCATCAAAGAGAATGTCCACCTGAATTTTGTCCTTCCGGGAGCCCATATAGATGTGATCCGGGGGGATCTCCGGAAATTCTTCCATAATTCGCTGCGCACGGATACCCATAAACTCCGGGGGAATGGCGGTGGATACAAAAACCTCTGTCATAGAGCTGAGCTTACGCACAAACTCCTTGGCACCGGGATATACCGGTTGGGTTTTGTAAAACTCCGGGTCGTTAAAAAACTCGTACATCACATCGATCCGGGTGCCGTGCTTGCCCCAGTGCTTAACCTCGTAAATGGAAAGGGGCGGGTCGAAATGATACTTTTCGTTGGCAAGCTTCAGGGCATAGGCGGTACATTCCATTAAAAGATCGTCAATGTCCAGCGCAGTGGACAGGCGGTATTTTCTGCTCATACAGGTTCCTCTCTTTCTTCAAACCAGTGGCGGATGGGAAATCCGTCCCGGAATGCAAATATCTTATCGGTCAGTAGGGTGAACAGGCGAATCAGCCCTCCGTTTATAAAGGCACAGACCACGGTTCCAATGCCGATTCCCTGAATATTGCCAAAGAAGATAAGACTTAAAATAAGGGCAATCAGCAAAAGTGCGCAATCATACAGGGTTTTGAGTAAGGTGATTCTGATTTTTCGGCTGGCGGATACCTCTTTTACAAACATTTCGTGGGCGGCCGGCGGAAAGTAAGCCCGGAATAGCAGGCTGATGGCGCAGGCGCAAAGGAGCACTCCCAAAATGTACATAGGGATTTGCACCGCCGGGTTGCTTTCCGGCAGAAAACCGGTCAGCGGAGAGATGCTGTCCAGCAAGATGCCGTAAGAAACGGCTGTGATAAAGGATAATAAATAAGTAAGCTTCGCCCTGCGGACAATGCATATCATACAAAGAAGGATCAGAGCCTCGGTCAAATAACCGGCGGTACCGAAGCCAAAACCCGGCAGAAAATCAGAGATTTTTAAATAGATCACATAAGCGGGGGCAGCTACCATAGAAATGCCGAAGCCGCCGTATTCCATACAGGCGGTGCCGGCAGCCAGCAGAAAAAGACCTGCGGCAAAGGCGAATTCTGTATAAATCGTTCGTTTCTTCAAAAAGATATCCTCCCGTTAAAAAAGCAGCTTTGCCGCGTTTGATACAGAAACACGGAAAGCTGCTACCGTACATATTATATACACACAGTCGGGGAAAAGCAAGACTTTTTGCATAAATAACGAAAAAAATTCTTGCAAATTTGGTGCAAATGTGCTAGTATGCTTACGGTATATGCGCATAATACGGTTGCGCGTTTCTACAAACCACCACAAATGGTTGTCTACCGATGTTTTTCGGTAGGCATTTTTTATCTATTGGAGGCGATACCCTTGCATTACGATATTACGATCATCGGTGCCGGTCCCGGCGGAATCTTCTCCGCTTATGAGCTGACGAAGCTGGCACCGGAATTAAAAATTGCGGTATTTGAAGCCGGAAATCCGTTGCATAAGCGCAAATGCCCCATTGACGGGGATAAGGTGAAAAGCTGTATCGGCTGCAAAAGCTGCTCCATTATGAGCGGTTTTGGCGGTGCCGGTGCATTTTCTGACGGAAAGTATAATATTACCAACGATTTCGGCGGCACGCTCTACGAGCACATCGGCAAGCAAAAGGCACTGGAGCTGATGCACTATGTGGACGAGATCAATATGCGCTACGGCGGCGAAGGCACAAAGCTTTACACCACCGCCGGTTCCCGGTTCAAGAAGCTCTGTATGCAAAACGATCTGCACCTTTTGGATGCGTCGGTGCGCCATCTGGGTACGGATATCAACTATGTGGTGCTGGAAAATCTCTATGCCCATCTGCGGGATAAGGCAGACTTTTTCTTCAATGCACCGGTGGACCGGATCGAAAAAACCGAAACCGGCTACCGGGTGACGGCAGCAGGGGAAGTTTATACCTGCGATAAATGCATCGTATCCGTAGGCCGCAGCGGAAGCAAGTGGATGGAAAAGATCTGCAAGGAACTGGAGATCCCCACCCAGTCCAACCGGGTGGACATCGGTGTCCGGGTGGAGCTGCCGGCAGAGATCTTCTCCCACCTGACCGACGAGCTGTACGAAAGTAAGATCGTCTACAGGACGGAAAAATACGGCGATAAGGTACGCACCTTCTGTATGAACCCCCGGGGCGAGGTGGTCAGCGAGAACACCAACGGCATCGTTACTGTCAACGGTCACAGCTATGAAGACCCGGCAAAGCAGACCGGCAATACCAATTTTGCCCTGCTGGTTGCCAAGCATTTTTCCGAACCCTTCAAGGATTCCAACGGCTACGCCGAGTCCATCGCCCGTTTAAGCAATATGCTGGGCGGCGGTGTGATGGTGCAGCGGTTTGGAGACCTGATCCGGGGTCAGCGCAGTACCCCCAAGCGGATTGAGGAATCCTTTACAACACCCACAATGAATGCCACCCCCGGCGATTTGAGCCTGGTGCTGCCGAAACGGCTGCTGGACGGCATTATTGAGATGATCTATGCGCTGGACAAAATCGCTCCCGGCACTGCCAACGACGATACGCTGCTCTACGGTGTAGAGGTGAAATTCTACAATATGGAAGTGGCGGTAAGCGATCATTTGGAGTGCTGCCATAAAGGACTTTACATCATTGGCGATGGCAGCGGCATTACCCACTCTCTGTCCCATGCATCTGCCAGCGGTGTCCATGTGGCACGCTGCATTACACAGTAAGGAGAATAAAAATGAACGAGAAAGAAAAAACCGCAGACACCAAGGAGCAGGAAACGATCTCCTGGCAGGATCTGAAATACGAACGGGAAACCGTCGAATCCGACCGCTGAAGCAGCAACTCACTGCCACTTTCGAATTCCAATTTATCGAACTGTTCAAACTCGCACAACCCAATTGTCATTGCGAGCCAGTGCGCACACTGGCGTGGCAATCTATTGGTAACACTTGGTTTTTAGATTGCCACACCAGTGACATCGGTCACTGGTTCGCAATGACAACGAAGATTGTAATTGCTCGATAAA
>JAZNRQ010000075.1:0-6296 GCA_045590735.1 Faecousia sp. | reverse complement strand
CGATTATCGATCCCAGCTTGTCATTCCAAGGGAACGCAGTGATCCGAGGAATCTCACGGAATTGCCGGAAGTACAGATATAATCGGGAGATGCCTCGATTCCGCTTCGCTCCACTCGGGATGACAGGGGTAGTGGAGGGTTGGTAACGATTATCGATCCCAGCTTGTCATTCCGAGGAGCAACGGGACGAGGAATCCGTATTCCCCTGTAAAGCCTTCCCCTTGAGGGGAAGGTGGCAAAAATCTTTGATTTTTGACGGATGAGGTGGAAATGTAGGTGGAACGCAGTAGTTACGATAGTGCGGTAACACCTCATCAGTCGCCTGCGGCGACAGCTTCTCCTCAAGGAGAAGCCTTTTCGCGCCACTATATTGTCATTTTATTTCTTCTCGATGATCTCCAAACCGCCCAGGTAGGGACGCAGCACCTCGGGAACTACGATAGAACCGTCAGCACGCTGATTCTGCTCCACCAGTGCGGGGAAAATACGGGAGGTTGCCAGGCCGGAGCCGTTGAGGGTGTGGAGGAATTCGGGCTTGCCGGTCTCTTCACGACGGAAACGGATGTTACCCCGACGAGCCTGGTAATCTCTTGCGTTGGAAACGGAAGAAACCTCCTTGTAGCCGTCCATAGAGGGGATCAGAATTTCAATATCGTAGGTCCGTGCCATAGATGCGGAGCAGTCGCCTGCAGCCAGCTTTACGGTACGGAAATGGAAACCCAGACCTTCCACCAGCTTCTCAGCCTTGGTGACCAGCTCGTCAAATGCAGCGTCGGAATCCTCCGGCTTGCAGAACTGGAACATCTCAACCTTATTAAACTGGTGACCACGGACCATACCACGCTCGTCGGCACGGTGAGAACCGGCCTCGCGGCGGAAGCAGGGGGTGTAGGCAAACAGCTTCTTGGGAAGATCTGCCTCCGTGAGGATCTCGTCCCGGTAAATGCTGCAAAGAGCCGCTTCCGCGGTGGGCAGCATATAGTGGATACGGTCGTCGGTGGGGTTTGCGATCTTATAGACCTCGTCGGCAAACTTGGGGAACTGACCGGCAGTTTCACCGCACTGGTACTCCAGCATGTGAGGAGGCAGGATGAAATCGTAGCCGTCACGGGTGTGGGTGTCGATGAAGTAGTTCAGCAGAGCCCACTCCAGCCGTGCGCCCATACCGGTGTACATCCAGTTGCCGGCACCTGCCAGCTTGACGCCCCGCTCGTAGTCGATAAGACCCAGATCGGTGCAAAGATCTACGTGATGCTTGGGCGCAAAGTCAAAGCTGGGCTTTTCGCCAATATAACGCAGAGGCTGGTTGTTTTCCTTGCCGCCGGGGAGCAGATCCTCGTCGGGCAGGTTGGGCAGGCTCAGCATTGCGGTGCGGAATTCTACGCTCAGCTCCTTCAGCTGCGCAGCTTCGTCGGCAATGGCTTCGTCCAATGCGATGGATTCTGCCTTGTTGGCCTCGATCTGTGCGTCCAGCCCGGCAGTGTCCTTGCCCTGCTTTTCAGCACCCTTTTTCTGACCGAACAGCTTACCGTTTTCCTTAGCCAGCTTGTTTTTCTGGGCGGTTTTGCCCTCGGTGGAGGTCTTCAGGCCACGGATCTGCACATCCAGCTCCAGAATACGATCCACAACGGCGTCGCAATCCACCTCTTTGGCTTTCAGACCGGCTTTTACAGCGTCGGGATTTTCCTTGATCTTCTTAATGTCTAACATAGCTTAAAATTCTCCTTCGTGGGTAAATGCTTATTCCGCTGCAGGTGCTTCTTCCTTAGCTTCCTCAGCGGTTTCCTCGCCTTCGGGCTTTTCAGGAATAGCAAAGGATGCAATGGCATAGGCAACCACTGCGGGCACGGTCAAAAACACACCTGCAGCCACAGCCAGTACACGAACCAGAGTCAGATCCATATCAAAGTACTCTGCCAGGCCGGTGCAAACACCTGTGAGCGTTTTACCCTCAGGCACACGATACAGTTTCTTTTCCATAATATTTTCCTCCTAAAATTATGCTTTGTTAATATTCATTAATGCGTCCAGCAAAACCTGCAGGTCTTCCTGTCCGTAAAATTCCAGCTCGAATTTTCCTTTACGCTTGCCGTTGATGATCTTCACACCCCGGCCAAGCTGCTTGGAAAGGGCTTTTTCGCATTCTGCCACATAATCCACCGCCAGGGTAATGGTTTCCTGGGTAGGGGCAGGCTCTTTTGCCATATTCTTGCACAGCAGCTCTGCCTGCCGGACAGAAAGACCTAAATTGGCGATCTTCCGGGCAGCTTCCAACTGCAGCTTTTCGGATTTTAAGAATAAAATGGCTTTTGCGTGTCCTGCGGACAGCGCACCTTTTCGCACCATCAGCAAAACATCCGGGTTCAGCGACAGCAGCCGCAGGGCATTTGCTACAGCGGGACGGGATTTTCCCACCTGATTTGCCACATCCTCCTGGGTCAGACCGTGATCTGCCATCAGCGCGTGGTAACCCATAGCTTCTTCCACCGGATTCAAGTCCTGCCGCTGCAGATTTTCAATCAGTGCCAGCTCCATGGTTTTCCGGTCATCTGCCTCGATGATCACTGCGGGGATCTCCGTAAGGCCTGCCAGCCGGGCGGCTCGCCAACGACGCTCACCGGCGATGATCTGAAAATACCCGGTGGGCATTTCCCGGACGGTCAAAGGCTGAACCACACCGTGAAGGGCAATGGATTCGGAAAGTGCCTGCAGTTCTTCCTCGTCAAAATCCCGACGGGGTTGATCCGGATTGGGTTCGACCCGATGAAGGGGCAGTATTCTGTAGGGGCTGTTGTCTGCGGAAATGGGCTCTTCCATTTCAATCAGTGCGCCCATACCTCTGCCAAGACCTTTTTTAGGGGGCATATTTGTCACCCTTTCTTATAATTTTTTAATCATTTCCTGTGCCAGTGCTTTGTAAGCCTGGCTGCCCCGGCTGCTCCGGTCATAAACCGTTACCGGCAGACCGTGGCTGGGGGCTTCCGCAAGGCGGATATTCCGGGGGATCACCGTTGCAAAGACTTTTCCCGGGAAATGTCTGCGAACCTCCTGTGCCACTTGGGTGGAGAAATTGGTGCGTCCGTCGAACATTGTCAGCACCACACCGAAGATATCCAGTGCAGGGTTGATCTTTTTCTTAATAAGCCGCAGGGTGGTCATCAGGTCCGCAAGACCTTCCAGTGCGTAATACTCACACTGCACCGGCACTAAAATACCGTCGGAGGCCGCAAGGCCGTTGACCGTCAGCATTTCCAGGGAAGGCGGGCAATCGATGAAGATCACATCGTACTGCTCCCGCACCGAATCCAGTGCCGCCTTCAGCCGATAGCTGGGATTTGGTACAGACAGCAGCTCCACACCCGCGCCGGCAAGATCCGGGGAGGAGGGCAGCACATCGCCAAAGTCCGTGCGGACGATGGCATCGGCTGCCGGCACATCGTTGATGATCACATCATATATTGAGTGCTTGACCTTTCGCTTGTCCACACCCAAACCAGAGGTGGCATTTGCCTGGGGGTCAAAGTCACACATCAGCACTCGCTTTCCGTTTTCGGTCAGTGCGGCGGTGAGGTTCACGGCAGTGGTGGTTTTGCCCACACCGCCTTTTTGATTGACTACTGCATATATTTTAGCCATAAGCATATCCTCTCTGCGTATATGTTTCACGTGAAACATTTCGGGATCCAATTGTTTCACGTGAAACAATCAGGGCTGGTTGCCTGTGGTGTTGGTGGTGTAATTCCTGCCGATGGTGGGTACAGAATTCTGCTTCTGCAATGTGTGGAGCAAAAGCCCGCCGGTAAGAAGCAAGGTTACAGACAGTGCGGCAATGGCACCGATCATCCAGCGCATCAGCTTTCGCTGCCGACGCAGCAGAGAAATGTGAATGTCCTCGTCAAGCTGCGGCTCTGCCTTGACCACTGCAGGTCGTTTGGGAAGGTGGATCACCGTACCGGGCTTTACAGGGTAGCGTGCCATATCTTCCTGGCAGGCGGGGCAGAATACGGCAGCTGCCTGTGTTCCTTTTCCGCATTTCAGACACTGCCCCATAGCTCATACCTCCGCATTATATTTAAGTTATTGTACACCATTTTTCACCGTTCGTAAAGGGTAAAAACATAATAAAAACAAATAAAATATTATAAAAATACCTCTTGACAGTCAGGTGACCGTATGATACAATCAAAGTACCGCATAATATGGAGGTGTAAACTTATGAACTGGACAATACCCGGCACCGTGCTGCAGATCCCCCGACAGGAGGCCGCCAATGTGGAGGATGTATTTAGCGCGATGTTTCTGGGCGGCGACATTGCCTTAAGTCAGGTCTGCGCAGTAACCGGGCTGGAGACCCACACGGTACAAAACTGGGTCAAGCGGGGTTTTCTCTCTCCACCCAAAAATAAGCGATATACCCGCCGGCAGCTGTGCCGGATCATTAACATCAATATGCTGAGAGGCGTTCTGCCTATGGAGCGTATTTGCAGTATGCTGGGGTATGTAAACGGTCGCTTAAACGACGAAAGTGACGATGTGATCGACGATTCCCATCTTTACTTCCTGTTCGTGAAGCTGGCTGCCCGGTGCAAAAGCTTGTTTTTGGAAGAGGACCGGGATGCTGTGCTGGAAGATGCCCTGGCAGATTATGCGGAACCGATCCCCGGTGCGAAGGAGCGGGTCAAAAATGTACTGCGGGTGATGCTCACCGCATACCTGGCAGCACGGCTGGGAAGAGAAGCAGAAAATATGCTCAGTGCATTAAGTAATCCATAAATCTTATAAGGAGGATAAAGATGGAAGAAAACGTAAAAAATTTCGACTTTAAAAAGCTTATGAAGATCATAGGCGCGTCCCTGGCAGGACTTGTGGTGCTGCTGGGTGTGCTCACCAGCGTCTACACCGTGGACGATAAGCAGCAGGCGGTGGTGACCACCTTCGGCAAAGTCACCGATGTGACCGATGCCGGTCTGCATTTTAAGCTGCCTTTTGGGATTCAGAAGGCAGAAAAGGTGGATGTGAATGTGTACCAGAAGATCGAACTGGGCTACACCACCGAATCCACTGGCAATTACTCCGTGAAAAATAAGGAAAGCACCATGATCACCGGCGACTACAACATCGTCAATGTGGACTTTTTCGTGGAATACAAGATCTCCAATCCGGAGCAGTACCTGTATTCCTCCAACGATCCGGAGACCATTTTGCGGAATCTGATCCAAAGCCAGGTTCGCAATGTGGTGGGCTCCACCTCGGTGGACGGTGTGCTGACCGACGGCAAGGAAAACATTCAGATGCAGGTAAAGGAACTGGTGACCCAGATTTTGGAGGCGTATGACATCGGTCTGACCCTGGTGGATGTGCGGATCCAGGACTCTGAGCCGCCGACACAAGAGGTCATCGAGGCATTTAAGGCGGTGGAAACCGCAAAACAGCAGGCTGAAACGGTGGTCAACGATGCAAAGGCTTATCAGAACGCCCAGCTGCCCGCTGCCCAGGCACAGGCGGATAAGCTGCTGCAAAATGCCGAATACCTGCGGCAAAAGCGTATCAATGAGGCTATGCAGCAGGTGGCGATGTTCAACGCAATGTACACCGAGTACGCCCAGAATCCCCAGATCACCCGCAGTCGTATGTACTATGAGGCCATTTCTCAGGTGCTGCCCGGGGTGAAGCTGTATGTCAATACCGGCGATGGTAGCGGCGTGGATATGCTGCTGCCGCTGGATTCTCTCGTGAAGCAGGGAGGTTAATATGAGTAAGAAAATCAAATGGTTGATCATCGGGGCATCTACACTGCTGATTTTGGTGGTAGTGGCTGCAAGCTCCGTCTATACTGTGCGGGAAAATCAGTATGCCTGCACCTTCCGGTTCTCTGAAATCGTCAATACCACCGAAAAGGCAGGTCTGCACTTTAAAGTTCCCTTTATTGACAGTGTGAAGTATTTCCCCAAGGAAACCCAGTTTTATGACATTCCCCCTTCAGAGGTACTGACCTCCGATAAGCAGAATATGACCGTTGACTGCTATGTTTTATGGCAAATTGCGGAGCCCCAGCAGTTCTACCGTGCTTTGGGTACGACCCTGAAGGCAGAGGAGCGGCTCAATGCCATTACCTACAATGCGCTGAAAAACGCAATGGGTACTTTGGCACAGGCGGATATTATCAATATGAACGACGGCGCAGAGCGTAATCAGATCTATGAAGGCATCGCCACCACTGTGGATTCCCAGGCAAAAACCTACGGCATCCGGGTGGAGGATGTAAAGATCAAGCAGTTTGATCTGCCGGAGAGCAA
>JAZNRQ010000074.1:0-7693 GCA_045590735.1 Faecousia sp. | reverse complement strand
CCAAAGGGGCTGATGATATGCACCGCACTTCGTGCGGCGATGATATGCCAAGCCTGCGCCTTGGATAAAAAAAGGAGTAACTTTTGTCTACCAAAAGTTACTCCTTTTTTGGAGCAGCGTACGGGAGTCGAACCCGCCTTCACGGCTTGGGAAGCCGTTGTATTACCGATATACGAACCCTGCGTTGTTTCCATATTATAGCAAATGGTTTTGTAGAATGCAAGGGCTTTTTGCCGCCGGTCGGAAAATGGAAATTTTTGTAAATTTCTTTTTTTGTTTACGGCTTGTTCATAAGGGCAAATTATGATATAGTCAGTATAATGGATAAAATATAAATTCCAATTTGTCGGGCTGTTTCAAATTCGCACTGCACTAATACCTTCCCCCGGGGGGAAGGTGGCCGAGCGTAGCGAGGTCGGAAGAGGAATGCGGGAGGAAAACCCAAATCACTGCATAATAGCAGGCTTTTTACTGACTATCACTGCACGCCATTCCTCTCCCGCCCCTTCGGGGCACCCTCTCCCCGGGAGAGGGTATAATGGGTGCAAATTATAATTTGTAACTGCTCGATAAACCGGAAGTTAATTCTTAATTCTTAATTCTCAATTCTCAATTTAAAAAAGGGGGGTGCGGCTATGTTTGGCTATGTAACTGCCAATGGGTCAGAGCTGACCCGGGAACAAAAAAACCGTTACAGCGCCGTTTACTGCGGCATCTGCCGGCAAATGCGCAGCCGTGCCTCCAACACCGCCCGGGTAGCACTGAGCTATGATATGGCGTTTCTGGCACTGCTGCTGATGAGTCTTTACGAACCGGAGGAGACCGGCGGTAACCACGCCTGCGTGCTTCACCCGCTGCGTCCTTATGCGGACAGCCCCTACATCCGTTACGCAGCGGATATGAATATCGCTTTGGGCTACCACAACTGTATGGACGACTACCGGGACGAGGGCAAAAAGTCCGCCAAACACCTGGCGGGAGTCTTTTCCAAAGACCTGCCCCGGATCCAAAAAGAATATCCCCGGCAATGGGCGGCTATGGAGTGCTGCCTGAACGCCCTTTCCGAACTGGAAAAGAAAAATTCCCCCGACCCTGACGCTGCCGCCTGCTGTTTTGGCACACTTTTGGGCGAGCTTTTGGTCTTTACCGAAGACCGGTGGTCAGAAACCCTGCGGCAAATGGGGATGGGTCTTGGCCGTTACATTTACCTGGCAGATGCAGCGGTGGATTACCGCCGGGACAGAAAAAAGCACCGCTACAATCCTTTTCTGGCAATGGGTATGGACGAGGACCCGGACTTCTGGGAGCAATCGCTCCTGCTGGCTATGGGGCAATGCACCACTTACTATGAGCAGCTCCCTCTGGTGCAGGACAAGCCCCTGCTGGACAATATTTTATACAGCGGCATCTGGCTGGAATACCGCAGCCGGCAGCGCCGCAAGGGAAGGAAAACCGAATGATGCAGGATCCCTATCAGGTTTTAGGCGTCAGCCGTGACGCCACCGACGAGGAAATCAAAAAAGCATACCGCAAGCTGGCAATGAAGTACCATCCGGACCGGAATCCCGGCGACCAGGAGGCCGCCCGGAAAATGCAGGAGATCAATGCCGCCTACGACCAAATTAAAAATCCCGGAAAAGGCAACTCCCACACCGGCTACCGCACCGACCCGGGCAGCTCCGGGGACCGGTATCAGCAGGCAGCCGCCCAGTACATCCGTTTCGGCAGATTCCGGGAGGCACTGAATATCCTTGCAAGCTGTCCGGAGAAAAATGCCCGGTGGTACTATCTGTCCGCCCTTGCCAACAACGGTCTGGGCAATCAGGTCAACGCCCTGGAGCATATCCGCCGGGCGGTTTCCATGGAGCCGGATAATATGGAATACCTGCGGACTTTGGAGCTGATCCAGAACGGTGGGCAAGCTTACCGGCAGCAGGCGCAGCAATTCGGCGGCTTCGAGGCACGGGGCGGTCTGTGGCAGTGGTGCCTGTGTATTTTGGCACAATTGCTGTGCTGCAGAGGCAGATTTTTGTGCTTCTGATAAAAAAATGCTGACAAGCCGCAAAAAGTGTGATATACTAACTTGAGCCCGTTTTGAAACGGGTTCCCTGAAGATAGAAATCTTACCAAAAGCAAGGAGGCGGTTGGTTTGAAATATTGGCGCGGATATCTGGCTGCAGCGATCTTCGCTGTTATCGGCTTCGCCCTGATGGCTTATGCCCAGGCACACAGCGTGCTTGTGGATATGATCTATCCTTATATGACCAGAATGGTGATCACATCCCTGTCCAACTGGTCCGGTGTGATGAACTTTTCTCTGTGGCAGGTGCTTTTGATCGGTCTTTTCGTGGCACTGACCGCCACCGTGATCCTGATGATCGTGCTTCGCTGGAATTTCTTCCAGTGGCTGGGTTGGGTCTTTGCGGCAATCAGCTGTATTTTTATGCTGAACACCGGTCTTTACGGTCTGAACCGCTACGCAAGCCCTTTGGCTGACGATGTCCGGCTGGAGGTTTCCGACTATACCGTGTCTGAGCTGAACGAAGCCACCCTCTACTTCCGGGATCAGGCAAACCGGCTGGCAATGGAGATCGGCAGAGACCAGCAGGGAGAGGTGAATTTCGGCACCTTTGAAGATATGGCAAAGCAGGCCGGTGACGGCTATACTGCCCTTGCCTACGATCAGGCCATCTCTGTCTTTGCCGGCTCTACCGCTCCGGTGAAAAAGCTTGGTTTTAGCTTCCTTTATGGCAAAAACACCGGTGTTACCGTGGCACTGACCGGCGAAGCTTCCGTAAATCCCAATGTTCCCGATGTGGCACTGCCCTTTGCTATGTGCAAGGAAATGGCACACCGGATGTGCATCTATTCCGATGCGGACGCTGCCTTTGCCGCTTACCTGGCAGGCACTTCCAATCCCTCCAAGGCGTTCCAGTATTCTGCCAATCTGGTGGCATACACCTACTGCTACAACGCTCTGAAGGAGATCCCCACCAGCACCGCGCAGGCCTGTGCCACCCAGGTGGACAGCGGCGTCAACAAGCTGCTGCGCCGGGATCTGGAAGCGTATATCGATTTCTTCGGTGACGACGATATGGCGGAAAACAACCGGGCGGAGATCCCGGAAAGTGCCTCCGCTGAGGACGCACCCATTCATTTCTCCCTTTACTCCAACGCAGCGGACCTGCTGACCAACTGGTATGTGGAAAAGTTTGTTGTACCCCTGCACGTGGAAGAAGAAGCCCCCTTCAATCCCCTGGATCCCACGCAGGTGGATCTTTCCGGATTGGTCAACGCAAAGAAAAAATGATGCAAATGCGGAAAACTTTGGAAGAAGGGCTGCCCCGGCTGGGACTTTCCCTGTCCCCGGAGGTACAGCAGCAGCTGTGCGATTTTGGCAGTGCTGTGGTGGAGCAAAATAAGGTTATGAATCTCACCGCCATCACCGAGCCGACCCAGGTGGCAAAGCTGCACCTGCTGGACAGCCTCAGTGTGCTGACTCTGCAGGATCTGCGGGGTAAAAAGGTGATCGACGTGGGCTGCGGTGCCGGTTTTCCCGGTGTGCCGCTGAAAATCGCCTGTCCGGAAATGGAGCTGACGCTGCTGGATTCTCTGGGCAAGCGGATGAACTGGTTGGAGCAGGTACTGCCTACCCTGGGTGTGGAAGCAAAGTGCGTTACCGCCCGGGCAGAGGAGGCAGTTGCCACCTGCCGGGAGAGCTATGACTTCGCCACCAGCCGGGCCGTGGCACGGCTGAATGTGCTGCTGGAGCTGACCGCCCCTTATGTAAAGGTTGGCGGTGCTGTGCTGGCAATGAAGGGTACTGCCGCCAAAGAGGAACTGGCAGAGGCGAAAAATGCCATCTCCAAACTGGGACTGAAGCTGGAGCAGCTGCAGGAATTCCCTGTGGATGGCACTGCCCATACGGTGATCGTTCTGCGGAAGGTTGCCCCCACCCCGGCAAAATACCCCCGCCGGTTCGCCAAGATCAAGGCAGAACCCCTGTAACAGAAAAAACGCCATCCGACCCCGGATGGCGTTTCCACTCCCCGGAAACGCCGGAAATTAACAATTGAGAATTGAGAATTGAGAATTGAGAATTAAATTCCAATTTAGCGGGCAGTGCCCGCAAACAATGCGTGCACGGTGCATTGCTTTTCGTTACTTCCCTGACCCGCTCGGTTCGTTACATCTTCAAATTCCGATTTATCGAGTTGTTTCAAATTCGTATTGCCCAATTGTCATTGCGAGCCAGTGCGCACACTGGCGTGGCAATCTATTGGTAACACTTGGTTTTTAGATTGCCACACCAGTGACATCGGTCACTGGTTCGCAATGACAACGAAAATTGTAATCGCCCGCTAAATTGGAATTTGAAGATTAGGCTTTTCTTTTTGGCGAAGAGATAGTATAATAAGAAAAAAACGCAAAAGGAGCATCCTGATGAACTGGTTTGAAATCACCGTCACCACCGCCCCCGGCGGTATCGAAGCAGCAGCTGCGGCACTGACCGCAGGAGGCTTTGAGGATCTGGTACTGGAAGACCAGGCAGAATTGGAGAGCTTTTTGGATCAGAACCGTGCCTACTGGGATTACATCGACGAAACGCTGCAAAAGCAGCTACAGGGCCTTTCCCAGATCCGTCTGTATCTTGAGGATACGGACACGGAGGGGCTGACCCGTTTGGAAAATCTGCTGGCGCAGATGAAGAATTCGGACAAAGAGGGCATTTTCGGTCCTCTGGCTCTGACGAAAAAACTACTGCCCCAAACCGATTGGTCGGAAAGCTGGAAGGAAAACTACCCGCCCCAAAAAGTTGGTGACCGGCTTTTGGTGCTGCCCTACTGGCTGCAGGATACGGACACGGAAGGTCGCCTGCCGGTGATCCTTGACCCGGGTCTGACCTTCGGCACCGGTGCTCACCCCTCCACCCGGATGGTGATGGGCTGTATGGAGAAGCTGGTCACACCCGGTTGCTGCTGCCTGGATCTTGGCAGCGGCAGTGGTATCTTGTCCATTGCCGCCCTGCGGCTGGGTGCCGCCCACGCCATCGGTGTGGACATCGACCCCAAGGCAGAGGACATCGCCCGGGAAAATGCCGCCTACAACGGCTACGGTACAGAAGAATTTACCGCCCTGACCGGAAATGTCCTCTCCGATAAAAAGCTGATGGAAACCCTGTGTCAAAACCGGTACGCACTGGTACTTGTGAACATCGTGGCAGATGTGATCATCCCCCTGGCACCGGTGCTGCCCCGGCTGATGCACCCGGAAAGCACCCTGATCTGTTCCGGAATTCTGGACAGCCGCCTCAGCGACGTGGTGGCCGCCCTCCAGGGAGCAGGTCTGACCGTTACCCAAACCCATTCAGAGGAGGAATGGCGCTGCCTTTGCGCCAAGCTGTAATATGTACATTCCCTACCGCACCCAGCAGATCATCAAACGCAGCCTTCTCATCACCGCCATTGTGCTGGTGGTGCTGGCTGTTATATGGTTTGCCTGGTTTACCTGGCTGCAGCGTTTTGTGATCTACACCCGTGACGAAGGTGCTGTGCTGGATATGTCTCTGCCGGAGCAGATCCCCGAAGGGGAGCTGGCTGTGCCGCCGGAGAAAATCCCTGTATCTATTTATTATAATGAAGGCGAAAACGCCATCAATACCAGTAAAGAGCTGACCGCCCTGACCGGCTACTATGTGGACCGGGCGGCACTGATCGCCGGTGTGGACACCGTTCGGCAGCAGGCAAATGCCCTGGAACGGGGCACGCCCATTATGCTGGAAGTAAAAAGCGCACTGGGCAATTTCTTCTACTCCTCCGGTGTCAGCGAGCACCGGGACAGCAAGGTGGACATTGCCGCTGTGGATCAGCTGATCAGCGATCTGGACAAAAACGGCCATTACCTGATCGCCCGGGTGCCGGCACTCCGTGACCGGATGTACGGTCTTAACAACGTAAACGACGGTGTGTTCGATACCCGTGGTGCTTACCTGTTCCGGGACGACGGTGGCTGCTACTGGCTGAATCCCGCCCGGCAGGGTACGCTGACCTACCTGGTGCAAACCACGATGGAGCTGAAGAATTTAGGCTTTGACGAGGTAGTTTACGATTATTTCGACTTCCCCGACACCAAGTATATGCGCTTTGACGGCGACAAGGCAGAAGCCCTTGCCACTGCCGCCCAAACCCTGATGACCTCCTGCGGTGGTGATAATTTCACCGTTTCCTTTGTGCAGAACCCGGGTTTTACACTGCCGGAAGGCCGCAGCCGCCTGTACATTAAGGACGCTGCCGCTGCCGACGCGGCACTGCTGGCACAGCAGACCGGACTTACCGACCCCAACATCCGGGTGGTATTCCTGACGGAGATCCACGACACCCGATTCAATGAATTCAGCGTCCTGCGTCCCCTGGACGCCGCCCACTAACGGAAAATCTATCGATAGAATACGTAGGGGCGACCATTGGTCGCCCGCGCAGTGAAATGTTGCAATTTCGCCGGTAGTTTCGGCGCATTCGTGCAATTGTACCGCAACGGGCGACCAATGGTCGCCCCTACGCTCACCAACGGAACTGCTCGATAAACCGGAATTTGGTACAACAAACGAAAAAGGACATCCTCAGCTTTTTGAGGATGTCCTTCCTTTTATTTCTTCAGCAGGTCTGCCAGGGTGATCCCCTCAAAAAAGGCATCCACCATCGTATCCAGCTTTTCCCACATCGGAAGCGTGTGGCAGCAGGTGGCACGATTGCAGGCATTGGGGCCTTGGGTGGTGCAGGACACCGTAGCAAGGCTGCCCTCTGTCAGCTTCAAAATGCTGCCGACGGTGTACTCCTCCGGCTTCCGGTTTAACCGGTAGCCGCCGCCTTTTCCGTGGACCGCATCCACAAAACCCGCCTTGGAAAGCGTGGTCATAATGGATTCCAGGTATTTTTGAGAGATTCCCTCCGCCTCCGCGATCTGCTTCAGAGGGATGTAGCCCTCATTACCGTGGAGGACAAAATAGACCATGACCCGCAGGGCATAACGCCCTTTCGTTGATACGATCATAGCACTTTCCCTTACTGGTGGCAGTGGGCGCAGTTCTCGCAGTCGGGGAACTGGGTCTTGTCGTAGGGAATACCGTTTTTATCATAATAATTCTTCAGTGCGGACTTGATGGCCTCCTCCGCCAAAACGGAGCAGTGCATCTTGTGGGCGGGCAGACCGCTGAGAGCCTCGGCAACCGCCTTATTGGTCAGCTCCATTGCGTTCTGAATGGATTTGCCCTTGATCATCTCCGTTGCCATAGAGGAAGACGCAATGGCACTGCCGCAGCCAAAGGTCTCAAATTTCACATCGGTAATAATATCGTTTTCGATCTTCAGGTAGATCTTCATAATGTCGCCGCACTTGGCATTGCCAACCTCGCCAACACCGTCAGCGTCCTCAATAACGCCCACATTCCGGGGATTCATAAAATGGTCCATAACCACTTCGCTGTAAAGAGCCATAGTAAATTCCTCCAAAAAGAATAATTAAGAATTAAGAATTAAGAATTGAGAGTTAAGAATTAAATTCCGGTTTATCGAGCTGTTAAAAAGGCTTCTCCTTGAGGAGAAGCTGTCGCCGCAGGCGACTGATGAGGTGTTACCGCACCATCGTAACCGCTGCAATCTACCTACATTTCCACCTCATCCGTCAAAAATCAAAG
>JAZNRQ010000073.1:0-13076 GCA_045590735.1 Faecousia sp. | reverse complement strand
CAAAAGCCCGGGGGTTGCTGTATCATTGTGTTGACTTGGAATCAGCCAGCCATCTTGAAGCTGCCGTCAGCCTGTGGCAGAGCCTCGATACAAGTGCCGTCATTCAGCTGATACAGATGACCAGTAATGGAACCGCCAGCGGTTTCATTCATACCGGCATCCAGCTTTACAATCTGCAGTGCAGTTGTGGGAACTTGTGCGGCTGCTGCATAGACAGTAGGCTGCTTGAAGCTTGCGCTACCGCACCAGCCATCCAAAACGCGGATATTGCATCCGCTGGAAGCATCAATAGCACCCTTAGTAGAAGTACTGGAATCTACGATGGTTGCGCTGCCACCCAGATACAGGGTTGCATTGGTAGCCAGATCGACACCGCTGCCTTCCATGGTTGCGTCAGGCTTTGCGACGATCAAACCGCCGTTCATCACCATAGTCTTACGGTTTGTATCATTACCAACAAGCCAAATGTTATGATTACGCCAGGATACGCCTGCCTGACCATCGGTAATCACGCCACCGTTCATAGTAACGCTGCTCAGATAGCAACGAAGGTTGCCACCTTGTGCAGCTGCAGTACCGCCGGAAATCAACGTACCCGCATTGATAGTCACAGTGGAGTACATAGAGGAAATATTACCGCCGTGTGCTGCAGTAGCAGTTGCGGTAACCGCAGCAGTACCGTTGGAAACGGTTACATTCTGCAGAACGATGGGGACCTTTCTGACATGGATGTTACCACCCTCGAAAGCAGTACCGCCTGCGATGGTGCCGCCCAGCAGATTCAGCTCAGCCTTAGCATTTTCAGGAGAATCATTGACAAAAGCGTAAATGTTACCGCCCTGCTTACCCTCTGCCTTACCGCCAGAAATAGTACCTGCATACATATTGAAGACAGCATTGGCGTTAATGCTATTATTCGCATGCTGCAGTGCCACATTACCACCGTTACCGCCGGTATTCACACCGTCCTTAATGGTACCGCCGTACATATTGAAGGTAGCGACAGCCTTAGTATTGGTGGAGTTACCGTACATACGGACAAGGGCAACAGCATTAAATGTCTGATCCTTACCGTCGATAGCAGCACCGGCATACATATTGATGGTACCGCCATTATTACCGATGTACGCAACGGAGCCGGTAGTGTTGGTAGCGACCTTCTTGATGGTGCCGCCAAACAGGTTGATCACACCTAAACCATTGCTACCGTTAACATGGATGGTAGAACCGTCATTGTTGTCACCTGCAACGATGCCCTGGCCCATCACATTCAGAGTGCCGGGAGCAATCATCAATGCACGATGACCATTTACAGTCAGGTTATGGCCGTTCAAGTGCAGACAAACATTGGGCGTGCTATCGGCAAACATAACCTCGAAGAAGCCATCATGACCGTTGCCGGCAGCATTGACAGTTACATCCTCAGGCAGGTAGTAGTGTGCACCGGAAGCAGGTCTGATGTAAGTATCGGTGGACTTAATAGCAATCCACTCAACAGACTTCTGGCAGTAGGGGCAATTTGCAGTTGTGCCTTCGGTGAAGGACAGTGCTGCATTGCTGATCTTGTTCAGATCACGGGCGACCAGAGCATTGTTTTCAACAGACAGCTGGCAGCCGTAGGAGGTGAACATACCGAAGTAGGTGCTCATCTTGGCATTTGCTTCAGAAATCACACCGTTACCCTTAACATTGATCTTTGCGTTGGAGGTCAAGTCACCAACGGTGATCTTTGCACCCTCATCAATATTCAGCTGATGGATCTTGGTGTCACCCTTAACAATAAAGGAAACATCCTTACCCAAATCGACCTGAGCAACCGTAGCATCATCCAGAGTGATCGTTGTGGAGTAGCCAGCGGAAACATTGAGAGGATAAACCTTCAGGATGCCATCAACGGTAGCGCCGTTAATGGTCAGCACAGATGTACGTATACTGGACGTACCAACATAAATAGCAGGAGCCGTCTTGGAACCGATGACAGTAGCACCCGGGTGGATGGTAATGTCACCACCGTTAGTGTTAATCAAGATTGCACTGCCGTTGACATTGTCCTTCGTTACAGTGTAGATACCACCGTAAAGCTGAATATCAACATTGGTCTTTGTGCCGGTGTTCCAAACAATAGCACCGGTTTTTGCAGTGTTATTTGCGTTAGCAACGATACCGTTGCCCATAACGCAGGACTTGGAGCCCCAACCGAACAGGAACGGAGCAGCACCGGTGTAGTTGTGGCCGTTCAGATGGATACACAGCTTACCGGAGTTACCGGGACCTCTGATAAAGTTGGTAGTACCGGTGTAATTGATGTCCTCAGCCAGGTAGTAGTGCTTACCAGCTTCGGTAACGTCGCCAATACCGGTAGTGCCAAATTCAGCCTGCGTGATTGCGATCCACTCGACAACTTCGTTACAAACGGGGCACTTTGCCTTGGTAGTACCCTCTTCGAACACCAGATCGGAGTTATCAATGGCGGGTGCTACGGGCTCGGGCTCGGGCTCGGGCCCAGTACCGGGCTCGTCGGTGCCCTCTTCCGTGAAGAGGGCGTTTTCGACGACCGTGGGAGTCTTGTACTTCAAGGAACCTAGGCTGAAGCCATGGAAGTACTTGACATAGGCATTTGCGTTATTGGAAGGATTGGTGAAGATGCCGTTTGCGATGACATCGATAGAAGCACCCTCGGACATTTCAGCCAGAGTGATCTTCTGATCTGCATCCACATGCAGACGATTCATCTTAGCAGTACCACCGATAGTCACATTGGCAGTAGACTTAACTTGCGTAGTACCCTTGATCTCGCCGCCGTAAATGTTCAGCGTTGCCTTCTTGCTTGCACTGCCATTTGCAGCCGCACCGCTACCGTTGGTAGCCTGCAGCAAACCGCCGAAGATATTGACAGTACCGGCAACAGGATTGCCACTGTGGGTACTATTGGAAGCATTGACGCATGCACCGGTAGTGCCACCGTAAATGGTACCACCATAGATGTTAAGTGTGCCATTCCAAGTACGAACTACATCGCCCTTGTTCTCTCTGCCGTCAACGGTAACGCCATCATAAATATTCAGGGTACCGCCAGCAGCATTGATGGTCAGAACGGGGAAATCGTTGTTTGCAGACTTGGTGTAGGTACCACCGTACAGGTTAACCAATGCTGCAGTAGAGTTGGTATCGAAGGTTGCAGCTCTGTTGGACAGCTTACCATTACCGGTAACAACACCGTTACCCATAACGTTCAGACGGAGGCCAACAAAGAATGCAATACCATTTGTGGCAGTGAGGTTATTGCCATTGAGATGCAGGCAAGCAGTCTTGCCGGAATTTTCCTGAGTCCAGGGATAACCGATAGCCACCTTGGAACCGGTGTAGGTAATGGACTCTGCCAGGTAGTAGTGAGTATCACCGGACAGGGCGTAGCCATAATCTTCAGCGCTGTTATTAATGTCAGCCTGGGTGATTGCAGTCCAGGTAACGACCTTATCACAAACAGGGCACTTAGCCTGGTTATTTGCATCCAGAACCAGATCAGAATTGTCGGTCTTCAGCAGTGCGGGCAGTGCGGGCACCTCAGGATCATCCACATAGTCGGGAGCGTTGGGAGCGCGATCAGTCCACAGCTTACCAGCCTTAACTTCAACAGGCAGGAACTTTGCAGCAGCCTCGTAGTACTTCAGCTGGCCATTTGCATCATCCAGATCATCTGTGAAGAAGCCATTTGCCTTAACGATGATCTTAGCATCACCGCTCAGGTCGGACATCAGAATAACGTTGCCGGAGGTCATATCCAGACCGTTGATCTTTGTCTCACCGCTGACAGCGAACAGAGTATCCTGTGCGAGCTTAGCGCCGCCTTCCAGGTTAGCATCCTTCAGCTCCAGAATAACATCGCACTCCAGCTCGGGCTTAACGATCTTCAGAGCAGATTCAACATAACCGCCCTTAACAGTACCCTCGATCACCAGATGACCGCTGATCAGATTACCGCCAGATACCTTAGCTGCCAATACGCCAGGCTCGGTAACAATGGTAGCGTCCTTGCCGATCCAGATACGGCCGCCGTTGGAGTTAACCTGAACAACACCGGATGCGTTGGATGCGGGCTTGGTGTAAGTACCGGAGTACAGGAACATACCGCCGCCAACATCCTTGTTGGTATTGATGGTGATTGCTGCACCGTTCTTACCGTTACCGGAAACAGTACCGGTACCCAGGATATTCAGAGAACCATTGCTGCCGTGGGCAACATTAGTGTTGGTTGCAGTAAAGTTATGACCATTCAGATGGATACATGTAGTATAAGGAACATTCTTATTACCATCAGCGCCGGGAGCGTTGATGAAGGTTTCAGTACCGGTGTAAGTTACATCCTCAGCCAGATACAGGTGGAGACCGTTCTCTGTGCCGGTGAAGCACTTATCACCGAATGCAGCCTGAGTAATGGGCTTCCAAGCAACATACTTTTCACAAACTGCACACACAGCCCAACGAGAACCATCCAGGAACTCCAGCTCGTCGGTATATGCGGGCATCTTCTCGATCTTCTCAGGAATCTCGGGAACAGGCTCAACATAGAAGCCCAGTGCAAAGTTGTTTACAACAACAGCATCCGCAGTCAGGCTGTGGAAGTACTGCAGGTATTCCTCAACATTTGCGCACTGATAGGTAAAGATACCGGAACCGGTAACATTAATATTTGCACCTTCGGTCAGCTTGCCGAGGAAGATGAGGCCCTCGTACTCACCGGTGCGGTTAGTAGGAACAACCAGCTTGGGCACAACAGGGTTGCCTGCAACGGTAACCTTAGCGTTAGCATTGTAGGTAACATTGCCCTGCATCTCGCCACCGAACAGGTTCAGTTCGGAGATAGCAGTCTTGATACCGCTGCCATTAACGGTGCCCTTGACAACACCGCCATAAATGCTTGCGCTACCGGACTGAGAACCGGACCAGTTACCGGCGGTAATTGCATTACCGGAACCAGCCTGGACAGTACCACCGTACAGATTGAACATACCCCAGAAGCCACGGAAAGCTTCCTTCTTGGTACCGGAGGCATCAATAACTGCGCCATCAAACATATTGATGGTACCGCCGTTACCGTGGACACCCACAATGTGGTTGCCAGCTGCCTTCTCTTCCAGCTCCTTGGTAGTGGAGTTGGTAACCATCAGCACTCTGGAATCGTTGTCAGCGGACTTGACATAAGTACCACCGTACAGATTCAGAACAGCCTTGGCACTGTTGACTTCGATGGTTGCAGCGTGCAGATGAGGCAGGCTTGCCAGCTTCTCATCAGAGTAACCGTTACCGGAAACAACGCCGTCACCCATAATGTTCAGAGAACCGTTAACCAGAACTGCCATTGCATTGGTAGCAGTAATGTTATGGTTATTCAGGTGCAAGCAAGCAGACTTCTGTGCAGCGACCTGAATATAGGGATGATCCTTTGCCTCGAAGGTAATGTCTGCAGCCAGGTAGTAGTGCTGACCATCGGTCAGTTCCTGTGCCTTGGTTGCGTCCTTAATAGCGATCCAGGTAACGACCTCGTTACAGACAGGACACTTAGCCTGGCTATTGGAATCCAATGCCAGAGGAGCCTTATCAACAACTGTTACCTCGGGCTTTGCAGGAACCTCAGCTTCCGGCTGATAGTCGGGCTTGCTGGGATCTCTGTCAGTCCACAGAGCGCTGTCTTTGACTTCGACAGGATAGAACTTGCGCTCAGCCTCATAGTAAGGCTTCTGCGCAGCTGCATTGCTCAGCTTTTCGGTGAAGATACCGTAAGCCTGAACAACGACCTTTGCATCGCCGGACAGCTTGGAAGTGGTGATCTTTGCACCCTCTCTCAAATCAATGCCATCACCGCTAACCTTCAGATTGCCGCTGAGGTTAATGATAGACTTAGCAGAGGGGCTGATCTTAGCATTTTCAAAGCTACCGCCGCTTGCATTCAGCACAGCATTGTTTGCAATGCCGGTAGTACCGTTCTTAATCTTACCACCGGAAACATTCAGAACAGTACCTGCATTCATATTGAAGTTGCTGTTGGTTACACCAGGCCAGCCTTCAATCACAGCATCATGAATATTGATAGTACCAGTATAGGTTCTGAGGGTCTTGCCATCAGCATCCTTAACTTCCTTGTTACTTACATTGAAGTTACCACCGCTACCGGCACCCTTGGCATTTTCAGCCATACGGATGGTGATGCCGTCATAAACATCAACATTACCGCCGATCACGAGGAAGTTACCGCCGCTGAAGCCTGCACCGCCCTGTGCTTCCAGAACACCGCCACCGACAGTATCGATGAGGACCAGGTTGCTGTAAACCAGGAAGTTACGGGCAGTGGAGGTCAATGTACAGCCGTTCATATCAAAAACGATGGTGTTGTGCAATGCGGTGGGGGTAGTAGTCTCGTCATAACCGACCTGACCCTGGCCACGGGTACGGTCAGTAGGCATATAGTAGTGTGTCAACTCAGAGTTAGAAATCTGAGCGCCGGTCCAGTGCTCCCACCAAACAACCTTGTTACAGTGCGGACACTTGGATTCTGTACCGTTGACACGGGTATGAGCATACATAACAAAGGCATATGTAACATTGCCATTGAGATCAGCATAAGCAAGAACGCGATCGCCCTTCTCCAGCTTAACAGCCTTAAACTGGTTGGGAGAGTAATAGCAAACATCATAAACCTGTGTCTTGCTGTCAAGCGTGATTTCCTTTACATCACCAAGGTTGGAGGAACCGGGACGCATACGAGTCAGGGTGACCTTCTTGCCGGACACCTTAGTGACATCGTAGTGGGAAACAATATTATTCACTGCACGCTTGGACTCAGCGGCAGAACCGGTCTTCAGAATGATATCGCCATTGGTTTCCAGAATGAAGAAGGTCTCACTGCCGAAGGTATCAACCTGGGACATGATTTCCTTGCTCTTTGTACGGAAGGTCTTGATCTTGCCGTCAACGAACAACTGGACAGAGTAGTAGCCTTCTGCATCGGGTTCACGGTTAGTATTGCCGTCCTTATCAACGCCCTTGCGCTCTACATGGAAGTACAGAGGTGCATCATACATACGGCCCATGATCCAAATATGGGTCAATTCGCCGGTCTGGATATCGAGCAGAGCCTGGATGCGGTCACCCTTCTTCAATGTAGACTTTTCGCCGGGATGGTCGCTGTAGTTACTACTTACATTGTAGACCTTGCAATTCTTAGCCATCTTGTAGGACATACTTGCATCCTTCTTCTCGCCATTGGAGAAGTAGTAACAGCTGATGGTCTTATCAGCAGTGATCTCGCCTACATAGTTGTAGTTGAGCACCTTGGAGGTGAACTTCTGACCGGCAATTGCAGGGAATGCAGCAGTGATCACATTATCCTTGTTGACCTTCATGGCAACAATAGGTGCATTCTGCGCATCAATAATAGTAGCAATGGCCTTATCCTTGGTCTTGACCTCTACCACTTTGCCGTCAACGTACATCTTGAAGACATAGTAGCCTTCATTGGGACCTTCGGTCTCCAAAGCACGGGTAGTTTCCAAGGTTGTAGCGTTATACTTACGGGCAGCATTGTAGTAGATCTTGCAGCCAGTCTGATAACGGTCCAGAACATAGATGTGGGTAATGAAGTTATCCACAGTTCTGTTAGCGATAACACGGTCGCCTTCCCGCAGGGTGGTCTTTGCGCCCAGCTTAGTGCCGGGAGCACCGGTCATATCATAGATCTCGGTTTCAGGGGACAGCATGTAGTTGCCGCCGCTGTTGAAATCGGAACCGGAAACGATACGAACGATAGTAGGCATAACCTGCGTTACGAAACGCTGACCACCGATGCCGTAACCACCGGAGATACAGTTGGCATCGAAGTATTCCTTGACAATGCCGTTCTCGACTCTCAGGCCGAAGAACTGCCAGCTGTTGCCGTCCATCAAGTTAGCAAGTTCCTTGCTCTTGGTCTTGACGGTAACAATCTTGCCCTTGGAAGCCATTTCGTAAACGTAGTAGCCATTCTCAGGAACACGGGTAGTCTGCTGAGTGGTGGAATCCCACTTCTTGACCTGCAGGTAGTACATAGGATAGTCCACCTGACGGCGGTCGATCTTGACGTACTTTGCATTGTTGTTCATATCGACCCAAACGATGACACGGTCGTTCATCTTCAGATCGGGAACATACTCACCGATGAAATGACCACAGCCGATCTCGTTCATAACGATCTCGGTTTCCTCGGTCAGGTTGAAGGTCACTACCTTACCCTGCTCGGAGCCGGTGCCCAAACGGGTAACTTCAATAGTAGTGCCATTGATTGCAGTAACGTTATAAACATTACATGCAATACGACCACGGATTGCTGTAGCGGCTACCAGTTTGCCGGTGATGTAGCCTTCCTCATCAAAGGTCAGGCCCATAACCTGATTGGTATCTGTGCCGGAGTCGATGGAAGTGACCAGATTCTTATCTTTACACTTCAGCTCGACGACCTTGCCGCCTACAGCGAAGGGAATGGTGTAAACACCGTTCTCATCGGGTACACGGGTAGTCATAGCAGTGGTGGCATCGTAAAGACTATCCACACGCAGATACAATTCAGAAGCTGCGGGGCGTTCCAGCAGGAAGATGTCAGTTACGACGCCTTCTG
The DNA here is from genome assembly GCA_045590735.1 of Faecousia sp. GTDB lineage: Bacteria > Bacillota > Clostridia > Oscillospirales > Oscillospiraceae > Faecousia. The sequence continues at coordinate 4,429 of JAZNRQ010000073.1, read as the reverse complement.
CATTGCTGTAAACGCAGACCATATCCATAATGTCCAGAACGATCTTCTGACCCAGGGTCTCAGAATCGAGTCGGACGTCGGAGACAGCAGCAGTTTCAGTAAGTACCAACTGTACGTCCATACCATTCATAGCAATGGAGGAGTTAACAGTAACGGTGTTACCATTGATTGCCTTGACGTAGAAATTCTTCGCAGTCTCAGTAGCAATGTCCTTAACATTCAGAACATCGATAATCAGACCGTTTTCATCCAAGACAAGACCCATGGCATCCATAGTATCCATGAAGTTGACCAGCTGCTTGTCGGCTGTAGCCATATCCATCAGCTGACCACCACAGATCATACGGAGGTGGTACATTCCGTCATCACCCTTTTCACGGGTGGACAGACCTGTCTCGGAATCCTGCGTAAACTGAACTCTATCCAAGTTCCAATACACAGGAGATTGGGGTGTAGCATTGCCGTCAGTATCACCAGAACCGCCGAACAATGCCAGCAAAGCGGGAATACCAACAATTGCGCCAACCACAGCAGTGCCCACCAACAGCAGTGCTGCAATAATCGCAACAATCAATATCCACAATTTGCTTTTCTTGTTTGCTTCCTTTTTCATGCGCGGAAATCTCCTTCCTAAAAAATATATTTTTAGAGATACTATATTCTAGCACGAAATGCGTCAAAAAGCAATAAGTTTTTTACAATTTTTACGGCGATTCTCTCAATTGGCTTTTGACATTTCAGCTATCTGCACAATATCGAATTTACTACATCAGAATATGCGGAAATCTACTTTAAATATCACCTGTTTCTTTCATTTTGCTCCTCATAATACAGCCGCAACCCAACGATTGCAATTGTGCTTTTACTATGATATATTAGTTGTACACAGGATTTTTGCAAGCAGTTAAAGGAGAACAATATGGATTTTCGTCAATTGGAATATGTAATCGCCATTGAACAGGAAAAAACGCTTCTTGCTGCGGCAGAGCGGTTGTTTCTTTCCCCCAGCGCATTGAGCCAGCATATCGCCAAACTGGAGGATGAGCTGCAAACACCGCTGTTCAAGCGTACGAAGCAGGGCTGGATCCCCACCACTGCCGGTCACATCTACATCGATATGGCAAAGAGCGTACTGCAAAGCAAAAAGATCGCCTATCTGCAAATCGGCGATATCACCGACAACAAAACCGGTTACTTCACTGTAGGCGTAACGCCCGGCAGAGGCACGCAGATGTTTTCCGCCATCTTCCCCGCTTTCCGTGCCGCCTTCCCCAACGTCCGGATCAATCTTTTCGAGGGGACGGTGCAAGAGAATAACGAGCGAATCGCTGCCGGTAAGGTTGACATTGGTTTTCTCACCAGCGGGTTCCCCCATCCGTCTATCATCACCCGGACGCAGGTTGAAGAAGAGATCGTGCTGGTAGTTCCGAAAAACAATCCTTTATCCCGACTGGCCGACGATGCCCCTGAGGGCGATTTTGCCACGGTGCAACTGGCGGAATTTGCCCAAGATGAATTTCTCCTGGCAGGTGAAGGCACGACCTTGCGGGCTCTGGAAAATCAAATGTTCCGGGAAGCAGGTTTTTCTCCCCGGATCGCCTTTGAAACCCCCAGTCTGCTGACGCTGCACATGCTGGCAAAGGGCGGCTACGGTCTGTCCTTTGTCCCACGATTCTATGCGGATGATACAAAAAATGCCGTATATCTGCGTACTGTCCCCAGCGCCAGCTGGGAGCTGATCGCCGCCTACCGGAAGGATCACTACATCACCAAAGCCGAGGAGTATATGATCCAGCTTGCTACCGAATATTACAGCCAATAGAAAAGCACCTGCTGACACGGTCAGCAGGTGCTTTTTCACTCTGTTGTTTCAGGGGTCGGTGCGGCAAGTCCTGCCACATCTGACACCGGCAAGGAAAATACAATTCCCTGTGCCTTTTTGCCCATTCCCATTTGTTGATACAGGGCATTGAGAATACCGTCCCGAATGGATTTTTCCACTACAAGCATCAGCATTTCTTTTTCCGAATGTAACGCTATTCCGAAGAATGCCGCTTCCTTCTCCCGGGCAACGCCGCGGGCATTGATGATCGTGCCGCCCCGCGCTCCCTGCGCTCTCGCGATCTCCATCGCTTCCTCCGCAAAACCGGCATTCACGATTGCAAAAATCACCTCATGATTATCCGTTGTCACAGTCATTCCTCCCTTCCCTGCTTGTTATTGCTCAAAAACTGATACATATTCACCCCGATCACACTGCTCATAGGCACCGCGAAGGCAATTCCCTTTCCGTTGCGAATGGTGGAGAATTTGTCCTCCAGGCATTGCATCACAGGGTCTACCATATCTTCACGAACGACACTGAGCAGCACCGCTTTGTGAATGTTAAGTCCCAGCAGGTCCACTATTTCTGATTGCGCAGTACCCATACCGGAAGCAACCATTTGGCAATTGATCTCAAACTGGCTCAGTACATCGGTATAGAACTCCGCCTTTGTGCGATCCACGACAGTAAACAGGAGCTTCAGCTTTTTAATAGCCGATTCATTGATTGTATTTGCCATAACCGTCCCTCCCGCTTACATAAAATTGATGATCTGCTGATCATCTGCATCCAGGATCCGCTTCATCGCTCTGCGTTCCTGGACACGGTTGGCTACGATTGCACGGAAGCCAAGCAGCTGGATGGTAATCAGAGGGATCATTGCAACCATAGCAACCACACCAAAGGCATCCCGCAAAACCGCATCCGGACCTTGTATACCTACACACACACCAATCGCAAAAGGCAGTATAAATCCGGATGTCATCGGTCCGCTGGCAACACCGCCGGAATCAAAGGCAATTGCTGTATACACCGGGGGTACAAACAGCGAAAGTGCCAAAGAGATAAAGTAACCGGGAATGATGTAGTATACCAGCGGGAAATCAAAAATAATCCGAACCACAGACAATGCAATGGCAGCACCAACACCGATACACAGACCGATCATCATAGACTTTTTGGATACAGAGCCGCCAGTGATGTTCTCTACCTGCCCGTTCAAAACATGGATAGCCGGCTCAGCCAGCACCACCAATATTCCCATCAGCAAGCCCAGACCGATGATCCACGCAGGATGTAATTCAGCAAGGGATGTGCCCAGCTTGTAACCAATCGGCATAAACCCAACTTCCACTGCGGTCAGGAACATAACCAGTCCGGCATAGGTAAACAAAACACCCAATGCGATCCGCAACAGCTGCCGCTTTCCCATACGCAGGAAAAACACCTGGCACAGGAGGAAAAATGCAACGATCAGACCTAACGCGAAGGCAACTTCCTTGGCTTTCAGACCTGCTGCGTGCAGGAATTTACCCAACAGGTCACTGCCGATCCCATAATCCTCCACCTGGTATTGCAGACTGCCTCCGGAGATAAGGCCCAAAACCAGCACAGCTAGAATAGGACCAATGGAGCAAAGTGCCACCAGACCGAAGCTGTTTTCGCGGCTCCGCTTATCGCCCAGCACACCGGAAATACCAACACCCAGTGCCATAATAAAGGGCACTGTAATCGGTCCGGTAGTTACTCCGCCGGAATCAAATGCAACCGGCAGCAGTGCCAGCTTATCATTGACCGCCAACAGCAGCGACAGCGCAAACAGCAGCATATAGAAAAGCATAAGAATATTAGACAGCCGTCTACGGAATACAATGCGTAAAATGGCAACGATCAAAAACGCACCAACACCAATACCCACCGTATAAATCAGCAGATTTTTGTTTTGAATTACGCTTTGCACCATTTCTGCCAACACCTGCAGATCCGGTTCAGCCACCGTGATCAGCACTCCCAAAACAAAGCTGACCAGCAGCAGTAACCACAGCTTCTTCTGCCGGGAAAGTCCCGCGCCCACCTGGGTGCCCATCGGCGTCATCGCCAAGTCTGCACCCATATTAAAAAGGCCGATGCCCAGCACCAGCATTACTGCACTAACAGAAAACGCAATCAGCTCCGGTGCAGAAAAATTAAACCAAGGCAAAAAAGACAGTATGTATACAATCGCTGTAATTGGCAGTGCGGAAATAAGTGCTTCTTTAATTTTCAACCAAAGTTCTTTCATTTCCATCGCCTTTCAAGTTTTTTTATAGTATAGCAGAAAACGACCGTATTTCCAATAGCCAAAAACAAGAATTTATATTTCTTTCAAATCTTAATACAAAATCCCCGGTCCGAAGACCGGGGATTTTTATTGATTTAAACTGCGAATTACTCGAAGATCTCGGTAACAACACCGGAACCGACGGTACGGCCACCCTCACGGATAGCGAAACGCAGACCCTTCTCGATAGCGATGGGGGTGATCAGCTCAACGTTCATCACGACGTTGTCGCCAGGCATACACATCTCAACGCCCTCGGGCAGGTTGATGATGCCGGTAACGTC
>JAZNRQ010000072.1:0-2058 GCA_045590735.1 Faecousia sp. | reverse complement strand
TCAAATTCCAATTTCTCGAGCTGTTTCGATACACCTTGTCATTCTGAGCGAAAGCGAAGAATCCGTATTCTCCTTGAGATGTCCCTGTTGCGGTACCCGGCAATGCCTGCGACGACAAGCGTCTTGGCATTTGCCGACCGCTGCCACTCGCTCAGGTCGCTTCATCCGCCACAGGCGGCGCTCCCATCGCTCCCCACACCAGTGTGAACACTGGTTCGCAATGACAACGAAGATTGTAATTGCTCGATAAACCGGAATTTAAGAAGGGCAGCAAAAATGTCGTGTTCGTTTTTGAACACGACATTTTTATATTATTTTGTTAAAATCCAGGCGGCAATCGTGCTTTCCGCTGACCAGAGCTTGCCGGCAGAGCCATAGTCCACCAGCCGCATTTTCTTGCCGTCTTTCAGCGGTACAGCCACAGATAGCGTATGGTCAAAATCTGCCTGCGCCGGTGTTTCCGCCACATAGCCTTCCCCATCCACCTGAATATCTGCGGGCTGGTGGGGATCGTAACCCAGGCGGCTGTCCTGTGCCAGGATCACCGGCCCTCTTTGCAGCGCAATGTGGTCTTTTGCCTTGGGATGCTCCACATCAAAGCTGGCAGCAATGTACTGATATTTCCAGCGGGGATTGTTCATCAGGATCTGGCTGCCGTAGGAAACAGGATAAACTGCCTTTATCCGCAGATCCAGCGAAAGCTCGATCCGGTCACCCGGCTGCCATTTCCGCTGCAGCACCGTATAGCCCGGTGTGACAGGCACCGACTGACCGTTTACTGTCAGCTTTGTTTCCTTGCTCCAGCCGGGAATCCGCAGAGAAAGGGAAAATTCCTCCGTCTGTTCCGGTTCCACAAGGATACGGACATTTCCCTCTGCCGGGTAGCCGGTTTCCGTGGCAAATGTAACATTTCCGGACTTTACCTTACCGGCAAAGTACAGGTTCATCACAAAGCCCTTTTCATTGGTCAGCAGCTGCATTTTGGGGGCAAGACCGTTACCGGCAGCGCCGATTGCAGCACAGCAACCGTAGCAATGCCCGTCACTTAACAGCCGCAGACCACCCACCTGCTTGCCCCGGACATCCGCCGTCAAGGGACTGTAGCTGTCAAAGGGGAACGGATCTGCCGCTACCCCCGGATAGGTGTCCAGCATCTTTTGATTGACCTGATTCTCCGTATTGAATGCACCGAAATAGGCATTGTACAGAGAAATCTCAAAGGCATCTGCATATTTGGGGTCACCTGTCAGCAGATGGAGCTGATACAGGTATTTCATCATCGTCACGGTAACGCAGGTTTCCTGCGCCAGATCATTTTCCGGGCTTGCCTGCCGCACCGCAGCGTGATCGAAAAATTCAAAGGTACATCCGCAGGAGCCTACCACCGTAAACTCCGTTTCCAGCAGCCGGTCGGCAAAACAGATCGCCGCCTCTTTCTGCCAGTTTTCCCCGGTGACCCGGTAGTATTCCAGCAGACCTTCAAAGCAGGACATTACCTCATAGGCTTTGGTCACCGGGTACTGGTAGGGCTTAAACTGGTCTTCATATGCCAGCCGGAACAGATTCGCCACATCTACCGTACCGTTTTCCACCAGATAGGTGCAAAAATCCAAATACCGCTGCTGCCCTGTCAGGTTATAAAGTCTGACCATTGGCTCAAGGATAGACGCCGCGTTGGCACCCCGGTAGATTCGCTCACCGGATTCGGTGACAGGCTTCTTTCCCTCACCCTCCGGTCCGATATGATCCAGAATATAATCCGCCTTCCGGCACAAATAGGTCAGAACTTTCTGCTTCAGACCTTCATCGGTACAAATTTCCAAATAGTACTGCATACCCAAAAGCACATACTTCCGGCACCACAGGTCCCATTTGGTAAATTCCGTTTCCCGGCTGTAGCTGCTGACTCTGCCATCTGCTTCCGCCACCGTCAGCATATCCGCTACCGTTTGGGTGAGAATTTCGTAAAGGACAGAGTTTTGGGTATAGCTGTAGGTCAAAGCCGCACCGCGCAACATTTTGCACCAAAATTCACCCCGCCAGCTGCCGTCAGAATCC
>JAZNRQ010000071.1:0-16237 GCA_045590735.1 Faecousia sp. | reverse complement strand
GAAGTCAAACTTTGTTGCGGGATCGACGATAAAGTCTTTCATTTTTTGAATTCTCCTTTCAGAATTACGGATTTTATATTCATCTGATGATCGCAGATCACCAGGTCCGCACGAAGTCCTTTGCGAATCAGACCACGGTCTGTCAGACCAACCGCATTACAGGGGTTGGTTGATGCATAGCGGAACACATCCACAATAGATGCACCGGTATGCTTCATCATATTCCGGCAAGCCACCTCAAGGGTCAGCTTAGAGCCGGCGATCTCGCCCTCGAAATCAAAGCACAGGTCGGTCACGCCATCATAGCCGTCAGGAATGGGACCGTCAAATACGCAGGAGTCAGAGATCAGCACCAGCTTGTCCTCACCCTTGATCTTGCGAATTAGGCGCTGCATATAGGGATCCACGTGGATACCCCGGCTGTCGCAGATCATTTCTGCGTAAATTTCTTTATTATAGTTAACGGTTTCGTCCACACAGACACCACGACACTCGGGATACATAGGACGGTCACCGGTGGCATTGGTGTGATGTGTGCCGATGCACAGGCCGTAGGGCATCAGAGCTTCGATCTGCTGGGGAGATGCTTCACTGTGACCCACAGCAAAACGGACAGTGGGATTCACCTTCTTACAGTCAATCACAAACTGCTCAATATTCTCCCGCTCCGGTGCCAGCACCCATACCTTGACATCCTGCCCCACCTTCTCGATGAGAGGCATATAATTCTCAGCTGCTACCGGTCCCTTCCAGGGGTTATTCTCCCTGTCCGCACCAAACTTGGGGTTCATATAAGGGGTTTCCATATAGAAGCCTGCAATGTTCTCGCCGCCGGGCTGCTTCATCGCATTCTGCACCGTTTCAATCTGCTCCAGCAGCTGATCCTTATTCATATTAAAGTACAGGGTCGCCAAAATACTCGTGGTGCCGTGCTCCAAATTGAATGTCGCTGCCTCGATAGGCTCATCGTAGAACCAGTGACCGCCGCCTGCGTGGTTGTGCATATCAACCAGACCGGGACCGACATACAGACCCTCTGCATCTACTACCTGGCAACCTTCCGGGATCGGGGTCGTGCGCATCTCACCAAAATCGGCAATCAAACCATCCTCGATGAACAGAACCGCATCGGGGATCAAATGATCCTTCATAACGAGTGTTGCATTCTTAATCGCGATCATAATACCACTCCGTTCTTTATTATCTGCATATAAACAGCTGCGCGTATTTTGCGCATACTTATACGCAAATATCATAGCCTTTTTCTCCAGCAATGTCAATCTACATTTGCCTTCAAATCGTATTTTTATCAATTTTATCCAAATTCAAGCCGATGTTTTTGCCTGTTTTGTGACCCCGTAATCTTTAAAAAGTCCATATTCCATTATTATGGTTTTCTCATTGCAAAGTGCATCATACTATGGTATAATTTGACTAAATCAAAATGCCTCAGGAGGTTACATTATGAGAGAATATACTGTTACCCGATGCAGCGGTCAGCCGGATTGGAGCTCGGTCCCCGCTCTGCAGATCGACAATTGGCACAAAACCGAACCTATGCCGATTTCCGCGCAGGCACAGGTGTGTTATGACGATCAGGCACTGTATGTGCGCCTTAGTGCTGTAGAGGAAAATATTCGTGCCGAGCTGACCGGAAAGCTGGATGAGATCTGCGAAGACAGTTGTCTGGAGTTCTTCTTCTGTCCTATGGCCGGTGACACCCGATACTTTAACATTGAATGTAACCCCAACGGTTGTCTGTTTCTGGGTTTTGGTCCCAATGTGGATGAACTGCTGCGGCTGATCCCAGAAAATCCCTCTATTGTCCCCTGTGCCAAGCGCATCCCCGGCGGTTGGGAAACTGTTTATTCTATCCCCTACACTTTTATCCGCGTCTTCTTCCCCGAGTTCTCCCCCGCTCCCGGTTATTCCACCCGCGCAAACTTCTATAAATGCGGTGATAAAACCATTCAGCCTCATTATCTCACTTGGAATCCGGTTCCTGCACGACGCTGCGCATTTCATAACCCCGACGAATTCGGTGTGATTCATTTTGAATGATCCTATACAGAACTCCCCCATCTGCTTGGCAGATGGGGGAGTTTACATTTACTGATTTTCTGTTGTTTCTGGAACCTCTTCTTCCGGCTCTGCCGCGGCAGCAGCTGCCACAAGCTTTGTTATGTTCCAATCCGCCATAATATCGGAATAGGTGTTATACATCGCAATCGCAGCATTCTGTTGCTCCGCATTGAAGGATGTCCACTGTTTGCTGACATCTTCCACCTGTTGCCGCAAAGACCGATTAACGGGATCTCCAAATATAACCGTACCGTCATTTAAAAGAATATACGCTCTGCCGTAAACCTCTGTTTCAGCATTACGCAGATTAGCTTCAGCAGTGTTTGTCTGCTTCATAACACCCGTAAGCAGCGTCCCGGACGCAGAATTCCCGGCAGCTCCCGATGCGAAATTATAGTTCCAGGAGTATGCGCAGCTGTCCATAAAGCGTTCGCCTTCCGGCACGCCCTCGATGCTCATCGCAATACCGTACTGCTTTACATTCTTCGCCACAATTTCATCACCGGCAAAACCGCTCTTATAATACATTCCTGCCTCTACGGGGCGCAGCACCATAGCACTGAGCCGCAGGTTGACACGGTGGAAAGAATATGCATTATCCGCATATACCATCAGGTAGCCGTCTTTAATAACGCCGGAATCCGTATACAGGCCCTTTACATTTCCGAAAACATCCGTCAACTTGCCGTACTTTCCATCCGCGACAGTATAATCATCCGTCGCCGAGTCTCTACAATACAGAGTCTTACCGTCAGCAACGGTAATCTTACCGGTAATGCTGAATCCGTTCAGATCCAGACAAGCATCCTCAGAAATCTCCACCGGCTCTGTAATATCCTTCAGAAGGACGATACAGCTGTCTTTCTCATTTGCAAGGGCTTCCGCAAGGGAATCATAGACTGCATTTCCCTCCGGATGTGCGACCACTGCCGCTCCCTCTTTTCGTGCCGTCGCTTCCAACCTGCTGCCGGTTCCGACAATTAAAAATTGGGGATGGCTGGTACAGTACAGATTTTCCTCGGTAAAGGAAGTCTTGGAATTGGCAGTTCCAACCCGAGATTCATCATCCAGAGAAATATTGGTGGGATTATAATAGACTGCGGCCTTACCGGTAAATTCATTATATACGACCAACTGATTTGTACCGACATCGTTAATGTAGATCTCATCGATCTTGGCATCGTTGTACAGGTAGAGACGCGTTGCGCTGTTTACCACATAAACACAATCGCCACGGGCGCCGGGCGCAGCCTTGCCGGAAACGATCTCGCCACCGTAAACATACATTTTACCACTGAGGTAAACTGTGCCACCACAACCGTTAGTGCTGTTGTCAATACCATAGTATTCGGATTTGGTCAACTCACCGCCGATCAACTTACCGCCGTACATACGGATCGTGCCACTACTGGAAATAACAGCACCGTTACCTGTTTCGTACTTATCCTCCGGCACTTCCTGACGGATAAACTGAAGCGTACCGCCGTACATATTGAACACACCGCTGGAAGCAACGAAAACCGTGCCACCGCCCACATTATTACCGCCTGTATAAGAGATCACATAACCGGTGCCAACCGAATCGAACAGGTTCAGCGTTGCACCAGAATTAATGTAAAAGCTTCGGCTGGGTGTTTCCATCTTATGTCCGTTCAAATCCAGACACAGCTTATCGCCACTGTCCAAGCTGACACGGTTAGTACCCGTAACACCCATCGGCACATCCTGATTCAAATAATAGTGGCCTGAGGTAACATTCAAGGCACCCTGTCTCACATCCATAATGGGCTTCCACTCTACTTCAGTACCACAGGCGGCACACTCTTTCACATAGCACACTTCATCCACTGTTTCCAGCATAGTCTTGAAATATTGAACCAGTGCCTCACCGGTACCCTGTGCATAACGGGAAGTATTGGATTCATAACTGCCGGGGGACAGATATTTCCAAGCGTTTTTACCCAAACCGGTCAGTTGATAATATTTTTCAGAATTATAATCATACTCCAAAGAGAACGGCATATAGCCGTTACCACCGTTGGTGTAGCCCATAACGAAGGGCATACCATAGGTATCTTCCTCAATGAGGTCATACCAGTCGTTATCTTCGTTCTTCTTGGAGCCGTTAATATCATAGCGGTCTGCAATCTCATTGGGGGCTGTTACGAATGCAACATTATCGCCCATTACAATGACATTAACTTCACAATCTGTAAATGTATCGCCCGCTTTGGATCGGCTGATAATACTACTTGCGTGGAACTTAGAGCTGATAAAATACTGCTTTCCATCGGTATGGGTATATGCATAGGGTGTGGTAAGATACTTATTCTCACCCAATGCTGCAGAGCCTTCTGTATAGGCAATTGCAGCCGCCAGCATACCTTCGCTGTCTTCCTGCTTATCACCGTGGAAAGTAGTCTGCAGATTGCGGATTCTTCCGGCAGGCAATTCCTTTGTCATGCTCCGCTTAACACAATCCTGCGCAATAGCGCTCAGCAGGCGACCATAAATATTCAGATCACGGCCGTTGGGGCACTCTGCCAGCCAGTCGGTCATCATATCGCCTTCGGTAACACCAGTGCTGTTGGTAACCACATTACCACCGGCGCCCTGAATAAAGGCAGAACGGTAACCAGCTTTTGCCAGATTTGCACGCAGCGATCCGGCATAGTCAGAAGACACCTTGGTCATTGTGTCTCCACTACTGTTGCCGGTGCTATGGGCACGCCAGTTCACAAGCAAAATCGGCTGTTTCTCTTCATTATCCGGGAAATCAAACATCAGCAAATACATGGTATTATCGGACTCCAGTGCCGGTACTCTGGAAACCTGCTGATACTTGCTGGGAATGGTGTTTGCACCACCAAAATTAGAGCCCGTTACATGACCCATTTTATCGGAGGCAAAGTTTTTGTTTGCCCGCGACACATCGTAATGACGAATCGCATTCATATGGTAACCCTTACCACTGTTATAGCCCATATGTGCGGTGGATTCCTTGGCATCAATAGCACCCTTTGTCATAACCGCTTCTGCACGGTCATTATAAGCATCAACGGCTGCAGCGGTTATCTGCGCCACTGTATACTCGTAGTACTCAGCTTCACCGGGCTTCTTACTGCTTTTCAAGCCGTCAAAATACGGGCCGGAGTGGGTATGGTTACCATTAACCATAATCTGATCACCGGAGATCTTATTGGCACCCAATTCCTTCACAATATTTGTACGCACAGCTTTTGTCAGACCGGCATAGCCCTGCAGTGAGTCAATGGTAATATAGATCATAGTCTTGCCGTAAGGGTCAGTTACAGCAGTCGCAGTCGTAAACAGGCCATCGCCCTCGCCTACTACACCATCATCATTATCATCCATAAAACCGGTACAAGCACGCAAATGATTATTGCCGTTACCGGTCAGTTCTACAGGCAGTACGCCTTTGGAATGGTCATTGGGATCCACCCAGGGGTTAATATCCCGAATTGCGTAGCCAACCTGATAGCGGGGTGTTTCCGCATTGGCAACGGTACCTGCAAACAGTGTACACAAAACCGCTGCACACAAAATTAAACTCACCAAAATTTTTTTCTTCATACACACTTCCCTCTTTCGCGCAAAATCCTACATTTTACCATCTTCCATTATAATTTATCCTATACGCAAAATCAAGTATTAATTAAAAATAGGACTGCCCCACAAAAGTGAGGCAGTCCTATTTTTCATAACCGTCTGAATTTTTCTGCAGCGTCTTAGCTGATTTTCATAGCGTTCTTGAGCTTAGGCAGATCCCAGTTCTTCATAACAGCTGTGTAGGTTTCGTACATTGTTTCGATAGACTCCTTCTGGGTATCCGTCAACTCTGACCACTTATCATCTGCAGCCTCGGTCTGCTCCTTCAATGTGCGCACATATCCGCCACCAAACAGATAGCCGTCAGCAGTTTCGATATACGCTCTGCCGTAAACGCCCATATTGGCATTGCGGTTATTGATCAGTGCAAGATTTGTAGGCTTCATAATACCCTTAAGCAAGGTGCCGTTAGCGGAGTTTCCGGTGTTGCCGGAATTAAAGGTAGTGTATTCGGAATACTTGCACTTATTTTCCAGATTCGTTTCATTGGGCATTTCCTTAACGCTCAATGCAACGCCGTACTTTGTAACGCTTCCGGCTACCTTTTCGTCGCCCATAAAGTTACTCTTATAGTAGACGCTGGGATCAACCACGCCATCGACCTCATTGACACGCAAGCTCATAGCTGTCAGATCCAGGTTGACACGGTGGAAGGAGACACCATCGTTCTCTGTGACCTTCAGATAACCGTCATCGGCCATTGAGGACGCCTCGGGGATACCCTTAATATTTCCGGAAACTGCCTTGATCCTACCGTAATTATCATCCGATACGGTATAATCATCAGTCTTAGAGTCCTTGCAGTACAGCGCGTAATTGCCGTTAACGGTAACTGTGCTATTGATGCTGCATCCGTTCAAATCCAGGTAAATGTCCTTACCCTCATCAACAACAACATTCTGTTCTTCGTCACGGATCATCTTGATGATGGTGCCGTTATAAGCATCCACCGCTTCCTGCAGACTGGTAAACTCTGCATTGCCGCTCGCTGCAATCGTAGTGTCAGCATAGCCACTGAGTATCAGATTGCTGCCATCAACCTTAATATTCCATTCTCTGGAAGTATCTGTCATACTGATCGTTGCATTGAAAATATCTGCGTTTTCAATCGCATTACCAATATCCATTCCCTGGCTCAAGGTGAATTTAGGCGCAAAAGACAAGTTAATTTTACCGGTATAGGCACCAGAAACAATCAAGTTCGCACCGTCCATTGCACCGTAATAAATATCCTCAATCTCTGCATTATTTGCAACGGTAATCTTTGCGGTACTACCTGCAATGTAAATACAGGGACCCATGCCCACACTCTCAACCGGTTTCTCAAGTGTGCCTGTGGTTACTGTAGCCGGGACAGTACCGGAAAGAATCTTACCGCCGTACATATTCAGCGCGGAACCGCTGCTCATATAGATCGCACCACCGCAACCATTACCGGAAAGGTAGGCGCCTTTATCATTGGTATAGGTGGAGCTTACCAAGTCACCACCCTTGATGGTGCCGCCATACATATTCAGCGTACCGCTTAAGGCAAATATACCACCATTACCGGTGCCTTTTGCAGAGCTCTCCTCTTCCTTGATGTACTCCATCGTACCGCCATACAGATTAAAGGTAGAGCCAGAGCCAACAGATACTACACCGCCACCTACATTATTGGCTCCCGTGTAGGAACGGATAACGCCACCGTTACCCATATTCTTCATTTCCGTGTTAAAGATGCTAACCTTGCCACCGGTGGTCAAATAAAAGCTTCGGCCTTCGGTTTCCCAGGTATATCCATTCAGGTTAATGCACAATGTCTTGCCATCGGTAACCTGCTTCTGTGTTGATGTTGTCTTGAGGCGGGGTAAATCCTCCACCAGATAATAGTGGCTGGATTCAAAGCTGGTGGTTGCAGTGGATTGCGCAAACAGAGGCTTCCAGACTTGAGAAGTATTACCGCAAGCTGCACAGGGAGCAATCACATCATATTCTCCAGAAGCAACATCGAGCAACTTATCATAAAGATCTATCAGCACTTCGCCCTGACCTGCCGCAAAGGAGGAGGTCATAGATTCGTAGGTGCCGGGAGAATAGAGCATATAGCCCTCGGCAGCCTTGCCAGTAATGGTATAATAAGTTCCCGAATTAGCCTGGAAATCCAACCAGTTTGCAATGTAGCCGCTATTCTGATTTGCGTAGCCCAGCATAAACGGCATACCGTAATCATCATCTTTTAGCTTAAGCCAATCGTTATGTGCTTCTTTCTCAGCAGATGTATGGCTCTTAATATCGTTATCGGCTGCAAAATTATGATAGTAGTCCGCAAGCTCATTAGGAGAGGTAATAAATGCTACATTTTTACCCAGCATGATTGCGTTCAGTTCAACTGCGTCCGTTTTATTAGCAACCGCCTTACCGTTATCTATCACCGTTTTTGCCTGAGCATAAATAGTATTAAAGTGCAATCGGCTGTTGATGATCGCCACAGTCTTACCATCGGTCTTATAATAATACGGGAAATAGGTGGACTTATTATTGTTAAAGAAAACTCTGTAATTACTTTCAAAAGTCGCAAGATCCCAGTCATTCGCATTCATAACCTCTGTCCGCAGGGCAATGGCTGCATCCAAAAACTTCTGATCGTACTTATTCATATCAGCAGACCAGTTGGTCTTGTAGGTGCTGATTTCACCGACAGGCGTTTCAGTCATGTAGGACTTGCCATTTGCGTCTGCTTCCTCCATACAGTATTGGGCAATTTCCGCCAGCATTTTACCGTAAATGAAGGTTTTCTGTGATGCATCAAGTGTCGGTGAGGTTTCTTTATCCGTTGCCTCATAAAGCCAGTCCATTTTATCCTTTTGAAGCTTCCCGCTCACTTTGTAAACATCCACTGTTGGATCGGGGACTACATTACCGGCAGCACCCTGGAAGAATGCGGCGCGGTATCCTTCATCCGCGAGAACTTTACGCAGACCGACGGCATAGTCACCGGACAGAATATGATGAGAAACACCACTGTTCATAGTGCTGTGAGCACGCCAGTTGACGAATGCAATCGGCTGCTTTCCGGTAACCTCATCAAACTCAAAGCGTAGCACATACATAGTATTATCCGCATCATCCGTGGTCGACCATGTAGTCGTGTAGCTGCTCGATGACGAGAAGGAAGTTTTATTCTCATAATTGTGTTCCGTCAAGGCAGCTACCAGCTTATCGTGACTGGGAGAAACAGAATTCGCATAAATACTGGAGATTTTTCCTTTAAGATCATTACTCGTAAGCGTTCTTTCATAATGGCGGATGGTGTTCATGTGATAGCCATTGCCGCTGTTGTAACCCTTAGCAGCAGTTGCTTCAGTTGCATCCACAGCACCCTTGGACATGGTGGCAGGTGCCTGATCCGCAACAGATTCCTCAGCTACGGCAACAATCCGGTCAACGACCCAGTTGAAGTAAGTCTCGCGGTCTTTCATAACTGCCGTTTGTTTTTCTGTTGTGTCAAAAACAGTGGTATCAATGTAGTAATCAAACGAACCATCAAGCTGAGGACCGGAATGGGTATGGTTAGAGCACACCATGATCTCATCTGCTGTAATACCGAGTTCTTGACTCCAGTCGGATGCAACGATCTTATCCCGAACTGCATTTACAAGTTTGGGCCATGCCTTCATCGTGTCCGTGGTAATGAACAGCACGGTCTTTTCGCCGTAGGTGACCGCAGTACAGGTAGCGAAAATGCCGTCATTATGGTCAACGTTTCCGTCGCCGTTATCGTCATACAGATCCGTCACGACACTCTCCCAATCGATCTGATTGCCGCTTTGAGAGAACAGAGAAGAATAGATCTTTTTATCTGCTGTTTCTTCAGGATTCTCGAGGAACACAGCGGTGCCAACGTCCGTGCTGACGTCAAACGTGCTGGCTACCCAAGGGTTAAAATTCTTGATGGCATAGCCAACCATATAGGTTTCTTCGGTGGCCGTTTCTGCCGCCGCAACAGATGCTGCGCCTGCAGGGAGCATACCGACGAGCAAGGCCAGCACGCAAAGGAACGCTAAAATTCTGCTCTTCATAATTTGCCTTCTTTCCACTGAATAATTGTGTATTATTTAACTATTATAGTATAATTGCAAAAGTCAGAAAAATCAAGGAATTTACTTTTATTCAGCTAAATGCACAAAACGAGCAACTCCGTTTTGTGCATTTAACCCATTTAAAAGAAATATTTCAAGATGCAAATTGCAAATAAAAGCACATATACCAATTCCGGTTTGACGCGCACTATCGGAGGGGATTCTTCACTTCGTTCAGAATGACAATGTGGGAACATCCTCCAGAAACCGTGATCCTCGCAATGACAGCGATGATTGTACTCGTACGCTAAGCCGGAATTATATGGTTAGGAAATAGCGAGGGCTGCCTCACTTTGGTGAGGCAGCCCAGTTGCTTGGAACTTTTTGTGATTCAGAGGATTATTCATATACAGAAGCGTCGGTGGTTGTGAAGTTATCCAGCATTGCATTCTTGACACACGCGGCAATGAGAGAAATTTGATCTGCTGTCAGCGTCATATCACCGCTACCACCGGCAGTGACATAGGACTTAGTCAATGCCGCAGGCACTACAGTCATCTGGATCTCATCCAAAGTAACCAGCTCCAGTTCACTGTACCAAACATAGGCAGCAATGACACGAGAGAAGTCATTTAGGTGGGTGTAGTCACGGTACAGATTGGGATCGTCCAGCGTTGCATTGGCATTCTGGATCGCCGTGCCGACGGGCATCAGATACTCGAAGGTAGCATCCGGGAGGATCTTAGCCTGGACAGTCTCAACGATCTTCTTATACATCGTGGCCTGGCTGCTGCCGTAGTAGGTTGCAAAGCCGTTAGTGGTGTTCACAGTGGTGAACGCATCTCCCTCAATATCATTGACGGGATATGCCCAGGTCATGTTCCACAGGTAGGTCGGCTTGTAGCCAAGAACGGACTCAACCGTGTTCTGGATCGTCTGGATGTTGCTGTTATAAGTACTTGCAACGCCGGACAGTGTACTGCTCTGCTGCATAGAGACCGTTTCCCAATTTTTCTTTGCAATGATATCCTTCAAAGTCATATTGGAAGTAGTCTTCCAATTGCCAGTAGATGTATCCAGCTCATAGTAAGTGTAGAGAGCGGAGTTTTCATTGATATTCTTCACATGACCGGCAAGGTTCTCTCCGGACTTGTAAGCAATACCCAGTTCCACATTCTTGCCGGGGTTTTCAGCCTTATAGACTTCACCAAGCATCCACATAGAATCGATGGTGTAGCTGTTGCCGATACCCAGGATGGAAACAGTGTTGTCTTCCTCGGCAGGCAGCTCGTAAGGATTATCCAGTGCGTAGTTGACCGCATTGCGAATCAGCTTCTTCATATCGTCGGTGACGGCATAGCCGCTGTCAGCGGTGGGATATGCAGACTTAGAGTGATGCAGAACAGCGGGAATTGCATCAATACCCACAGCGGGAATCTGATCCAGCCCCATGATCTTTGCGTACCAGGTGTAAGCAGCAATCAGTCTGCCGTAGTCGTTCATGTGGGTGTAGTCACGGTAGATCTGTGCCTGCGTCAGACCCAGAACATCCTGTGCGTACTCCACCGCGGTGGCAGAGGGGATCACGAAGTCGAAGACATCGCTGCCCAGGAAGCTAACGTCACCTTCGATGTACTTCTGGGTGCACGCTACAATTTTCTGGTACATAACGCTCTGGTCAAAGCTGCCATCGGTGCCGGGGAACCATTTATTGTGGACGTCTACCCAATCGGTGTTGGTCTTGGTAGGATGGGACAGGCTGGAATCAGGATCCAGGTACTCCTCCCCATCGGGGTTCGTCCAAACCATGTGCCAGCCAAACTTGGGTATGCCAATCTGACGTTCCTTCACATAGTTAATAACCGTTTTGAAATCGGCAGCTTTATAGGTGCCGTATTCGGTAGTGCTGTCCATAGCGGCACGGTGGTTCATCTGCTGCAGAACAACGATATCCCACTGATGGGCATTCAGTGCAGTGTCGGCAACTGTGCCCTTAGTGACATTCCAGGAGCCATCAGCGTTGGAGCCGTCGTTTTCATAGTATTCGTAAACCGCCTGGTTACCTGTCATAAACTGAGCGTGCTGTGACATGTTACAGCCGCTGTAGTACAGGGCACCCAGAACCAGATCCTGCTTGGTATAATTCTGATCCTTGAAGACCTCATACAGCAGGTTGGTAGCATCCAGACCGTGGCTGTTGCCAATGACCAGAACCTTCAGCGCACCATCCTGAGAGGGACCCATCGCTGTGGACAGATTGGGCATATTCCAACTCTCCATAATGGAGGAATAGGTCTCGTACATGGTAATGATAGATTGCTTCTGGGTATCCGTCATGGTTGACCAAATCGTGTCAGCGGCCTCGGTCTGTTGCTTCAATGTGCGCTTATAGCCACCGCCGAACATATAGCCGTCAGCGGTCTGGATATAGGCTCTGCCGTAGATGCCCATATTGGCATTATTGTAATTACGCAGCGGTGCATTGGTAGTCTTCATAATGCCCTTCAGCAAGGTGCCATTACCGGAGTTACCGGTGCTGCCGGATTTAAACGTATCGAAGCTGGAATACTCACACTTCTCGTCCAGATTGGCTGCATCAGGCATTGCCCTAACGCTCAGCGCAACACCGTATTTCTCAACTGCAGCAGCAACCTTTTCGTCGCCCTTGAAGTTGCTCTTATAGTAAACGCTGGGAAGGGGCTCGCCATTATCCTCTGCACGAAGTGTCATATGTGTCAGGTCCAGGTTGACGCGGTGGAAGGAGGTTCCGTCGGTTTCCGTAACCTTCAGATAGCCGTCGTCAGCCATATTGGAGTCCTCAGGAATACCCTTGACATTGCCGGAAACCGCCTTGATCCTGCCGTAAATACCGTCAGAAACGGTATAGTCGTCGGTTGCGGTATCCTTACAGTACAAGGTATAATTGCCGGTGACGGTTACTGTGTTGTTGACACTGCAGCCATTCAGGTCAAGATAGACATCCTTTCCTTCATCCACAGTCACAGCATTCGCTTCATTCTTGATCAGCTTGATCATCGTACCGCTGTAGGCATCCACAGCAGCCTGCAGGCTGGAATACTCCGTAGCACCAATAACAGCAACCGTAGTATCCTTGTAGCCGCCAATGGTCAGGTTTGTGCCGATCGGCACGATGGGGAGGTCAGCAGTCTCATTGGTATAGGTCAGCGTTGCGCCGGAAAGGTCAATATCCGAGGAAACATCGCCGATGTCCAGACCCTTGCTCGGGGTAATGGAGCTGTGGAAGGACAGGTTGGCCGTGCCGGTATAGGTGCCGTTAATCGTCACATTGCTGCCGCTTCTGGATCTATAATAGATATCCTCAACACTTGCGGCGTTGTAAAGCTTGACCTTACAGGAGGCAGCACTCATGTATACACAGGGACCGGCAGCAACAAGGTCTGCACCTTCTGTAGGAAGATCGTTCGTGGTGGGAAGTGTTCCGGAGGTGATCTGACCACCGTACATATTCAGTTCGGCACCACCATACATATATATCGCACCGCCGCAGCCGTCAGAGCTAAAGGCATAAGAGGAATCGTTCAGAGTCGCACCTTCGATGACAGTATCGCCATAAACATTCATTGTACCGGTCAGGGCGGCAACACCGCCTATACCGGTTCCGTTAAATTTGGTATTGGTGCTGTTAGTGAAGCCGAATGTACCACCATAAAGATTCAGTGTGTTTCTGGTGCCAAAGTTGAAAGTACCGCCGGAGGGGTTATTGTCTTGAGCTGTACCCTTCATACTGCCGCCGCCGACAGAGTCCATAATGCTCAGCACAACTCCGGTAGCTGCAGGTGTGCCGGCTGTTTTATCTTCAGCTTGGGTCATGAAGGCGCGGCTATCACTAACAAATTGTTTGCCCCGCAGGTCAATACAAATTTTCTCATCCGTTTGCAGAACTCTTTGGGTCTCGTAGAGCATATCGTCCGCAAGGTAGTAATGACCGCCGGAGACCAATGTCATGCAACGATATTCCGCATAAACAGGATGCCAGTCTACATTGGTCTTACAAGCAGGACAATATTTGTTATCGACAGAGTCGCCATTGAGATCGCTCAGCATTTTCTTGTAGGTGGCGACCAGCTTTTCGCCGGTGCCCTCAGCATAGACAGCGGTGTTTGCCTCATAGGAGCCGGTGCCTACCAGATCATAGCCTTCGATTTCCTCACCCTCGTTATAGTTGTATGCCATGGTGTTGGAGATATAGCCGCCGTGACCGTTGGTGTAGGCAAGGATGAAGGGTGTTCCGTAGGTTTCTTCATCGACCAGCTCCAGCCAATCGTTATCTTCGTTTTTCGTGCTCTGATCTGCATCGTAGCGGTCAAACAGCTCGCAGGCAGAAGTCACAAACGCAGTTTTTTCGCCGATCATCAGCACATTGATCTCCGTGTTAACGGTGGCAGAAAGTTCTTTCTGCGTCTGCTCGTACACTTTATTCCAGTGGTAAATGGAGTTGAGGATGCCGCCTGTGGAGCCTGTGTAGGGGAAGGACGCTTCTGTCCCTCCTCTATTAATGTAATCTGAAGGTGAAGCATATACATTAGTACCGGTTTTGCCTGTATTTACATAGGCAAGAAGGTCCAAAGCTGCTTGCTTCAGTTCCTCGCTATAGATCTGCCGATCCACAGTGAATGTTTTGATCTGCCGGTTGACGATCCCGCCAACATCACAGGTGGTAGCGGTGCCCTTGCCGCCCTCCAGGTTCAGCAGTGCCGCTTCCGCCAGCATATAGCCGTATTTCACATAGGGGCAATCACTTTTCTGGTATGCAGGAGCGGTGTAAGACGCGCTCGGTGCAGTTGTGGTGGTGACCCAAGGCTCATTACTTGTAATCGCACTGTGGGTATTGATATTGCCTGAGGCACCCTGCCAGTAACCGACACGGTAGTCGCTGGTACCGCCAAATTTTGTTTTGTTTTCTTCCAATCTGTAGCGCAGCGCACCAACATAGTCAGAGGAGATATACTTATTCGAGCCGTTATTACCAATGTTGTCGGGGTGGGCTCTCCAGTTGACCAGAACGATGGGTTCTCTGCCATCTGTAAATTCAAAGGTCAACAGACGCAGGGTATCGTCTGCATCTGCTACATGCTGAGCGTTGGCGGTGTCGCCGACAAGCTTGGTGGTCGTGGTATACCCAAAACCTCTTTCCTCATCCAAGGTTTTGTCGGACCGGATGCCAAAATTGGATCCAAACACATTGCTACCGGTGCCGAGTACAGTTGTCTCATCCGAACCAATCCATTTATCTTTTACCTTTTGCAATGTAAGAGGAACATTGATATGGCGCACCCAGTTCATCTGGTAGCCATACTGCTCAGACACATCCAGCTCACGCTTTTTCATGGTAGCCTGAGAGTTTTTGCTGTCGTTATAGGCGTTGACTGCCGCAGCTGTCATCTGATCGATGATGTACTGATAGTAGGTACAGCGGGCGGTATCGGTCTCATCGCTAATCAGTCCGTCCATATTAGGTCCGGTATGGGAGTGGCTGCCGGTGACCATGATCCGGTCAGCAGTGACAGTGCCGCCCAGCTCCGCGATCGCGCTGACAACCGCAGTCCTTACCTTACCGGTAATTCCACCGTATCCGCTGATGGCGTCCAGAGTAAGGAAGAAGATCATGCTGCCATCAGGATCGACCACGACGGTACAGGTGGTAAACAGACCATCGCCAGCATCCACATTACCGTCGCCGTTATCGTCGAGCATAGAGGTAGCGATACGGTTTTCAGCAGTGGAGTAGCCAGACAGGGGGATACCCTTGGTATCATCGCCCGCCAAAATAATGCCCTGGCTGGGGTCTTTAGGATCTACCCAGGGGTTGATGTCCATTTTGCTGTAACCGACCTGGTAGTATTCGGTGGCACCCTGAGCTGTAAAGCCGCCGGCGCAAACGCCTACCAGAATCATCAGCATACATGCAAGTGCGAGGATTCTGCGCGTCATAAATAATACCTTCCTTCTACAAGAATTGAATATTTCTTTACTGATATAGTATAATTCTTCCAAGCTTGAAAATCAAGGAAAATGCTTTAATTTAATAAATTGCACAAAATTAAGGTGGCCAATTTGTGCATTTAGTCCCCTGCCCGAAAGGTCGTCACGACCTCAATATGTATTAAACTTAAAAATGGATTCGTGCACAGTGCTGATTGGATCGTTACTGCCCTGTACCGCTCGGTAGCACTACATCTTCAAATTCCGGTTTAACGGCGAGTCGCCGCGGACAGTTTCGTTCTGATACCCTGGCGGTAATTGTTGCGATGCGTGTCACTCGGTCACGATACTGCGATCTTCAAATTCCGGTTTAGCGAGCTGTTAAAAAGGCTTCTCCTTGAGGAGAAGCTGTCGCCGCAGGCGACTGATGAGGTGTTACCGCACCATCGTAACCGCTGCAATCTACCTACATTTCCACCTCATCCGTCAAAAATCAAAGA
>JAZNRQ010000070.1:0-15028 GCA_045590735.1 Faecousia sp. | reverse complement strand
TCATTCCGAGCCAGTGCGCACACTGGCGTGGGAATCTCAAAGAGATACCAATGGTTTTGGAGATTGCCACACCAGTGACATCGGTCACTGGTTCGCAATGACAACGAAAATTGTAATCGCTCGCTAAACCGGAATTTAATTCGGGGCTCTCAATTAAATTCTGTTGTGCTTTTTGGAAAATATAGTATAATGAATACAGATAATCTACAGGAGGAGATCGTTATGCGCTATGGATTTGGTGTCGATTTAGGCGGCACTACCGTAAAGCTTGCCTATTTCGACGAAAATGGCACCATGCTGGAAAAGTGGGAGATCCCCACGGTCACTGAAGACAGCGGCAGCCGGATTCTGCCGGACATTGCTGCCGCCATTGAAGAATTTTTAACCAGCAGGCATATTTCTAAAAGTAATATCATAGGTATAGGCATCGGTGTTCCCGGCCCTGTGGGCCCCGACGGCACCGTGAACAAATGCGTGAACCTGGGTTGGGGCATTTTTAACATCGAAACCACGCTGCAGGGGCTGACCGGTCTACCGGTAAAGGCCGGCAACGACGCATCGGTAGCCGCCTTGGGCGAATGCTGGAAGGGCGGCGGTGCAGGCTTCCAGAATATGGTCTTTGCCACACTGGGAACCGGTGTAGGCGGCGGCATCGTGCTGGGCGGTCAGGTGATCCACGGCACCCACGGTGCCGGCGGCGAGATCGGTCACATGGTTTTAAACCGGGACGAAACCTCTGTCTGCGGCTGCGGAAAACGGGGCTGTGTGGAGCAGTACTGCTCTGCCACCGGCATTGTGCGGCTGGCAAAGCTCCATTTGGAAAACACCGACGCGCCCTCTGCTCTGCGAACCGTTGACCCCCTTACCTGCAAGGATGTGTTCGACGCTGCCGCTGCCGGCGACAGCGAGGCGCAGGTGATTCTGGAACAGGTGTATGCATATTTGGGCGAATTTTTGGCAAATATCTGTAATGTAGTAGACCCGGAGGCTGTGGTTCTGGGTGGCGGTGTCAGCAAAGCAGGCGCACCGTTGCTGGAAGGCGTGAAACGGCATTTTGGAAAATATGTGTTCCACGCAGTAAATCCTGTCCACTTCTCCTTGGCAACTTTGGGTAATGATGCCGGTGCTTACGGCGCATTCAAACTGATCTTAAATGAGAGAAAGGTTTAAAAAGATGGATAATACAGCACTGTTTAAACTCAGCTACGGTCTGTTCGTCCTCACCACCCGGCAGGACGGCAAGGATAACGGCTGCATCATCAACACTGTCCAGCAAGTGACTGATACACCCAAGCAGATCCAAATCGCCGTCAACAAGCAAAACCTGACCCACGATATGATCGCCGCCACCGGAGAATTTAATGTTTCGGTGCTGACCCAGGAGGCTGTTTTCTGGATCTTCCAGCACTACGGCTTCCAGTCCGGCAGAGAGGTAGACAAATTCGCAAACATTCCGGAGGTGCGAACCGCCAACGGTCTGCGCTATGTGGAAGGCTGCACCAACGCGGTGCTCAGCGGCAAGGTGGTTTCTACCACCGACTGCGGCACCCACACCCTGTTTTTGGCAGAGGTCACGGATGCAAAGGTTCTGTCCCAGGAACCCAGTATGACCTACCAGTACTATTTTGACCACGTAAAGCCCAAGCCCGCCCCAGCGGAGAAGGAAAAGTGGGTCTGCAAGATCTGTGGCTATGTGTACGAGGGCGAGAACCTGCCGGCAGACTTTATCTGCCCCTGGTGCAAGCACGGCGCAGAGGATTTTGTCAAACAATAATCTTTTGTTGACAAACCACTGATTTTCGGTTTATAATTACTTTATCCAGCTAAATTATCAGAAAAGAGGTAATTCATTATGGCACAACCCCGCTTTCAGCTGAAGACCGACCGTAATTTCATTATTAACGTTCTTCTCAGCATGGTCACCTTCGGCATCTACCCCCTGTTTTTCTACAACGAGATCACCGAGTCCATCAACATCATTGCCTCTCCCTACGACGGCAAGAAGACCACCAACTATATCCTGCTGATGCTGGTGCTGGCCCCCATCACCTGCGGCATTTGGGCTATTGTTTGGAATCATCAGATTTCCTCCCGTATTGGCGACGAGCTGAAGCGCCGTGGCATCAACTACAACTTTGACGCCAGCACCTTCTGGCTGTGGAGCATTCTGGGCAGCCTGATCTTCGTAGGTCCCTTCATCTACTCCTACAAGATGGTTGAGGCTATGAATCTGCTCAGCGCTGACTACAACGCAAAGGGTTAATTTTTACATAACTACCAAAGCGGACGCATTCCGATGAATGCGTCCGCAATTTTCATCCGTGCCCTAAATTTCCAATTTAGCGGGCAGTGCCCGCTAAATAATTAAGAATTATGAATTAATAATTATGAATGAACGTGTTGCCTTTGGCGACGATTTAAATCATTTTCCTCAGGAAAATACCACAATTCTTAATTCTAAATTCTTAATTCTTAATTCGCTCGACAGAGCGCGAAACCGGAATTTGGAAATTCGACGAAGGGCATTCGCAATTTGTGCAAAAAATCCTGTAAATGGTAAAGACTTTAAAGATTTTTGCGAAAAACGGTTGAAATATTGGGATTTATATGTTAGGATTGTTGTAATCCACACGATAGAGTCGTCTGCACGTCTTGTGTGGACGACAAATTTAAAAAGAAGCTTGGAGGAAACGAAAAATGATTTGTAAAGCTTGTAACGCTGAGAACAAAGACGGCGCTTTGTTCTGCGCAAACTGCGGCGCTACTCTGGAGCAGGAGAGCGTTGTCGTAGAAGCTACTGAAGTAGCTCCCGAAATTGAAGTTGCTACCGATCCCGGTAAGGGTCTGGGCATTACCGCTCTGATCCTGGGCATTGCCGGTCTGGTTTTGGCTACCCTGTGCGCCTGCGGCTGCAGCTGCACGTTGCCTATAGCCAGCATCATCCCCTCCGGTGTCGGCTTTATCCTTTCTGTTGTCGGTATGATTCTGGGCATTGTGGCTTCCAAGAAGTCCAAGGCTGCCGGCTGCAAGAACACGATGGCTACGATTGGTATGATTCTGGGCATCGTTGGTGTTGTTCTGGGCATTGTATCTATTGTTGTCGGCATTATTTTCGGTATCATCGGTGGTGTCGGTACCCTCATGACCGCCGCCGGATCTTCCTACAGCGATCCTTACGCCTACAGCTACTACGGCTATTAATTCCCATACATACAAAAGCCATCACCGACAGGTGGTGGCTTTTTTCGCAAAAAAGAGGTGTTCCGGTTTATCGCTCTGTCCAGTGAATTACGAATTGTGGTATCTTCCTGGGGAAAAAGATTTTAAAGATTTTTTGCGGAAAACGGTTGAAATATCGGGTTTTATATGTTAGGATTGTTGTAATCCACACGGTATGGTCGTTTGCACGTCTTGTGTGGACGACAATTTCAAAAAGAATCTTGGAGGAAACGAAAATGATTTGTAAAGCTTGTAACGCTGAGAACAAAGACGATGCTTTGTTCTGCGCAAACTGCGGCGCTACTCTGGAGCAGGAGCCCATTGTTGTGGAAACCCCCGTTGCTGAGGTAGCCCCCGAAGTAGAGACACCCGCTGCTGACCCCGGTAAGGTTTTGAGCCTGGTGTCCCTGATTATGGGCATCGTCGCTCTGCTGGGCGGCACTGTCTGCTCCTGCCTGTGCGCTTGCTTGGGCGGAATCGTTCCTATGATCCTGGGTGTTGTCGCTATCATCCTGGGCATCGTTGGTATGAACAAGTCCAAGGCTGCCGGCTTTAACAACAAGACCGGTCTGATCGGTATGATCCTGGGCATCGTTGCTATCGTAATTATCGTTGTTTTCATCATCATCAATGCCATTGCCGGTGGCGCAAGCAGCCTGCTGGGTATGACCGGCGGCAGCAGCTACAGCAATCCCTACGCCTACAGCTACTACGGCTATTAATTCCCCTACATACAAAAGCCACCACCTGTGGGTGGTGGCTTTTCTCATTCTCTAAAAGGACTTCTTATTTATGTTTCGTTGGATCAAAAAACACTATAAGCTGCTCATCATTCTAACGGATGTAATGATCATCCCCGGAATGCTCCTGTGCCGCTGGCTGACAGAAAATATGCTGGCCACCAACAACCCCTGTATGTGGACGCTTCTGGGCGGTAAATGCATCACCTGCGGCGGCACCCACTTTGTCAATGACCTGTGTAATCTCCGGATTCTGGACGCTTTGGCCGATAATCCCTTTTTGTTCTTTACAGGGCTATATCTGGCGGTTTCCTTTGTCTTTTTAAACCTGTGGTGGGTGTTCGGACTGACCTTTTTCAAAAAAGTGCTGAAAAAGATGTTTAACATCCCGGTGCTGATCGTATGGCTGGTGATCATGGTGCTGTTTTTACTGGTACGGAACATCCCGACAGCTATCAACATTTATCATATTCTTTCCCGACGGTAGTTTATATAGCGCGTAGAAGAAACCTCTATGTGCTGTCCCAACTGTAACACAGAAAACAAGACGGATGCCGCCGTCCAATTATGACTGATCCTCCTGCCCCGGTTTCCCCGGGGCAGTTTTTATGCTCTGCGGGGCAGCATCGAAAGGAAAATTCCAATTTGGCGAGCTGTTTCAATTCGTATAACCCAATTGTCATTGCGAGCCAGTTCGCAAACTGGCGTGGGGAGCGAGCCGACCGCCGCCGGTGGCGGGAGGAGGGAGGGGAGCGAGTGGCAGCGGTCGACAAAATCGAGGAAAAGCGTAAGCCCGAAGATTTTGTCGGGTACCGCAACAGGGACATCCCAAGGAGAATACGGATTATTCGCTTTCGCTCAGAATGACAAGGTGTATCGAAACAGCTCGATAAACCGGAATTTGAAGGAGCGGCGGATTTATAAAAAACGAAAAGCGGTTGCCTTTTCGTCCCGCTTATGGTAATCTTGTAGAAGAACTTTGAAAGGTGGCACGCTATGTATTTGCCTGTTATATATGGTATCGCGGCATTGCTGGCAGTGCTGCTGTTTTCCCTGTATCTGTTTTTTGACAAACGGAAAAACCGCTTGTTTCTGGCACTTTTCGGCTGCATCGCCATTGCCAACATCGGCTATTTCCTCTTATCCGTTTCCCATACCCTTCCACTGGCACGGATCGCCAATGCTGTCTCCTATTTCGGCGGTGCTTTTTCGATCCTGGTGATGCTGCTGATCATTTACGATGTATGTCAGATGAAAAAACGCAGATGGCTTTTTTGGCTGCTGACCGGCATCAGCATCGGCTTTTTCGCTTTGGCTGCCAGCGGTGATTTCGCCGGTCTTTACTACCGGTCTGTGGAACTGGTGACCACAGACGGTGTGACCCAGTTTAGAAAGGATTACGGCCCGCTTCACAGCCTGTACGCCCTATACCTTGCAGGGTACGTGTTGCTGATGCTGCTGATCATCGGCTATGCCACCTGGAAAAAACGGCTGGTCTCCCCCAAATACACCGCCTTTATCCTGGTTGCGGTGCTTTTGAATGTGGGTGTATGGCTGGCAGAGCAATTTACCGATGCACCTTTTGAATTTTTGTCCATATCCTACATTGCCACCGGCATTTTACTGCTGCTGCTTTACGGCACGCTGTGCGATTACGGCATTATTTCCCCGGAGCGGGGTCTTGTCAGCGTCCAAATGCTGACAAAACTGAACACCCAACAAGCCACCGACCAGCTGCCCCCGGAGATGGAATCCCTGTTTTCCGCCTTTGCGGAAAGGTCCAACACCCTTTCCTCTGCGGAGCGTCGGGTGCTGGGCTATTACATAGAAGGCTACGAAATTGCCGATGTTCCGCAGCTGGCATTTATCAGTATCAACACCGTAAAAAAGCACAACCGGAGCATTTATCAAAAGCTGGGCGTCGCCTCCCGGGACGAGCTGATGCTCTATATCGAGCTTTTCCGCTGCTGCGGCAGGCTGGAAGAGCTGACCGGAATCCCCTTGGATCAAAAATAACATATTCCGTCAGGGTGCATAAATGGGAGCGTTCCCCTTTGTGCACCCTGACCGTTTTTCTGGGAACAAATTTTGAAAAAGTATCCTTAGGACCATTTTCACACTCCTTTTTTCTATATAAAATATAGGAAAAAGGAGTGTGATGCTTTATGAAAAAAATCGCTTTGTTCCTTACGCTGGGTCTTTTACTGTCCCTGACCGCCGGATGTTCCCTTTTAAATCCCATACCGGCAACCCCTGACCCGGCTCCCAGTGTTACCACCACACCGGAAACAACAGCGGAAACCACAGAAGTTCCCACAGAAGCCCCTACCCAAGCTCCTACAGAAGCACCCACCACCGTTCCTTCCGGCCCGCAGCCTATGGACCTGGTTGGCAGTTGGCAGCGCACCCACACGGAGGTAGAGGGCGATCGGAACAAAAACACCAAGGCTACCATCACCGTTTCCGGCGACAGCGAAACCAGCCTTACCATCACCTACAAGGACAAGGAATTTTCCGATTCCAACTTTAAGAATAAATCCCTGACCATTCAGGAGGGGGAGCTGTACACCGGCTGCGGCAACGACCTTTGGTATGCGGATGTTTCCTCCACCGGCAAAGAATCCTACAGCCTGACGCTGCTGGAGGACGGCACGCTGATGCTGCAATGCACCTTCGACTTTGACGGTATGCCGATGGTCAGCACCCAGTGGTTTGCCCGCAGCTAACGGAGATCTTTTATAAATAAAAAAGCAAGGAGAATCTTTTATGAAAAAAATCGCTTTTGTAATGGCTATCCTGCTGTGCCTTTCTCTGTGCGCCTGCCAGGTGCAGGAGCCGGAAACCACAGCTGCCCTTAAAAATGTACATATTCCTGCCGGCAAGATCGAGCCCGGTATGACCGCCAAGGATGTTTTGGTGGAAGTGATCCTGGACAACCAGCCGGTTGCCTGCCGACTGGAGCTGACCTTCTTCACCGCCACCGGCTATTACACGATGGAAGAGGACGAGCCGGTTCCGGAGGATTACTATATCCGTTTGGACGTTTTCTATTCTCTGCCCAAGGGTCTTACGGTAGACGATATTGACGTGGTTATGGACTGCGACGGTGGCAAATATGACGGCACCGGCAGTATCAGTACTGATGACAACGGCTGCGAAGAAGCCTGGTCTTATGCCTTCTACGGGACAGAACCCCAGGTAGAGACCGAGCCTCAGGAGGAAACCGTCCAGCCCACAGAAGAAACAGAGCCTGTGGAAGAAACAAAACCCGCGGAAACCCCGAAGCCTACCGAAGCCCCGAAGCCCCATACCCACAGCTGGACAGAAGATGTCTCCAAGAGGACCCCTGTTCTCTGCACCTCCGACGGCAGCAAGTTCTACACCTGCACCTGCGGAGAAACCAAGCGGGAGACCATTCCGGCACCGGGTCACGATATGAAGGCCGGCACCCTCACCAAGCCCACCTGCACAAAAGAGGGCAGCCAAACCTTCCACTGCACACGGTGCGGTGAAGGTCTGATTAACGAGATCCCCGCCACCGGTCACAGCTGGTCTGACTGGACTTATTCCACCGGACGGGTACACACCCGTACCTGCAGTGCCTGCGGTGCAGAGGAAGAAGCAAATCACAACATTCCTTCCGGTACGGTAACATGCACCGATTGCGGTACGGATATCATAAACTAAGGAGCACTGTGCAAACTGGAAAAACGTAAAAAGAAACAAACAGCGGGAGAAGCCCTTCTCCCGCTGTTTTTTCGTCCTCTCATCAAATTCCAATTTATCGAGCAGTTCAAACTCGCACAACCCAATTGTCATTGCGAGCCAGTGCGCACACTGGCGTGGCAATCTATTGGTAACACTTGGTTTTTAGATTGCCACACCAGTGACATCGGTCACTGGTTCGCAATGACAACGAAGATTGTAATCGCTCGCTAAACCGGAATTTGTTCTTCTTTTTCTTTGCTTTTTAAGGTGGATGTGCTATATTAAGGGAAGAGGTGATGTTATGAAAAAAGCATTCTGCATTTTCCTGGCACTTTCGTTCCTTTTGCTGACCGCCTGCGGCGCAAAACCTGCAGAAATCTCTCCCACCACCACAGAAACGATCGTTACAGCACCGGATTTTACCGCCTATACCGGCGACGGCAAGGCCGTACAGCTTTCCAACTACTTCGGCAAGCCCATCGTGCTGAATTTCTGGGCCAGCTGGTGTCCCCCCTGTAAGGCAGAAATGCCCGACTTTGAGGAAGCGTTCCTTACCCTGGGCGATCAGGTGCAGTTTTTGATGGTCAATTTAACCGTCGGCTCGGAAACCTTGGAATCCGCTTCCGGCTATGTGGCATCCCAAAACTACACCTTCCCGGTGCTTTATGACACCAAAGGCACTGCCTCCTACACCTACGGCATCCAATCCATTCCCACCACATTTTTTATTGATGCGGAAGGCAATCTGGTCGCCCAGGCAACCGGTGCCATCAACGCTGCTGCCCTGCAACAGGGCATCGATATGATCCTGCCCCAATAAAGACAGATTTGCGCCAGGCGCAGAGGAAAGGACTGTCCCTTATGGAAA
The DNA here is from genome assembly GCA_045590735.1 of Faecousia sp. GTDB lineage: Bacteria > Bacillota > Clostridia > Oscillospirales > Oscillospiraceae > Faecousia. The sequence goes on along the minus strand of JAZNRQ010000070.1, from coordinate 6,493 downwards.
AGAAATACAATCAATTCCGCGGTGCGCTTCCTGTACTGATCCCCGTTGCAGCGGTACTTGTGCTGGGTGTTGCCGGCATCAGCTTGCTGCTCTTCGGTAACAAAGATACCCGCGCACCTGCCCCGGCACTCAGCCCCCAGCTGTCGGAAAGCTGGAAAAACACCCCATCCGACATTGCGGGTATGAGCAAGCTGGAAAAATACGAGGCAGGGCTGTCGGTTGCTGCCGGTTCCGATACCGACGGTGACGGTCTGACCGACAAAGAGGAGCTTGAAGCCTATCACACCGACCCTCTGAAGGCCTCCACCGCCGGCGACCTCTATACCGATGGCTACAAAGTATCCCACGGTATGAAGCTCAATAAAAAATACGCCTACGAGGGAAAGCAGATTTTCCCCTACAATGACTGCAGTGAGGTGTCCCTTTCTGCTGAAGCCCCGCTGGATTTCAACGCGGTGGTCACCCCCTGCGAAGGCATTTCCCAGCATAAGGGACTTAAAGTCTATAGGACATACCGGGTGTATAACTATGCAGGCAAATTCTCCGTAGACCTTTCAGATGTGCTCCGTCGGGAGGGCATCAAGCTTTCGGATGTTGATATTTATGTATCCGACGGCAACGCTTCTGAGCGTTACAGCTATACAAAGAAAGACAACACCGTTACATTGAAGAAAAGCTTTTCCGCCGATTGCACCTATACGGTTTACTGCACAGAGGATAATTTTCTGAAGGCGGCGGTGGCAAAACTCCTTCCCGCTGACCTGGGAGGCAGTATTACCAACGCCCTGGGCGACATTACGGATGCCCTGACACCGGAAGACGAGGAGGAGACGGAAGAAACCGTCACCGGCAGCGGTGTTGTCCTTATGTCCCCTTTTCTGAATCTGCTTTTAAAGGTTCCCATTGTGGTCGTCAGTGAGGATCTGGGTGACGATGTTAAAAATGAGCAATTGGAAACTGCCATTTCTCTTCACGCGGCAGAGCTCCTTATAAGCGAAGATAATGTCTCCGATTTTGTTTTTAAATACGATCGTAATAACGGTTTTGTAGTCCAGGCCTTTTACGAATTTTTCCGGGAAAATCTTGGTTTTTTTGATTTTACCAACGTCAATACCAGCGGCTACACACTGGATGACTTTTTTAATGGAAACGGTTTCCCCTGGCATTATTACCTTTTCCTTTTCTATTCCTACGAAGGTCGGAAACAGTATGAAGCTGGTGTTGTGAATCCAGACGATTTTGATAATACCGAAAATTCGGGTGGCGTTTTTGAACCCCAGGAGGATGGCGACCGTCCCGAAAGCGACACCGTTTCCGGCTTCCATCCCCAGTGGGACACCCTGCCCTTCGGTAATTTTAAAACCACCTTCAGTCCTGACGGCAGCTGCGCCGGCATTGCCCACCTGACCACATACCTCTATAATAACGATACCTTCCCCTCCAGAAGCACCGCTGCCAACTGGGATTCGGAAATTGCCTGGAATCTGATGGTGGATATGGAAAACTCCACCCTCTGCGACCCGGGTCTGCGCAGCTACAAGGATGCAAGCTTCATCACCGACCGGGCAGATGAGGACGGTATGATTGATCTGTCCACCGTCTCTGCCGGAGAAGCGGAGTTCTTCAAAATGATTGCCGATACTTACCAGGCAGCCAACGAAAACGCGGAATTCATCTGCAAGGATGTGATCGGCGGTGACTTTGGCACCGTTCAGCAGAATTATGCGGTGATCGCATCCGCTATGGACTATTTGAAGAGCGGCAAGATCCTGACGGTCTATATGGATATGGTAGACGGCAGCCGCCACGCAGTGAATATTTACGATTACGCTGTCAGTGAAGAAAACCCAAATGTGGTTACCTTTGCTGTCTACGACTGCAACTATCCGGACAACCAAACCGGTGAAGAAGGCCTTTCCGAAACAGGTTTTAATCTGGTCGTGGAGAAGAAGATCAACAAAACCGGCGACAGCTACACCTTCGGTTTTGACTACTTCCCCACAAACGATTCTGATTACGGCGCCACCTCCAACACCAGGCGCACAAACGGCACCCTGTTCCTGATTTTGGATGAACAGGGACACCTTCTCAACGATTAAAGGAGGGTAAAGATATGAAAAAACGCCTTTCTTTTCTGGCTTGTCTTGCCCTGATGATGGGTCTGCTCGGCATTTGGGCAAGTGCCGATACGGAAGAGCCGCTGCTGGTGGATATCTCTTTTTCCGCCAAAAAAGATACATACGATGCAGGAGATACCATCAAAGCCTCCCTGGAAATCAAAAACAATTACGACTATCCCCTGTCTAATCTGACGGTGCTGCTGGATGCCCCGGAAGGCTATCGGGTCGAGAATCCGGAAGACCTGCCTGACAGCTCCGGTCTTGCCGCCGGCAAGAAGGCCTCCTGCTCTGTCAATCTGATTCCGGAAACGGCGAAGGAAGGATTCCCCTGGGGTATCTTCTGGCTGGTTGCCGGTATCGTAATTGTGGGCATTGCAGTGATCGCTGTGATCGTGATTTTGATCCTGCGGAAAAAGCTGAAAGCCAAAGCCGTGGTTTCTATGCTGCTGGTCAGCATTACCCTTGCGGGTATGGCAACTATGTGGGTTCAGGCCGATGCGGCAGAGGTGGCACGGCACAGCATCACCAGGGAGATTTCTCTGACCCTGGGCGGCAAGCCCCAGACCATCACCGCCACCATCAGCTTCGACACCAATCCCCTGGCAGACGAGGTGACGCTGGATACCTCCCGGATGGGTTATTCTCAACTACAAAGTGCTTATACCACCACAATGGATTTCGACGGCTTCCACGGCACGCTGAAAAATCCCCGGGCATACAGCGAGATTTATCTTAAGGTGTACGACGGACAGGATCACCTGCTGCAAAAGCAATCCACAGCTGCCGCAAAGCAGTGGCATTTTAACGAGGTGGGCCTGTGCCCCGGTGTGAACCGGATCCGGATCACCATTGTGGGCAACAATACGCTGACGCTGCAGTTTGATCTGTTGGATTTTTACGGCAACACCTTCCACCTGCTGGAGGGCTACGAAGCGGATACCGATGAGGACGGCATCCCGGATTTGGTGGAAATCAGTACGGGAACCGACCCTGAAAACGCGGACACCGACGGGGATGGCTTACTTGATAATGACGAGCTGAATCTGGGTCTGGATCCCACCAAAGTCGATACCGACGGCAACGGCACACCCGACGGGCAGGAGGATTACGACAACGACGGTATTTCCAATACCGACGAACTTAAAAAAGGTCTTTCCTCCATTCTGGCAGATACCGACGGCGACGGCATCGACGATAACGATGAGCTGAAAAAATACAAAACCGACCCGCTAAAAACCGACTCCGACGACGACGGTGCACCTGATGGTTGGGAATTAGAAAACGGCTATAAGCCGGGAAAAGAAGATAAAACCTTCTCCCTCTCCGCCCAGACCGCATCGGTCAGCGAATTAAATCCGGTCAGTGCCGCCGTATCTCTGACGATCAACGGCAAGGAAGCAGATGTGGAATCGCTGGAAATCAGCAGCGTTTCTGTGGCAGACAATCCCCAAATTACCAACTGCATTGCCGGTTACTTAGGTCCTGCCTACGATTTCACTTTAGACGGCGCTTTCGATTCCGCCATCCTGACCTTCCGGTACGATCCTGCACTGGGTCAGCCTGGTGAAAATTTTGATCCCCGAATCTGCTACTTCAATCCGGATACCAACAATTTTGAACCCTTGCCGGATCAGACGGTAAAAGACGGCGTGGTTACTGCCAAGACTACCCATTTCTCTATTTATTCTCTGCTTAACTGGTCTAAAATGAAAGAAACGCTGACCACTGCCTACAATGATTTCAAGCAGGGATATGCAACCGGCAAAGAGGAGGCACTGGAAGCACTGGCAACGGCGGACATTGCCATCGTGATGGATAATTCCGCCAGTATGGCCTGGAACGACCCGGCAAACAAGAGCAAAGAGGTCGCGCACTACTTTATTGACCACATTCGGGAAAAGTACGATAATGTTTCCCTTATGTCCTACACTTACACCAACAGGCTGGTCCAGCCTCTGACCTCTGACAAAGACACCCTCCACAAGGCCGTGGATTCCATCGCTTTGGATAACGGTATCAATATAACCTCCGGCACCAACGGTTTTGCTGCCATCAATGCCGCCATCGATTCCCTCCGGGGTGGCGGTGGTGCCTACCGGTATATCCTGTTCTTCTCCGACGGAGACGACAAGATCCTGGAAAAAAACTATTCTTCCGCAATTGCCCGGGCAAACGGTGCAGGTGTTAAGCTCCTCACTGTGGGAATCCACACCACCGGCAGCTCTTACCTGAAAACCCTCGCCCACGAAACCAGCGGACAGTACTATATTCTGGACGAGAATTTGGATGTGGAAAAAGCCTTTGGTCACGCACTTTCCGTTTTTGATGCCATCACCCCCACAGAAGAGGACAGCAATAACGACGGTATCAGTGACTATATCACCACAATGATCTACGAGGGCAAGATCACCCTTCCAAACGGTGACCGCCGATTAATGGGCACGGACTTTAATGTGGATGCCAACGGCAACCCCTCCGCCGACTGGGACGGTGACGGTCTGAAAAACGGTGAGGAACTCCATCTCCACTACAATCCTATCAAAAAAACCGTATATATGAATATGAGCTCCCACCCCTGTCTTTCGGATTCTGACGGCGATTTTTACAGCGATACGGACGAGAATAAAAACAATATGGATCCCTTCGCCCCGGGTGTCGAAACCAAACCCGTGGACTATTTAATGAGTAACAGCTTCTGCTACGAGGAGGTCATCACCAAGTACGATCCCAACAGTAACATTTCCGGCTTTAATCGCTGGTGGAACACTGCCATACTGAATATAAACAGCAATCTGTATGCCGGCGGCAGTTTTACCCGGGACGAGATATACTACGAGCTTTTGGCGCAGTATTTCCTGGATCACGGTAAATTTGTAAGCGGAACCGCACAAGCAATTGCGGAACGCAAATTGTTCCTGAATCTCTTCGATTCCCTCCAAAGCGCCCTCTTGTCTGCCGACCCGGACATCGCTGCAGAAGTTGTTTCCAAGCTGTCTGACGGTACCAAAAAAGCAAACAGTGTGTTCACACCGTTGGACGCAAGCAAAAAGCTCTATCAGCTGCAGCTGGAACTGATTGCCTGGAAAGCAGACCCCAAAACCGCTTGGGAAATTGATGTATCCACCGCCGACTTTATCGACGAAATGACTGATTTAATGGCAAAATCCAAAATTAAGATCCCCGTGAAATGGTCCGGCACGGATTCTGCCAAGAAATTCATCGCAAAAGCCTCCAAATATGCCGACAAAGTGGATACGGTTTCAAAAAACTTAGGCACCGTCGGTGACATTTTGACCATTACAGGCTCCGTTGTAGACGTCGTGTATAATTTCAAAATGCTTTCCGACATAGAGAAGCAAAGTGCCATCTTCCTGGAAAATCTGGAGATCTTGGAGCTGATCGCCAGCAACCGGGATAACGAGTACGCTGCGTATGCTGCAGATAAGCTGATCGTTTTGGTATGTACGGAATTTTGGGGTACTATGCTTGTAGGCTTTGAAGAGCTGCTTCGGGAGGTCTGCCAGTTGGCTTGGTCGCTCATTCCCAAATTGCTGGAATGTGTTCCGGTGGTGGGTGTGATTGTAGGCTTATTGGACATCGGCTTTAACATCCTTAATTGGCTGACCCAAAACGGCGCAGAAGTAGAAAGTGTTTTCAAGCTGCTTTGCTATAACGAGATGGACACCGCCTACACAATTCAGTTGGCAGGATTGACAACCACCAATTCCGGCAAAAATGAATACTACGTTGATGAAAAGGATGCCGAAAAGTTCTATTTCTATCTGATTCATCTCGCTCAGATCAGAATGTTGGCAGAAAACGAGTATATCACCTACTGCAAAGTAGAGGACGGTCTGCTTTCTTCCAAAACATACAACAGCAAAAAGGACTCTATTGCCAACAGCATTTCCAACATTGAGAATGCCCTCATAGGAATTTCCTCCGGAAAAATATTCCATCCCACCTCTATCGGCGGCGGTGGCGGTCACAGCTTCGGCAACCGGGGCGGTAGCGGTAGCGGTGGAATGGGCGGTGGCGGCGGACACGGCAAAGGCCGTTAACCTAAAATAAAACAGCGGGAGACTTCTCCCGCTGTTTTTCAGAGTGTCAAAAAAGCCGCCAACCGTCAAAAAGCAGGATGAAGTGATAAATTCAAATAAAGCCTTCCCCCTTGGGGGAAAGTGGCAAAATCTCTGATTTTTGACGGATGAGGGGATAAAAATGCTTGCTGCGCAAGGCTTTTTGACTTACTGCGCAACTCGCCCCTTTTGGCCTAAATTCCGGTTTATCGAGCGATTACAATTTTCGTTGTCATTGCGAACCAGTGACCGATGTCACTGGTGTGGCAATCTAAAAACCAAGTGTTACCAATA
>JAZNRQ010000069.1:0-16495 GCA_045590735.1 Faecousia sp. | reverse complement strand
GAAGATGATCTTGTGGTACTAATGCCTCTAAATCCACAATAATTGCTTCACTTCTCGCATCTTTTCTCCATTGTTCCATAAAAGCACCCCCGTTTCCTTTATTATACCAGAAACGGGGGCATATTGGAAGTTTTTTGACAGACTGAAAACAGACAGCACATTTTGTGCTGTCTGTTTTGTATTTAGTAGAATTACTGAACGGTCTTTAGCATCTCTACATAGTTTGCTGCTAACTTTTCGGCAGTGCCCTTTGCATAGTAGCCGGTGTCTGCCTCGTAGCTGCGGTAGTCGTATGCTGCCTCAGAGGGGATGTAGCCGGAGTTGCCGGTGATAATGAAGGTGACTTCGAAGGGGGAGTTTTCCTTCACATACAGGCCCTGGTCGGAGAACATTTCATAAGTACCGGTGGTAAAGCCCACGCCACCGATGCGGAATGCATTCACTTCCAGCGACCTGGTGGCAGCCATAGTTGCACGGCTCTTAATGGCACGAGCCTGGTAGGAAGAAGTGAAGCCATACTGCTTACCCAGTGCATCGCCTGCAGACTTACCGGCAGATTTCCACAGGTCGTATACCTCATTGGCTGCGCTCAGCATGTTGTCCCAGCTGTGGTCAACCTCTGCCTCATAGATCATACCGGTGGTCTTGATGCCGGTGCCTTCCACAGCCTTCAGCTCGCCCAGGTGCTCTGCTGCCATTTCGCCCAGCTTCACACCGTAGGCACGCCAATCCATGCTGTTCATCTCCGACTTGATTCTGCTGTCCTTATTCTGGTTACCGGATGCACCGGTGAAATATGCCACCTCGCAGCCGGATTTCTGTGCCAAAGTATCCCGCATCGGGCCGACCCAACTGGGTGCGATCAGGGTGTAGCCGATCTCACTGCCGCTATCGGGGTGTGCCTGCCAGTTGACCATCAGCACATCCTTTTTATCTTCGGGACGGTCGAATTTCAAAATAACCATCTGGGGGTCAGTTTTGGTAGCGTGACCGACGATCTCCTTGGACCAATCACCAAAGTTGGAACCAGCGTAGGTGCCGTCTGCCATCTCATAGTGACGGACAAAGTTCATATTCTCCAGCACGGGGGTTGCTGCCAGAATTGTTGCGGGTGCACGGTCTGCCATTGCATCGGTAGCTGCCTTGGCCGCTGCATCCAGCATCAACTGGTAATACTTGGCACCTGCCGGATCAGAAGTGGTTAAAGAGGGGCAGGAGTGAGCGTGGGTGGCACCCACAAAGATCTTATCCTCCGCAATACCGCTGGCAGAGGTTGCCACTTCGCGGATCTTATTGGCAACACTCTCCGCTGCAGCGCAGTTATCCAGGGTATAGACCAGGATGGTATCCTCGCCGGAGGTGGCTGCGATGCAGGTAATGTAGATCTTATCCACAAAGCCCTCACTGCGGCGGGTTTCGCTATCAGAATAGCCACCCAGGCCTACAGAAAAGTCAGGGGTGATATCGATCTTGGCATAACCGATCTTCAGTGCCGCCGTATCTTCGCCGCCTTCGTTACCGGAGCCTGCACAAGCGCACAGAGAAAGGATCATTGCGCTTGCAAGAAAAATGGTCAGTAATTTTTTCATAAAGTTTTCTCCTTTCTGAATTTCGCATTCTTAACTTGTATATTTTAACATATAAAGGTTTTGAATACAACCGCAGACTCTATTTTTTACCTTTTAGACAATTTGTTTCCTATCTTTTTGTAAAAAATAACAAGGCAGGCATTCGCCTGCCTTGTTGCCTTAATACTCGTTTTTGAATCCATAGGATTCCATAAAGGTATCGATGCTTTCCACGGTGCCGCTATGACGGGACTTTTCTGCCGCAAAACCGATAAAGTGGTTCTTCACAGAGGTAACGATATCCGCTGCCCGGTAGCCGGTGTAGCTGCCGCTAAGATACTCATACAGCTCATTGACCAAACCCACGTCGCCGCCGCCGTGACCGCCGATGATGCTCTCCTCCTGCTTGGAAACAGGTATATCCCGGGTCTGCTTATCCTCAAATGTATACAGGCTGATGGTGCTTTCCCGCATATCCGCCATAATTTCACCCTTGGTGCCGAAAATACGGATATAACGACCGCCCTTATTGAAGCAGTTCATTGTGAAGCTGACAGTAACACCACCCTCAAACTCCATATTGACAACCTGATGATCCACCACATCGTTATTGGCCTGGTAGACGCACAGACCATAGTCGGTAGTCTTCAGTGCCTGCAGCACTTCTTCGTCGGTAGCGATCTCGCCCTTAGCGATATTCTTGGTGCTGGTGCCACGGAACCAGTTGTTATTCTTATCCTCATAGTACAGCTTCATACAGTTGTAAGGGCAGGTATCCGCCACCGGGCAGCCGCCGTCTGCACAGCGTACCGGCGCACCCTCCGGTGCATTTTCCTTTTTGAAATGGGTCAAGCTGCCGAAGGACTGGACCTTTTTACAGGGTTTATCCAGCAGCCACTGCAAAATATCCAGGTCGTGACAGCTTTTTGCCAGCAGCATTGGAGTGGATTCTGCTTCACAGTGCCAGTTGCCACGGACATAACTGTGGCTCTGATGTACATTGCCCACAGCTTCCACGTGGATCACCGATATTACGTCGCCGACAGCACCTTCACGCAGCAATTCCTTGATCCGATTGAAGAAAGGTGTATAGCGCAGCACGTGGCAAACCAGAACAGAAACGCCCTTCTTTTGGGCTGCCAGCGCAATATCCGCACACTCCTGCGCTGTCTGTGCCACAGGCTTTTCCAGAAGCAGATTATACCCCAGTTCAATGGCCTTCAGTGCCGGGTAATAGTGCATATTATCCACCAGCGTGATCATTGCCACATCGGCCATCTTGGGCTGTGCCAGGATCTCCTCCCAAGAGCTGTAGCAATTTTCTTCCGGGACACTGTATGCCTTTTGCAGCTTTGCCCGGCGGGCAGCGTCTGGGTCGGCAATGCCAACGATCTTATATTTCTCAGGAAGTGCTGCCATATGCTTGGAATAAGCGGTGCCTCTGTTACCGGCACCCAGGATAATTACAGATATCGGCTTCATAATATTCCCTCCATAATTCTTTCTTGCTTTTTGGATAATTCTACTTTATACTGTGTTTCACAGGAAATCAATGGCTGTTATTAGCGTTTTTTAACACAATCTTGCTATTCGAGGCTTTTATGAAAAATTATGTTTATGAAAATCACGTGATCTCCGAGCCGCTGCTGCCCTTTATCTTTCATCGGCAATATACGGTAACCCAGCGGGTCAACACCCCCAACTGGCACACCAATATTGAACTACTGTATTGTTTGGAAGGGAACGGGTTTATTCGTTCAGGCATTTCCTCCACACCCTTTACCCCCGGCACGATCTTTGTGGTAAATCCCGATACGCCCCACAGCATCGGCAGTGAAAGCTCCGTCAAATACCGGTGTTTGATTATTGACAACAGCTTTTGCGAAGAAAACGGAATCCCCATCGGACAGCTGGTGTTTAAGTCCCATATTCAGGATACAGCATTATGCGCCCTGTTCGACGCGGTGACAGACGCCTACGACCAACGGGATGCCGCGGATTTTTGTGCGGTAGCGGATATTCGCTTCGCGGTGCTGGGGCTTCTGCGAACACTCTGCCGGGGTTACGCCACCGTCGGTCAGCGCACTGCCACCGGAGATGAATATGTAAAAAAAGCCATCAGCTATATCCGGCAGAATATGTCCGAGCAGATCCGGCTGGATGATTTGGCTGCTTTCGTGGGTATCAGCAAATTCCACCTGTCACGGCAATTCAAAGCCTACACCGGCAGCACAGTGATCAATATGATCAATCTGATCCGTTGCACCGAAGCCCGACGGCTGATCGAAGGCGGTATGCGGGTATGCGATGCCGCCACTGCCTGCGGCTACGAAAACCTGTCTTATTTCACCCGCACCTATCAAAAGCATTTTGGCTGCACACCCTCACAGACAAAAAAAGTATCGTGCTGATTTAGCACGATACTTTTTCTCTATTCATAATTCGGTTACACAGGTAGAAGAACCAGTAAGCACCGTAAACGAATACAAAGTTCAGTCCCGAAACGATCACGATGTACAAAAGCTTTGCCGGAACCTCACCTGCTACACCGGCAATGGTCAGCCGAAGCGTTTCAAAAACCGGAATATTGCATTGGTAATAATTGGCAAAATTGGTTTTCAGAATGTGTGCCATAGAGGCTGACACGATACAGAACGCCAGAATCACCAGCATACTGGCCTTTATATCCTCTTTCGGCTTTGGCTGATGCAGGTTCAGTACCGGGAACAGCAGAAATGCCAACATCACAAGATTGTGGAACGTTACGGTATGCAGCGACATAAAGCTGGTAAAGTAACTGGAAATACTGCCGCTGCCATAGATCAGGTTCGGATAGATCAGCATCAGCAGAAAAAGGGATGCGCAAAGTGCCGCCGTAGTGCCGCTTACCCGAGAACAGTGCTTGCCCCGGTAGAACGCCATAGCTGGCAGAGCGAAAATAAACAGCGAGCAAAAATGGAACGGCAAGCTATACCAATCCCCCGCCACATACTGTTCTTTGATAGAGAGGAACTGCTTACCCAACTCCAACAGCACGATCAAAACCGCAATCACCTGCATAGGGATCATTCGTATCCTGAGGGATTTCTTTCCAAGGGTAAGCCGAAGCACAGCGCAGATCACCAGCATCGCCAAAAGACAGGGAATCAGCTGCAATGCGTGTTCCTTTGTCCAAAGCTCCATACTATAACCTCCGTGGTTTATATAGTACAATATTACCACAAAATGGAAATCGGGAGCAATGTGTCAAACTTTAAGATTTCTATAAGATTGCAATCTGTTGCTGCGCTTTGGGCTTTTATGGGCAAAAAGCCCTCCTCTGAAAATTCCAATTTATCGAGCTGTTTCGATACACCTTGTCATTCTGAGCGAAAGCGAAGAATCCGTATTCTCCTTGAGATGTCCCTGTTGCGGTGCCCGGCAATGTCTGCAACGACAAGCGTCTTGGCATTTCCGGGTACCGCAACAGATCATTCATCGTAACAATTACCACCAGGGCATCAGAATGGAATTATCCTTGCGCACTGCTCACTAAACCGATGGGGCACCTTCCGAAGAAGGTGCCCCTGTGTTTTATTACTGGTTAACAGTCAGAGTTGCTGCGTTGGTGGTCAGAACCTCGCCGCTTGCATCGGTGATCTGGCAGCGGTACTGATAACCGTTACGGCCGATCAGTGCATTGACCGTCAGCTGTGCGGTCTGCGCACCGGGAAGACCGGTGGTATACCAGTTCTCGCCATTGCTGGTGTAGTACCACTGATACTTGAGACCGTTGCCGGTAGCAGTAACCGTGAACACTGCATTTTCGCCAACAACAGCATTCTTGTTATCAGGCTGACCGGTGATGGCAAATGCCACTGCAGGCTCAGCGACAGTCAGAGTCGCTGCGTTGGTGGTCAGAACCTCACCGCTTGCATCGGTGATCTGGCAGCGGTACTGATAACCGTTACGGCCGATCAGTGCCTTGACAGTCAGCTGTGCGGTCTGTGCGCCGGGAAGACCGGTGGTGTACCAGTTCTCGCCGTTGCTGGTGTAATACCACTGATACTTAAGTCCGTTGCCGGTTGCGGTAACCGTGAAGATCGCGTTCGCATCCTTTTCTGCGCTCTTGTTTGCAGGCTGACCGGTGATGGCAAATGCCACTGCTGGTTCGGTGACGGTCAGGGTCGCTGCATCAGAGGTCAGCTTTTCGCCGGCACTGTTGGTCACAACACAACGGTACTGGTAGCTGTTGCGACCCGCCAGTGCCTTGACAGTCAGCTGTGCAGTCTGTGCACCGGGAAGACCCGTGGTATTCCAGGTAGTACCGCTGATGGTGTAGTACCACTGGTACTTGAGACCGTTGCCGGTTGCGGTAACCGTGAAGATCGCATTCGTATCCTTTTCTGCGCTCCGGTTTGCAGGCTGACCGGTGATGGCAAAAGCAACCTCAGGCTCGGTGACGGTCAGCGTTGCAGCTTCTGTGATGACAGTATTTTTGTCAGCATCGGTAATTTGGCAACGGTACTGATAGCCGTTACGACCCGCCAGTGCCTTGACAGTCAGCTGCGCGGTCTGTGCGCCGGGAAGACCGGTGGTGTACCAGTTCTCACCGTTGCTGGTGTAATACCACTGATACTTAAGTCCGTTGCCGGTTGCGGTAACCGTGAAGATCGCGTTCGCATCCTTTTCTGCGCTCTGATTTGCAGGCTGACCTGTGATTACGATGCCGGTCAGCGGATCGGTATAATCCGCCACATAACTGTCGCTGCAGTTTTCACATGTATAAGTGGTATAGCCCTGTTTGCCTACCTGAGGCGGTGTAACAACTGCGTTATAGCTGTGGCCGGTAGAGGGCTGCTCCGTATGGCCGCTGATGTATTTCTCGCAATCCGGGCAGTAAACACCGGCGGTGTAGCCTGCTTCGGTACAGGTAGGTGCCTGTGCAGACACCTCGTATGCATTCTTGTGGTTCAGTGCTGCCTGGGTTGCATGACCAATCAGATAGGCATCGCAATCAGGGCAGTAAAGTCCACTGGTATAGCCAACCTCGGTACAAGTGGGTGCCTGTGCAGGCACCTCGTAAGCATTCCCGTGATCCAGGGCAGGCTGTTCTTCGTGACCGCTTAGGTATTCCTTACAATCGGGGCAATAGACACCGGCAGTATAACCCGGAATGTCACATTCCGGTGCCTGCGCAGGTACATCATAGGCATTGTTGTGGGTACATTGCGCACCGACGGCTGTAGCATACATAGTTACCGTACCTGCCTGTGCCTTATAAAGATAGACCGCAGTCTGTGTTCCCGTATAAGGACGGAACATATCGCTGCCGGCATTATACTGGATCTGACGGCTGGTAAAAGCCACATTCTTAATGGTCACGCTACCGCCTTCACCGGTAGCTAAGGTCCATTTCGCCTGATCGCTAACCGTAGATACCGCATTCAGCGCACTATTGGAATCGGTGGTAACCGCAAGGTAAAGCGTGCTTGCCGCACCCTTCAGGCGAATGGTATACTGGTTGTTTCCTACGCTCTCAATCACGATCACATAAGCATCCGTAACGCCGTTCAGCGTATCGCCGGACATTGTGATGGGTGTCTCATCCAGGGGCTTAGAGGCGGTATTAGCATTGGGTGTCGTACCGTCTGCCAGGAAGATACGCATACTTCCGGTCTTCCGACCGGTAAGGACATACTCACCTTCCCAGCTCGCCGGCGCAGATGTTACCTGCTTAAAAACGTCCGATGCACCGCCTTCTCCCTCCCCTGCATAGCTATAAAGGGAATAGATAGAGGTATTGGCAGAAGAAACGGTATAGGCCGTTCCCGGTGTATAGATCTGCGCGGGTCTTGTATTCGTCTCGGTCACAGCTTTAAGGACCCAGCCAACAAAGGTCATACCTTCCGGTACATCCGTACTGTGGGCAGGCAGCACCAGGGTATCGCCTACATAGGCACTGATACCGGATACGGTTGTTCCGTTTTCTACCACCGACAGGGTCGCTTTTTCTTTTGCCGCAAAATTGATTTGGATCGTGCAGTCCGAGGTGGGCGTTACCGTAAACACATTGCCCTCCTGCACCACGGTAGCTGTGCCGGAGATCAGCGTATATCCGGTGGTCATGTAGCCGGTCTTGGGGCTGGCTACAACAGAGTTGCCATTAATGGACACCGTACCGTAACTGCTGTTTGCGGAATAAGCATTGATCTCGTAAGCACTGGCAGCTGCGCTGCCGGAAGGCGTGGTGTAGTCTGCAGGAACATCCTCATTGTACAGCAAAAATCCCAGTTCCGGGAAGTCCACGAACACATTCCGGGTACCTAGAATAGATTCTGCCGCATCGTTACGGCCCAGTTCCCAAGTGTCAACCGGGTCTGCTTCCATCCAGTCAAGCAAAACTGCTTTGCTTTCAAAAACACCATTGGTACCGAAAATACCATTGGGGTTATAGCCGGAGCCTGTGTTGGTGCACTCCCAACGGACATATACATACAGAATGATTCTGGCTACGTCGCCGCGCAGGTCATACTGACCGTTGGATGCACTGTTTGGGTTATAATAACCGGAGCTCTGACCGTAAGCATCATTGCTACGGCTGGAGTTTTCACTGGTGGCTGTGGGACGAAGCATCATCAGGTCGTTTTCGCCTTGACCGGCTTTATCGCCCTTACTGTTGGGCCAGGTGTGCTCCCGGTTCCAACCGCCATTCCAGGAGGGGCCAATGGCATTGCCGGAATAGAAGGAAGATATTTTTCCGCCGCTGTTCTGGCAGTCGGTATATTGGAACAAGTTCTTTGTTCCATCATAAGAAGTCTTGTAATCGTGATTGCTTTCCATCAGGTTATGCAATGTTTTATACAAAGAGCTTGAGGGAACACCGGACTCACTGCTGCTGCCTGACAGGGCAGAAAGTGTTTCATAAGAGGTGTTATTATCCTCGTAGAAATCCTCCGCCATTGGGGACAGGAATGTTGCAGTCGTACCACGGGTACCCCAGTTATACACATAGTTGCCGGAATACACATAGTCTACCGTTGCTGCTTGTGCAGGCTGCGCCAGCATAGAAAGCATGCCGACACACAGCATAAATGCCATAATAAGCACAATACTGCGTTTTGTAGCATTTTTCATATGTTCTACCTCGTTTTCATAATTTTTCTATTTTATATTATAACACAACCGCTGTCATATAGCAACCTTCTTTTACAAAAAACGACATTGGAACTTTCGCATTCCAATGTCGTTTTTCATTATTGGGGATCTTCCAGCCACATATAGTAGCGGCAGCGGCTTCCGTCGGCACGCTCCTGTACACGCACTTCCCTTCTCAGGCGGCCTTCCCGGTCAAACTGCCACAAAAGGTCATACACCAATCGTGCGTGCTGAACACAGGTATGGTCATCGGGCCACAGGTCACGCATATCACCGATAGCAAACTCCAGCTCATCGAAGTAAAGCGGTGCTTTCTCGGATTTCAGCAGTGCTTCAATGCGCCTATAGGATTCATAATATGTATAAGGAGTCATTTCCATAACCGGCTCCATATCCATACGGTGCTTTGTTACAGTAATGCCGTCACGCTTGACCTCAATGCCGTAGAACAAAGGCAGGTCGAAGGCCTCCACCTGCAGCTCCTCAGGCATTGCGAAACGGGAGGTGGCAATGTATGTTGCATCATTTTCCATAACGCAGACCATAGGACGGGTAGTACGCAGCAAATTGATCTGATCGGGCGCATTCTCTGTGATCATTACGGTCACATTATCAGAATACATCCATGGGCAAGCCAAAGAAAGTGCCTCGGCAGGACTCTTACCCTCATTCATATACATTTCCGCCAGGAACACACGGGCCTCTGCCGGAGAAACATAGTTGCCGTTTACCAGTTTGGGACTTCTGCCTTTGGGGTTATTGCTGCTTTCGTGAAAGAACTGAAACCCCTTGTCCACCAGCATCTGTGCGCCTTCATCCCATTTGGCGCAGTACTTTGTAGCGGGGGTGGTGCCATTGGTCACCAGGGCAGTACGCTTATCCATAGAGATAAAGGGGTGGGGTGCGATGCCCTTATCCCCACCGCCGGGACGGGTATGCGCAATACCGATGGTACCGGGCAGCAAAGAAAGATCCACGTGTTTCAGAAAATTATCCACATTGCCCACGACCTTCTGATAGTAGAGCTTACCCTCGTGGATGGTTGCCACACCGGTGGACATATCGCCGTCGTACAGTTCCTGCTTACGCAGCATTTCCAATAAAATGGGGGCTGCCTGCTGATTACCTGCATAGCCTGCAATATTGCACATATTCGTTTTCTCCTTAATAAATTTTTTATTTTTTTATCGTTACAGCCTGCTGCTGTCTGATCTTTTTTGCCTGTTTGAGCACAAAAAGGAACATTACGCAACCGAAAGCCATAATTACACCACATGCCGCAAAGGCGTATACATACGAGCCGCTGAGATCACAGCTGCCATTGATGATCGGCGATCCCAGCGCATAACCGACATAGTTGATAGCAGAGAAGATGCCAAGCATCTTACTGTAAGATACACTGCCGAAAAGATCGTTGACGATCAGCGGTACTACCAGCGTTTCCAGAGGCAGTGCCAGCGCATACAGCAGGCAGAACAGCACTGCCAAAGCCATTGCCGTTACCGTATTGCCCGCCACCAAAATCAGCAGCACAAAGGCAACCACCGCTGCAATAGGACAGATCAGCATTACGATCTTCAGCCCAAACCGGTCATAGATCCAGCCTACCACCAGCTTGGAGCCGGTAAGCAGCAGCAGAAACAGGCTTTGGATCATTGTCCGGAATTCCGGGCTCATACCCACTTCTTTCAGGTGCTTTATATAGGCACTGTTGGCCCCCTGTAAGCAAATACCAAACAGCAGCACCACTGCAGCCGCCATATAAAAGTACGCTTTTTTCCGGGCATCGGCAAAATCCAGACCGTACCAGTCAATTCCCCGCTTCTTTTTTGACACAGTAGGTTCCACCGGCAGTTCTTCCCTGGGCTTTTCTCGCAGAAACACAACCACCAGAATGCCGACCACAGTGACGATGCCCACCACCAAAAGGTAAGAGTTCCGGTAACCGAAGGGGCTGGATTCAATCATAGGTCCTGCGATTTGGGATGCCAGTGCTCCACCGATGCCGTTGGATGCAAATACGATACCGGTATACTTGCCGAGATCCTTATGAAACCAGCGGCGCACGATGTTACTGGTCATACTGGTGGTAGTAAAGGCAAGACCCACACCCAACAGCGTACCGCCCAGATAGAACACCCAAATATTGTCCGCAAAAGCGTAGCACAGCATTGCGGCGATGTTGGCGATGAAGCCAATGGCCGTCATTTTCCGGATACCGACCTTCACGATCAGCGTTCCGAAAAACAGGTTCACAAGGGCAGATGCCGCAAAGCGAAAACTATCGTTTATGGAAAAAAGTCCGCTTGGAATATCCAGTGCCTCTGTAATCGCTGATAGGTACATACCTTTATTACTGCTGCAAAAACCCAGACAAACAAAGTTCATCATAGAACACAGCACCAAAATGACCCATTTATATTCAAATTTTTTCTTTTTTCCCAACTGTATCGCCTCCGCGTTCATCGGCTTACTTATACCACCTTTTCCCCAAAAGCACAACTGCAGAACATTTAACCCAGCATAACTTTGACTTTATGCTGGGTTAAAAAAATTACCCCCTGTTTCCTGATAGGAAACAGGGGGGTAACTACAGCTAAGAAATAGCGGTCCGGTTAATAATCCCGATAGCTTTTTTCTTCCAGATATTGGTCGATCAGCTTCTGTAATCCGGTCATTTCTGTAGGGGATGCGAAAACCTCTTCAAAATTCGTATTGGAGGGAACCGTCTTGTCGTATGCATAGTAGGTGCTCTTGTAGCTTGAAAGCTCGAAAGCCGAATTTGCCGTTGTGTCGTTCCAGAAGGAGTAATCCTGTCCCACAGCACTTTCATCCATAAGCGCACAGTAAGTCATTTGGGCAGCCAAGTATCCCGCAAGGATGTTGGGGTGGCGACCGTCCGTCTTGCTTTTGTTCACTATAAAAGAAAACTTGTTATAAGTCTGAGTTGAACCGGGAACCGACACTGTACCGTTAACTATATCATTGACCAAGCCACCCCAGTCAGCCACAATAACACCGTTTTCATCTAGTTCCTTAATAGTGGAACGCCACGCAAAATCGTTGGTATGTACCACCTGTTGTACCAAAAACAGGAACTTAGTGTCTGGATTTTCTTTCAAGAATATATCCATCAGCGGCTGGCATTCTGCCATAATATTTGCGGCATCAGAAGCCTCGGATCCCTCCTGAAAAATCACAAAATCGTACTTTTTGTCTGTCAAATCATTCAGGTGGTTACGACCGTTATGCCCGCGATTTGCCGCGCAGCTGCCACTATAAAAGTCCTCCAATCGATGTGCTCCATAGGTAAAATTGGTAACTACGGCATTTACACCGTTTGCCTTAAATACCTGATACAAATATCCTTTATCGTTGGTACGCGCTGCCAATGTGAATGTACTGTTTGCTTTTTCAATCACATACTTACCATAGTAAGTCATGGAGTTTCCGATTACCAATATTTTTTTGGATCTGACTTCCGAGGAGTAATGCAGTGCATTATCTTTTACCTCTATGTAAGCGCCAGTGCCAACCGCATGGAAATACCTCTTCCACTGCGTTATGTTGTCATTGGTGTCGGTAAAGCAACCGTTTGCCACAACGGAAACATTTGCTCCGTCAATCAAATCCTCCAAAGTCAACAGGGTGCTTTCTTCCACATCCAGCAGTGTTACCTTTGGTGCCTCCCGCAAAATGACTGTATTGACACCGTTAATATCCACCGTTCCGTTAACCGTAGTATTTTCCAAAATCAACTTGCTAATATTTCCCTTGGATTGATCTGCGCCGGTAATGTAAATATCACCGTCTACTGTAGTATCGTACAGGCCAATCACAGAGTTTGTGCCATTGGAAGGACCCGTCCAAATAGCCTTACCTGTTTTTGAGGCATCAATATATGCATCTTGATACACGTTGACGGCACCGCCATTGTTTCTGATTGCAATCACACAGGTGCCCTCGGGAGCAGTATCTGCAAGGCTATAAGTGCCACTGTACAAATTAACAACACCTTGACTGCCGGTAGTGTTGAACTGAACTGTACCGGCATAGTTTGCACTGCCCGTATATCCGGCGACCGTGCCTGTGCCCATTACATTAAGAACACCTTTATCACCATAAATCGTTCTGCCTGCAGTGGTAGTCAGTGTATGCCCGTTCAAATGCAAACAAGCAACACTTCCAGCCTTGGTAGGTGCCGTCAAAAATGCGCCGGTACCCGTGCAGATAATATCCTCCGCCAAATACAAATGCGTTCCGTTGGTTGCAGTACCATAGGTTGTTTCCGCATAAGTTTGCTGATCCAGCGCTGTCCAGACGACAGTCTTCCTGCAAGCAGGGCATGTTGCCTGCCCATCCACCAGATTCAGCGTACTGGTGTAATCCTTGCCGATGTTGGCAAAGTACCAGTCCATACCGTCGTCCACCCAGCCAAAGTAGAAGTTATCCAACCGCTCACGGACGGTCTCACTATAATTATAATAAGTCCGGTCCAGCGCCTCCATCACATCGCACAGACTATATGCTTTTCCGGTAAAATCGGCATCGGTTTTCTTCTTGCCCGCATTTTCCATATCTCCAACAAAAGTCACGCCACCGTCCAGTTCCAGGTAAACATAAGGATTTGCATAGATAACGACTTGTCCGTAAGCAGCATTTGTCTCCGCTTCCCGTTCAGCCTTCATAATACCAAACACAGCACCGGAGGTAGCGGTAATTCCGCTTTGAAAGGGTGCTGTCGCTACAGTATACCGATTAACATCCGTTCCCTCTTCTGCAGCAAAATCACTACCCGGCATATTATCTATACTCAATACTACACCATAGTAACGCACCATACCAGCCAGAGCATCATCGCAGTAATAATTAGCTTTATAGTAAACACCTGCAGCTGTGGTACGCAAACTAACACTGGCCAGTATCATCTCCAACCGATGTAAAGTAGTTGTCCCATCGGTCACCGCAATGTATCTGTTGCCATTTGGCGCCACCACATCTTTCACAATCTCTGCCGTTCCGTTGTTGATTATGGTGCCGCAAGCAGAAGCATCATATTCATCATTTGCAGTGTCAAAGGCGTACAGTGTACCGTTGCCAGAAATTGTCAAATCGTTTCCGTTCAGATCCAAATAGACTTCCCGACCAGCCAAATCACCCATATCCAAAGCACCGTGCAACTTCACATAGCTATATCTTCCGCTACTGTACTCCGCCAGCGGATCGTTGCTGCAATATTCATTTCCAGCATCATCCACCAGCACCACTTTCGGCACCTCGCTCTCAGGCAGCACCTGATAAATGTAGGCATCCGTCGCAGTTGCTGTAACCCACCGATAACCCTCGGGCACATATTTGCTGTAATTCGCCCGGAAACGTCCACCGGTAATGGTACAGGTGCCACTGCCCAAATAATAAAAGCTGTAATATCTGCCACCGGTAATGGACACGCTGCCCGCCCGGACATACAGGCCGCCGCTGTTGGTACCTGCAGATTCCAATATACCATCGTACAGGTACACATTCATACTGCCACCAGTATCTTCCGCTTTACTGCTGACCACCGCATTACTTCCGAACTTCAGTGTGCCGGAGCGTGCGTAGACACTGTGTCCATAGCCGGTAGCAATATATCCCTGTGTCAGCGTGCCTGAAATCATATTGAACACCGCAGTGTCACCTTCTAAGTAAATGTTACCGCCGCCGCGACAACTTGCGTTAAGTGCACTACCTTCGGACACAGTACCGCCATACATATTCAGCGTAGCTTTGTAAACACCGATATTGCCACCGCCGTAGCTGGTACCTTCGGCAGTACCCAAAGTAATCAATCCATCATTGATAGTAACGGTGCATTTATTGGTGTAAATATTGCCGCCGCCGTAGGTTGCCGTGGCTATACCGGAGGTAATTGTACCGCCGTTAATCGCCAAACTTCCATCATCTCTGACCGCAATATTGCCGCCCCGGGCTGCAGTACCACCGGTAACAGTTCCGTTTTCCATCACAAAGCTACTGCCGCTGACAAGAAACCCGCCACCGTTTTTGTCGGTCTGACCGCCGGAAACAGTGCCACCTGTCATAGTAGCTTCCGTCCCGGTCATATAAATATTGCCGCCGCCATTCTGACTTTCACCGGTAAGGCAACCGCCGGAAATGGTACCACCACTGATACGAAGTGTTCCATATTTAATTCCAATATTGCCACCACCATTCACAGCTTGACCATCTGCAACCGTACCGGCAGATATGTCAAGAATAGCAATATCGCCTTCAGCATAAATATTTCCACCGCCAACACCATCACTGTTTGTGGCACTGCCGTTGGAAATAGTGCCTCCCTTAATCTTTACAGTCGCTCTGTATGCACCGATATTACCGCCACCATAGGAGGTTCCTGCAGCTGTACCAAGGGTGATCAAACCTCCGTTGATGTTGACAGTGCGTTTATTAGTGTAGATGTTACCGCCACCGTAGGTTGCTGTAGCTACACCGGAGGTAATCGTTCCGCTATTGACTGTCAGCTTGCCAGAGGAATTAACTGCAATGTTACCTCCGCGGCTCGCCTGTCCACCTGTAATAGTGCCACCATCCAGAATAAAACTACCATTGCTGACGCGGATACTGCCACCATTACCAGTAGTAGTGCCACCTGTAATGGTACCGCCATGCATATAGAACAGGCCGTTGGACATTTCCATAAACACCGCAGTGGGATAAGTCTCAAAAGTGCCTGCGGTATAAATGGCAGCACCATCATACAGGTGCACCTCACAGTCGGTACCCACATAGATCGCGGCATTGTTGCCGGTTTTTGTATATGTACCGCCGTAAATATTCACCACAGCCGCAGATGCAGTATGGATTGTGGCACCGTAGGACGCAGTGGTATATGTTCCCGTTGCCGTGCCTGCGCCCATAAGGTTGGTAGTGCCCGAGCCGCAGGAAATGGCAATACATTCGCTGCCAGCAGTGATGTTAAAGCCATTTAAATCAATACAGCCTGCGCCGCTGAGCAGTACACCGCTCTCCGGTGTGCCGGTCAGGTCTGCAGTCAGGTAATAATGTTTGCCTGCCTCCAACGTAACTGTCTGTGTCTGCTCACCGCCGATTGCAGTCCAATCTGCCAGTGCAACATTCGCTTTACATCCCTGACAGTATCTCACTTGGCCATCTTCCGCGCTGGCCATAACAGGCTGCACAAAAGCCAAAGTCAAGACAGATACCAGCAAACAAATGAACGCAAAAAACATTTGTTTTTTCATAACTACACTCCTATTCGCTTACTTCGTCTTGCGTAAAGATTATTATAACTCTTTTTGGATGTTCTGTAAAGAAAAAAGCAATATGTATTTTCGTAGCGCACAAACTCCGTTTCCACTTATCGTATCATAATCGAATTCAGCGGGCAGTGCTCACGGACAATTTCGTTCTGATACCCTGGCAATCGTCGTTGCAATAAATGTCACTCGGTAACGATACTGCCATCTTCAAATTCCGGTTTAGCGAGCTTTTTCAAATAATCCCCCGCACCTGTCATCCCGAGTGGAGCGAAGCGGAATCGAGGTATCTCCCGATTATATCTGTACTTCCGGCAATTCCGTGAGATTCCTCGGATCACTGCGTTCCCTTGGAATGACAAGCTGGGATCGATAATCGTTACCAACCCCCCCCTACCTCTGTCACCCCGAGTGGAGCGAAGCGGAACCGAGGCGTCTCCCGATTATATCTGTACTTCCGGCAATTCCGTGAGATTCCTCGGATCACTGCGTTCCCTTGGAATGACAAGC
>JAZNRQ010000068.1:0-3494 GCA_045590735.1 Faecousia sp. | reverse complement strand
ACAATTTTCGTTGTCATTGCGAACCAGTGACCGATGTCACTGGTGTGGCAATCTAAAAACCAAGTGTTACCAATAGATTGCCACGCCAGTGTGCGCACTGGCTCGCAATGACAATTGAGTTATACGAATTTGAAACGGCTCGATAAATTGGAATTTAGCAGGTGATTCCGAATATAAAACAAAGGGTGCGGTGGAAAAATCCACCGCACCTGTGATTTGTATGAGGTCAGTCCTCCATTGTGATCTGTCCGTTTAAGCGGCGCAGGGCATAGAGGTCGTTAAAGTAGCCGGTGTATTCCACGTAGTAGTTGCTCTCCGGGAACAGATACCGGTGCAGATCGATCAGGTAATCGTCGGTCATACTGGCGATGTAGTCCACGATGATCTGGTTGGGTTCGGTCTTCTCATAAGGAACAGACCGGGGATAGGCTGTTTGGTTTACATAATCTATATGGTGCCGGAAGATGGGGGAGTCTGCGTTGCCTTCCTGCAGGTCCTCCAGCAGCTGCTCGTAAATATCCTGCATCATAGGCTTTACCACCCGGTTCAGGATCACACGACCCGGCTCGTTCAGGTAAATCAGGTCGTAGTTTTCCCGCTTGCAGGATTGCACCGCACGGAAATGTTCTTCATCCAGCTTGATATAGGGATGACCGTAGCTGTTTTCGATGATGTTGACCACCAGATTGTTGATGATTTCCGAATTGATGGTGCCGATCACCGAGGTGGGGAAGGCAGAGTTTTCCACCATCTGAATACTGGCGGCATCCTGCCGGTCCTTACCAAGGTAGGCGATAATATCGGAAATACGGACCACATTGCCCTCCAAAGTGGAAGGCTGGATCTTATTGGAATAGCCGGGAGTGGTGTAGCACTTTTCCAGTTCCGCATCGAAAGCTTCAAAGCTGTCCATCGGTACCGGATGGTAGGCGGAAAGCTCGATCTCACCGTTGTGACCGGCAATGCCCGACAGGGTCTGCAGGGTCAGGTTCAGGGGGAAGATCTGATCCAGCACCCGGACAGAATGGATATTGTGGTTAAAGAACCGGCCGGTGTGGCTGTTGTACAGCTCGTTCAGGTACACCTCGCCGCAGTGGGCGAAGGGGGTATGACCGATGTCGTGACCCAGCGCAATGGCTTCGATCAGATCCAGGTTCAGGTTCAGTGCTCTGCCGATGGTCCGGGCGATCCGGGAAACCAGCTGCACGTGCAGGCTGCGACGGGTAATGTCGTCGTTTTTGATCAGGGAAAAGACCTGAGTCTTATCGGTGTAGCGGTTATAATAGGGGCTGTACAGGATCCGGTCAATGTCCTTGGCAAAATTGTGACGCCAAACCGGTGTGGGTTTATTATTGCTGTGGCGGCGAATTGCGCTGCTGTCAGAGAAGGAACGGTCTGTGTAAGAATGGGTTGCCTTTTCCTGCTCGATCCGGGCAGACAAAGCTTCTGACAATCGTTCTTTCGACATAGGGAATGCCTCCTTTTATAGGGTAGAATCAGGTGTTTTTCATAATGACAGAGCCGACACATTCGCTGACGTGCTCACAGGCATCGGCACAGGCTTCCAGGCAATCAAAGATCGCGTGCCAGAAGAGGATACCGACAACATCGGAAGGATCGGCAGTCAAAGCGCGCATAGAAGCGAGATACAGCCGGTCGCATTCCTCCTCCACGTCGTTAAGCTGAATGATCAGCGACTGAATGTTTTTGGAACGCTTGAAGTTTTCAAACTCGCCCATCAGTTGGCACAGCATATCGCAGGATACAACGATCTTCTTTGCAAAATCGATGGCATTGGGATCTACAGTGCGGATATTGTACATATAGAATTTTTGCAAGACTTCTTCAATGGAATCCACCACATTGTCCAGCTGATGGCTGAGCATATCCAGATCTTCCCGGTCCACAGGCGTTACGAATGCCTTTGCCAAAGTATCCCGCATCTCGTGCTTGTTCACATCTGCTTTGTTTTCGATCTCGTGCATCTGCTCCAGCATTGTCTGCAGCTTTTCCGGATCGTAGTTTTCCAGGCAGTTTACGAGAAATTCGGCAGCCTGCTTAGCCAGTTGGGTGCTGGCAACGAAATTATCAAAATAAAACTTATCACTTTTAGCCATATTATATTTCCTCTCTTAGTTAAAAATCAGTAAGAACAGTTTTGTTACAAGAAATGCCAGCAATCCGCAGCCGGGGAAGGTCAGAATCCAGGTCAGCACCATTTCCTTGACCACGCCGAAATTGATGGCGGATACCCGCTTGACAGCACCCACGCCCATAATGGAGGTGGTCTTTACGTGGGTAGTGGAAACCGGCAGACCGAATACGGAGCAGAATACCAGTGCCAAAGAGGAGGCGATGTCTGCGGAGAAGCCCTGATATTTTTCCAGTTTTACCATATCCATACCCACGGATTTAATGATCTTTTTACCGCCCATGGCAGTACCTGCGCCCATAACAATGGAGCAGAGGATCATCAGCCAGGTGGGGATCACAAAGGTAGTACCGCTGTCGCCGCCGGTAGCCTGCAGGGTAGCGACACACAGTAAAATGATACCCATAAATTTCTGACCGTCCTGGGCACCGTGCATAAATGCCATACCGGCAGCACCGAAGATCTGGGCAAATCGGAAGAAAGGCTCGGTTTTCGGCCGGTTCGCTTTATAGAAGATCATCGTAACGATCTTACAGATCAGCCAGGCAAAGCCGAAGCCCAAGGTCACGGAAATGAAGATACCGTAAATGACCTTCAGCCATTGATTCCAGACGATGGCACTGAAGCCTTCCAGTGCCATTGCACCGCCGGTAAGACCGGCGATCAGCGCGTGGCTTTCGCTGGTGGGGATGCCGAAGACCCAGGCTGCCGTTGCCCAAATGACGATGGAAAGCATTGCAGCGCACAAAACAATAATGATCGTTTCACCGGAGTTGTTTCCGAAATTGACCATTTTGGTAATGGTAACCGCAACCTCATCGCTGATTTGGGTCATTACAAAAACACCCAGGAAATTAAATACCGCAGCCATCAAAATGGCAGCTTTCGGAGGCATACACCGGGTCACCACGCAGGTGGCGATGGCATTGGGCGCATCTGTCCAGCCGTTGACCAGAATGACACCCAAAGTAAGGGTTACCGCAACAAACAGCAGGGGGTTGCCGACCATTTGGTTCCAAAATTCTAAAATTGACATAAGCTCATTCCTTTTTATTATGTGGAAAAACAGTTAGCAAAAGTCAAATTTTGCTACTTAACATTGTAACAGAAAAAAATATTTGTTGTCAATTACTATTTGTGTTTAGCTCCAGCCAGAATGTGTAGCGTTACAATTGATGTGAGACCAAGAGAATAGAAAAAGGCGATTGAGTTCGTTAGAATAAAGTCACCACAACCCAAGTCTAACGAAAGGAACTCAATCGCCATGGTTATAGTAACAGATGTTAAGCAGAAAAACAAGCGGTATTTACCTCACGAATTGACAACAAAGATCAATTCCGTG
>JAZNRQ010000067.1:0-12652 GCA_045590735.1 Faecousia sp. | reverse complement strand
CAATTGTCATTGCGAGCCAGTGCGCACACTGGCGTGGCAATCTATTGGTAACACTTGGTTTTTAGATTGCCACACCAGTGACATTGGTCACTGGTTCGCAATGACAACGAAAATTGTAATCGCTCGATAAATTGGAATTTGAGGTGCTGTTATTGGGGATTGTTTTTTGTCGGAAAAAGTACTTTTGAGATTGCTTTTTTTGCTATTTGTTGATATACTGTCAATAGTATGCTGTACTTACTGTATTTTGCTGATAAGAGGTAAAAAATGAACCGAAAATTTAGATTATCCACAGCGTTGGATATTGACGATGTATTGATGGAATGTGTTCCCTATGCCATCCGTCTTGCCAATGAAAAATATAAATTTGACCCTCCGCTTTCTATCTATGAGGTGGATCGGTGGGGTACTTTGGGCACTCGTGCCGATGTGATCTTTGAGTTTTTCCACGACCCGGAATTTTTCCGGAATCAGCCGGCTATCAAGGGAGCCCAGGAATTCGTGAAGAAGCTGACCCAAATGACGGAGGTCTTTGTGTCCACCGCTGTGTACCCGGAGTATATGAGCATCCGTGCCCAGCGGATCCACGAGCTGTTCCCGGAGATCCCGGAGGATCATATCTATATGGGCTCCCGGAAGGATAAGATTGATGTGGATATCCTCTTTGACGACGGTATGCACAATGTGTCCCGTTCCACTGCGGCATATCCCATTTTGATGCGCCGCCCCTGGAATCAGAAGGCCACCGGTGTGTTGGCGGTGAATACCTACGACGAGTTTTTGAAGCTGGTGGAGGACATTGCCGACAGCTACAATCCCAAGGCGGCAACGGCTATGGAGCAGCCGGGCATCGTTGTACTGGTAGGTCCCTCCGGCAGCGGTAAGACGGAGATCGCCAAATTGATGATGAAAAAATCCCGATCCTTTGAAAAGCTGACCAGCTATACCACCGATGCAACGGTGGGTATGCAGGAAGGGCAGCTGTACCACTACATTGCGGTGGAGGCTTTCCGGGAGATGACGGAAAAGGGCGAAATTTTTGAATCCACCATGTACGCAGGCCACTCCTACGGCTCCCGTAAAAAGGATGTGGAGGATATTTTGGCAAGGGGTAAGCACGTGCTGACGGTTATGGATATCTGCGGCGCTATGTCCCTGAAGACCCATTTCCCCAATGTGACCACCATTTTCTGTAAGCGGGATAAGACGGCACTGCTGAAGGACCTGCTGCAAAAGCCTTTGAGTGTGGATGAGAAGGTCAGCCGTCTGCTGATGCTGGATGCGGAAATGAACAATGCCCGGATCTGCGATTACACGGTGGAAGTGGACAGCTACGAGCAGGCAACGGAAGAGATTCTGGACGGTCTGCTGCCCAAACGCCGCAAGAGGAAAAAGTGATGGAAAAGTACTGCGATCTGCACACCCATTCCACCGCTTCTGACGGCAGCGTCCCACCGTCCCGACTGCCCCAAATGGCGGCAGAGTGCGGACTTTCCGCAATCGTCCTGTGCGACCACAATACGGTGGCGGGACTGCCGGAATTTTTGGAAGGGGCAAAGGGCTTGCCGGTGGAGGCGGTTCCCGGTATCGAATTTTCCACGGAATTTGAAGATACGGAGCTGCACATATTGGCACTGTACATCCGCCCGGAGCATTACCCCCGGATCAATACTCTGCTGGAGGATTTTAAGCGCCGCAAGGCAGAGAGTAATGTGCAA
This sequence comes from Faecousia sp., assembly GCA_045590735.1. Classification (GTDB taxonomy): domain Bacteria; phylum Bacillota; class Clostridia; order Oscillospirales; family Oscillospiraceae; genus Faecousia. The sequence continues at coordinate 10,934 of JAZNRQ010000067.1, read as the reverse complement.
TTGGTGGTTGCGCTGAAAAATGCCGGCATCTGCATTGACTATGATGCCATTTTGCGGCAGCACAGCTACATTAACCGGGCACACATTGCCCAGGCACTGACAGAGGCAGGTTATACCGAATCGGTCAAGGAAGCCTTCAAAAAATACCTGGCACCGGAAAAGGGGTATTACACACCGCCCAAAAGACCCGATGCCTTTGAAACCATTGAACTGATCAAATCCTTCGGTGCGGTGGCGGTGCTTGCCCATCCCTTCCTCAATTTGGATGAGGCGGGACTTCACCGTTTTCTCCCGGAAGCAAAGTGCCGGGGATTGGATGCGATGGAAACCCTGTATTCCAAGTATGACCCGGAAACCACAGCCCTTGCGAAAAAGATTGCCGGGCAGTACGGGATTTTGGAAAGCGGCGGCAGCGATTTTCACGGAACAGCGAAGCCGGATATTCAGCTGGGAACGGGCAGGGGAGACCTGCGAATTCCCTTGACTTTTCTGAACCGTCTGAAAGAACGAAAAAAATAAGAAAATTTTAGAAAAATAATGCTACTTTATGTGGATTTTTTTCGGGATATGTGGTAAAATAACCAAACGGGATTTTGCACAGCGGAAAATCGGCGGCAAGAGCCCGAAAGGAGGTGCGGAGATATGGAACTGCAGAAAGCAAGCTTGTGGAAACGGATCGCAGCCTGGCTGCTGGACACGATTTTGGTTGCGACCTTGGCGGTGGGTATCGCCGCACTTTTGGCTGGTGTGCTGAAATATGACACCTATTGCGACAAGTGGATCAGCAGCCAGGAATTTTACGAAGAAAAGTACAGCATTAAATTTCAGACCTCCGAAGAAGAATATAACGCTATGACCGAAGAGGAAAAGGCTGCGTACAACAAAAATTACGCAGATGCCCAGACGGAGCTGTACGCGGACTATCATGCGATGTATGCCTTCAATATGATAGTCAACCTGAGCCTTGTGATGATGATCCTGTCGCTGATGATCTCCGTTATGGCATCGGAATTTGTGGTGCCTCTGATCCTGAAAAACGGACAGACCGTGGGCAAGAAGGTTTTCGGTATCGGACTTGTCCGGCCCGACGGTGTGAAGATCTCCAATATCCAGCTGTTCGTCCGGGCGCTTCTGGGCAAATATGCGGTGGAGACTATGATCCCCGGCTTTTACGCAGTGCTTTATTACACAGGGGCAATGGATAAAACCGGTGTGATCATTTTGGGGATCCTGCTGCTGGCGGAGATCCTGTGCGTCGCGTTTACCAAAAACCACTGTCCTATCCACGATATGCTGGCCAGCACCGTAACGGTGGATATCGCCAGCCAGCGGGTCTTTAACAGCCCCGAGGAACTGATCGAGTATACCAAACGCATCCACGCCGAAAAAGCAAACCGGCAGGATTATTAAAGCGTTTAAAATAAAAAAATACATATATCGGAAGGGATTCTTATGAAAGTTACTTTGCAGAACCTGACAAAAATCTTCCCCAGCCGGGATAAAAAGTCCGGCAAAGAGGTGGTCGCTGTCAACGACTTCACCTTCGAGATCCCCGATGGAAAGCTGATCGGCTTGCTGGGCCCCTCCGGCTGCGGTAAGTCCACAACCCTGTATATGATCAGCGGCTTGCAGAAGCCTACCAGCGGTCGTATCTTCTTCGGTGAGGGCGATGTGACGGAGCTGCCTACGGAAAACCGCGGCATCGGCCTGGTGTTCCAGAACTATGCACTGTATCCTCATATGACCGTCAAGCAGAACATTCTGTTCCCCCTGCAGAACCTGAAGGGCAAGGACAGAATGAAGAAGGCTGAAATGCTGGTGCGTGCCCAGGAGGCTGCCATGCTGGTGCAGATCCGTGAGCTGATGGACCGTAAGCCCAGTGAGCTTTCCGGTGGTCACCAGCAGCGTGTGGCGATCGCCCGTGCGCTGGTAAAAATGCCCAGAGTCCTTCTGCTGGACGAGCCGCTTTCCAACCTGGATGCCCGTCTGAGATTGCAGACCCGTGAGGAGATCCGCCGTATTCAGAAGGAAACCGGCATCACCACCATTTTCGTTACCCACGACCAGGAAGAGGCTATGTCCATCTCCGATATGATCGTGGTTATGAAGCTGGGTGTGCTGCAGCAGATCGGCAAGCCCCAGGATGTGTACGACGATCCCAAGAATCTGTTCGTTGCCAAGTTCCTGGGCACACCTCCCATCAATGTCTTTGAAGGCAAGGTGGAAGATGGCAAGCTGTACCTGGGCGAAGATGCTGTGCTGGATGTGGCAGGCGTGGAGAACCAGGATGTTTGGGTGGGTATCCGTCCCGAAGGCTTTGAGCCGGACCCGGAGGGTAAGCTTACCTGCAGCTTGAATAATGTGGAGGTTATGGGCCGCGATGTCAGCGTGGTCTCCACCCACAGCGCATCCGTCAATCCTGTGGTTCGCTCCATTGTGGATGCGGATAACAAGCTGGATGTGACCGCACAGACCGTTCGCTTCAATGTGAAGCCCCACAAGCTGTTCCTCTTCAACAAGGAAACTGAGGAGCGTATCGGGTTTGAGGTGAAGTAATATGGTAGATAGTAAGCATCAATGGAAAGCCTGGATCTATTTGTCACCGGCGATCCTGTTGCTGTTGGTCTTTACGGTATGGCCCATCATTAACACTTTGGTGATGGCATTCCAAAATGGCTACAATGCAAACGAGGCAATCGGCGGCGCAACATTCCAATTTGGCATTCAAAACTTTTTTACGGCTATCGATGCCCCGGACTTTTTGAAGGCATTGCAGACCACAACGATTCTGTGCGTCGCTACCGTGCCGATCTCCACAGGACTGGCTCTGCTGATCGCAGTTGCCCTCAATTCCATTAAGCCCCTGCAAAAAGTTTTGCAGACCATTTTCTTCCTGCCTTATGTGACCAACTCCATTGCCATCGGTATGGTGTTTGCGGCTATGTTCAATACCGTCGGCTGGCGTAACGGCAGTGCAGACTATTTCGGAATCGTCAACCAGGTGATTATGTTCTTCGGCTTTGAGCCGGTCAACTGGATCGCACCCGGCTCTACCTACTGGGCCAACATCATCGTGCTGGTGGTGTACATCGTTTGGAATGCGCTGCCCTTTAAGATCTTGATCCTGCTGGGCGGTCTGCAGAGCATCAACAAGCAGTACTATGACGCGGCTAAGGTGGACGGCACGCCCCGTTGGAGAGTGCTGACCAAGGTTACTGTGCCGCTGCTGTCTCCTATGATCGCCTATGTTGTGATCACCGGCTTTATCGGCGGCTTTAAGGAATATTCCAGCATCGTCGGTATCTTTGGCGATAAGATGGGTCCCAACCGTCTCAATACCATGGTGGGTCTGATCTACGATTCCCTGGGAACATCCTCTCACGGTGTGGCCAGTGCTTCCGCACTGATCCTGTTTGCAATCATCCTTGTGATCACGATGATCAACTTACAGGTCAGTAAGAAGCGGGTGCATTTCTAAGGAGGTAGCCATGGAAAAGAAAAATATGAAGACGATGCACGCAAAAGATATGCATCAGACCTCGGTTATGGCCCGGATCACCGGTGTGATCGCAAAGATCTTTACCTATCTGTTCCTGTTTGTAATGGCGCTGATCGTTCTGTTCCCCTTCTACTGGATGATCATTTCCTCCCTGAAGACGGAAACGGAATACCGTCAGAATAAGCCTACCTTCATCCCCAAGGTCGTTGAGACCTATGAATATTTCGCAATCAACACGAATCTGGAAACCGGCAATGTGGCACAGGAAGCAAAAGCTCCCGTCGAAACCTATGAGTTTAATAATAAGGTAGCCACGCTGGTTCACTACCACAACGAAAAGAACGGTTATTACCTGGGCATTAACCCCGGTGAGACCAATTTCAGTGTAACCAACCTGGAGGATATTACCGGCGACAATGCGGGCAATCTGGGTGTGACCCGGTTCCCGGCACGGTTCTATGAGGTAACGGAAGAGGGGGTCGCAAAAGAATTTGTGGACAACCCCAGAACCCAAAGACCTTATAAGCTGGGCGCGCAGATCGCTGACGGTACGGTTCTCTACTTTAACGGTAAGACAGAAGCGGTGGACGGCGGCTATCGGCTGAGCACCACCACCAATCCGGAGGAAGCGGTTACGGTTATGACGGAAGGCTCCCGGAAAGCCTGCCATCTGTACTTTGAGCAGACGGAGGGTGAGGGAGAAGCTGCGATAATCACAAAGCAGTACATCCGTTCCTACCATATCGACACCGGTAAGCTGAAATACCCGCTGCTGAAAAACTATGTGGAAGCGTTCAAACAGGCAAACCTGGGTGACCTGTTCCTGCATACGGCTTATGTGGGTATCGTTTCCACGCTGCTTTCCCTGGTAATCACGGTGCTGTCGGCATTTGCCTTTGCACGGCTGGAGTTCAAGGGCAAGGATACCTTGTTTGCGGCACTGCTGGCTACTATGATGATCCCCGGTGAGCTGTTTACCATTACCAACTATATTACGATCGACCGATTGGATTGGCTCAATACCTACTATGCGTTGATCGTACCCTTCCTGGTCAGTGTTTTCTATATTTATCTGCTGCGGCAGAATTTCCTGCAGATCCCCAATGAGCTGTATCTGGCAGCCAAGGTGGACGGCACATCCGATCTTAAGTATCTGTGGAAGGTGATGGTGCCTCTGGCACTGCCCACCCTGATCTCCATTACGATCCTGAAGATGATGGGTGCCTGGAACACCTACATCTGGCCCAAGCTGGTAGCAAACGACGATGCCCACAAGCTGATCACCAACGGTCTGCGTAACGCATTTACCTCCGACGCTACCAACGATACCACATTTACTATTCAGATGGCTGCCGTCGTGGTGGTATCTGCACCGCTGTTTATGGTTTTCCTGTTCCTGCGTAAGTACATTATGGCAGGCGTCAGCCGCAGCGGCATCAAGGGTTAATTGGACAGGGGCGAAAGCTCCGGTCTGGTTATATAAATCGTTTATATAAAAATTTTATATAAAGAAAGGAATGCACACTATGAAGAAGAGAATTTTGGCAATGCTTCTGCTGGTTGCTATGGTCATGAGTATGATGGCAGCCTGCGGCGGCGAATCCGGCGGGTCGAAACCTTCCGGACCGAACACCGCTTGGAAGGTTCCTGCAGGCGGCTACGATGGTAGTGAGGTAACCATTAAGTTTGCTCACACCATGGGTGCCAAGCTGCAGGAGGTTCTGGACTACCACATCGGTGAGTTCAACAAGCTGTATCCCAACATCACCATCGAGCACAGCAGCTACGGTGGATGGGGCGATATCGCTGGTCAGATCAACACCGAGATGGCAGCCGACAACCAGCCCAACATCGCATACTGCTATCCTGACCACGTTGCTATGTACAATATGGCAAAGGCAGTTGTGATTCTGGACAACCTGATCGCAAGCACCGAGACCGTCACCCGTGATGACGGCACCACCGAGACCCTGGGTCTGACCCAGGAGCAGATCGATGACTTCATCGATGGCTTCTACAATGAGGGCAAGGCTTACGGCGACGGTCTGATGTATACTATGCCCCTGAGCAAGTCCACTGAGGTTCTGTACTACAACAAGACCTTCTTTGAGCAGAACGGCCTGACCGTTCCCACCACTTGGGACGAGATGGAAGCTACCTGCAAGAAGATCCTGGAGCTGGATCCCAAGGCGATCCCCCTGGGCTACGACTCTGAGGACAACTGGTTCATCACCATGTGTGAGCAGTACGGCTACGACTACACCTCCGCAACCGGCGATGAGCACTACCTGTTCAATAACGACAACTGCAAGTCCTTCGTCAAGAAGTTCCGTGAGTGGTATCAGAACGGTTATGTGACCACCGAGGCTCTGTACGGTGCATACACCTCCGGCCTGTTCACCGAGCTGGACAAGACCGTTTCCCACAGCTATATGTGTATCGGTTCCTCCGGCGGCGCAAGCTACCAGATCCCCGCTGACAGAGCTTTCGAGGTTGGCATCGCTCCCATTCCTCAGATCAACCCCACCGAAGGCAATAAGAAGGTTATTTCTCAGGGTCCCAGCCTCTGCATCCTGAAGAGTGGCAAGTCCACCGATCAGCAGATCCTGGCTTCCTGGCTGTTCGTCAAGTACCTGACCACCAATATGGCTTTCCAGACTGAGTTCTCCTCCACCTCCGGCTATATGCCCGTTCTGGAGTCCGCTCAGCAGGAAGAAAACTACGCAGCATGGCTGGCAAAGGCTGACGGCTACTCCTTCCTGACCGCTTACGTTGTTAAGGTTGGTCTGGATCAGAAGGACAACTACTTCACCTCTCCTGCATTCAACGGCTCCTCCACTGCCCGTAGCGAGGTTGGCTTCGTTCTGTCCAAGGGTATCAGCGAGAAGACCGACGATGTGGACGGCACCATCAACAAGCTGTTCCAGGATGCATACGACAAGTGTAAGTACCTGGCTGGCTAATTCTTAGGAAAGTGCCTATGAACAAAAGATTATTCGCCTTGCTGGCGGCCCTTTGCATTGCACTGGGCTGCCTGGCAGGCTGCTCGGATAATGCCGGCACTGACGCCTCCGGTACCACCGAGCCTGCAGCGTCCTTTGTGGACTACGCAGGTACGATGGAGCTGGATATGGCATCCGGTACCGCAAAGCAGGAGGTCACCGTCAAGAATTTTGTTGACGGCGATACCACCCACTTCCACGTACCTACCTCTGTCAGTGGCAACGGCTTGCTGAAGGCCCGCTACCTTGCAGTCAACACCCCCGAATCTACCGGAAAGATCGAGGAGTGGGGCAAGAAGGCCTCCAGCTTTACGAAGGAAAAACTCTCCGGTGCTGCCTCCATTATCGTGGAATCCGACGATGCCAACTGGAATCTGGACTCCACCGGCGAGCGCCATCTGGTTTGGGTGTGGTATCAGCCTGAGGGCAGCAGCACCTACCGGAATCTGAATGTGGAACTGCTGCAAAACGGTCTGTCCCTGGCATCCAACTCTGCAGAGAATCGCTACGGCGAGACCTGTATGGCTGCCATTCAGCAGGCTAAGGAGAGCAAGCTCCACATCCACTCCAAGCAAAAAGACCCCGATTTCTACTATGGTGAAGCACTGCCTGTGACACTGAAGGGCCTGCGTACCAACATTGAGCTGTACGAGGGTATGAAGGTGGCATTTGAAGGCGTGATCACCAACGAAAGCGCACAGACCGTCTATGTTGAGGACTACGACGATGAGACCGATATGTACTACGGTATGACCGTGTACTACGGCTGGAACCTCACCGGCACAGGCCTTGAAATGATGGCAAAGGGCAACCGTGTTCGCATCGTGGGCTCTGTTCAGTACTACGCCACCGGCGGAACCTGGCAGGTATCCGATGTGAAGTATGTGGATATGCGTCCCAACGATCCCAACAATGTGCAGCTGATCTCCAAGGATAACAAGCCTGCGAACCAACCCATCACCGCCGACGATTTGTACTACAATGACGTGGAGGTGGAGGTTCTCAAGTCTTTGGAGGATGATGTAACTGAGGTAAAGACCTTCGATAAGGCACAGCTGCTGCTGAGCACTTCTGTTTCTATGAAGAATCTGAAGGTCACCCGGATCTACACCACCACCAATGAAGACAGCTCTTCCAAGGGTGCTATGACCCTGACCTGTAAGTATAACGGCACCACCGTTTCCGTCCGTACCGCAGTTCTGCGGGACGCAAACGGCGACCTGATTACGGAAGAAGCTTACGAAGGCAAGACGATCAATGTAAATGGTATTGTGGACTATTTCAGTGGCAATTACCAGATTAAAGTACTCTCCGCAAGTGATATAACTGTCGTAAAATAAAATGACAATATAAAATAATTTGAAGGAGTTTGCTATGAAGAAAGTATTAGCATGGGTTCTTCTGTTTGCTATGATCATCGGCGTATTCGCCGGTTGTGGCAAGAAGGAAGAAGCCAAACCCACCGTCGGTGAAGAGGTTATTACCGCTGCCGACGCAATGGAGTACCTGAAGGCACTCTATCCCAACACAGAAGAACCCACAAAGACCCCCCGCGACTATGAGCGTATGGGTATCGTCCGCATTGGCGGCATCCCCTTCACTGTCGTTTGGACCACCGATCTGCCGGAAGATCAGATCAAGGCCATCGTCAATGAAGACGGCACCGTCACTATGGACGTGAACGAGCAGTGCGAAGCAGATACCCCCTATAAGCTGACTGCTACCATCACCGATGCACAGGGCACCAGTGCTTCCCACTCCTGGGATTGCATCCTGCCTCAGGCTGTGGATATGGCTGCTCTCGTGGACGAGGCTTATGCCCTGAAGAACGGCGAGTCCCTGCCCTACGAGTGCACTCTGGTTGGTAAGATCACCAACATCGACACCGCTTGGAACCCCGAGTATCAGAATATCACCGTTACCATCGTGGTTGAGGGCAGGGAAGACAAGCCCATCCAGTGCTACCGTCTGAAGGGCGAGGGCGCTGACAAGCTGCAGGTTGGTAACATCATCACCGTTACCGGTACGCTGAAGAACTACAACGGCACTATCGAATTCGATGCCGGCTGTATTCTGGAAGCTGTAGAGCAGGGTGATGCAGTTGAGGCTCTGACCGATCCCGGTGAGATCCTGAAGGCTGCATACAAGCTGAAGGACGGCAAGTCCCTGGGCTACTCTGTAGAGCTGACCGGTAAGGTTACCGAAATCGACAACCCCTATGATCCCGCTTACAAGAACATCTCCGTTGTGATCGAGGTGGAAGGCTACAGCAAGTACCCCATCCTGTGCTACCGTCTGAAGGGCACCGATGTGGAGAACATTGCTATTGGCGATACCATCACCGTCAACGGTCTGATCAAGAACTACAAAGGCACCATCGAGTTTGACGCAGGCTGCGTTATGACTAAGCGCATCAGCGGCGGCGGTGTTGCACAGAAGCCCTCCTCCGACGAGGCTAAGATCCTGCGTGATGCCAAGAAGCTGGGCAAGGACGAGAAGCTGCCTTACATCGCTACTCTGACCGGCCAGGTCTTCTCCATTGATGAGAAGTACAGCACCCAGTACGATAACATCACCGTTACCATCAAGGTTGCCGGCACCCGTATCAAGTGCTACCACATGAAGGGCGACGGCGTTTCCAAGATCAAGGTTACCGATACCATTACCGTTACCGGTACCATCGTGAACTACAAGGGCGAGACCCTGGAGTTCTCTCCCGCAACCCTGGTTGACAGAAAGGCCGGCAGCGGCAAGCTGAAGGTCGAGCTGGGACCCGTTTCTGCTGATAAGAGCTACTACGGCGAAATGAAGCAGAACACTCTGCACAAGAACCTGTACCTGAACGGCAAGATCTCCAACAGCGGCTACCTGAAGACCACTGAGAATGTTGCCGAGGCTGTGATGATCAAGGCTGAGATCGAGAAGGGCAAGGGCACTCGCTTCTACTTTATGGACGGCGAGACCAAGACCTACATCGAGCTGACCTCCGTGAAGGTGGAAGGCGAGACCAAGCAACGTGCTGCTCTGGTGACCGCACCTACCGGCTACTGGAACTACGACAGCGAGTACAAGGTTTACTACTTCGATGTCGACGGCGTATTCTGCGCCCTGGGTACATATTCCACCTATGACACTGTCAGTGCTACCAAGCTTGGCTTCCTGAGCACTGCCAACATCGGCAAGAGCCAGTTTGTCATCAAGTATGTCACCGAGCCCAGTGATGCTCCCGAAGTTCCTGAGGCTCCCGCAACTACCGTTAATCCTGTTGCTGCTCCCGAGGCTGGCAAGCCTTACAAGTTCGCTATGAACCAGGCCTCCCTGGGCGAGAAGCTGGGCTTCACCGGCAAGATGAGCGGCTACTACTACGCAACTTCCTCCAATATCAGCGAGATGGTCGATGTCTATCTGGAAGCAGTGACCGGTGGTTACCGGATCTACTTCAAGGACGGCAACACCAAGACCTACCTGAATGTGATCCCCAGAGATGGCGACAACACCAAGACCAATGTGGTCCTGCAGACTCTGGCAGTGAACGCAAATCCCAGTGTTTACGAGCTGAACACCGAGTTCCAGTATGTCAAGACCTCTTGTGTCAATGATGAGTGGTATCTGGGTACCTACGGCTCCAACAGCACCATCAGCGCATCCAAGACCTCTTACATCTCCGACACCAGCCTCATTGGCGTCAGCCAGTTCTGTGCATGGTTCTGCCTGGAAGGCGCACCCATCATTCCTGATGAGCCTGAAGAGCCCGAAACACCTGCTGTTACCCTGCCCACCGAGGACGGCGCAGTGGTCAGCATTGCTGACGCAATCGCAGCCGGTAAGGCAATGGCTCACGACACCTATACTGAGCTGAAGTACAAGGTGACCGGTGAGATCACCGAGGTTTATAACGATACCTACGGCAATATGCGTATCAAGGACGCAGAGGGCAACATCCTGACCATCTACGGCACTTACAGTGCAGATGGCGAGACCAGATATGATGCAATGACTGTCAAGCCTGTAGCAGGCGACACTGTTACCATTTATGGCCCCATCGGTCAGTATGGCGGCACCGCTCAGATCAAGAACGGCTGGATCGTGGAGCACATCCCCGGCACCACCACTCCCGACGAGCCCGACGAACCTGATACCCCTGTTGTACCGGATGAGCCCGATACTCCTGCAGCTACCACAGCTACCAAGCTGACTGAGCTGCCTGTTGATGGCGATGTGATCGTGATCTACAACTCCGGTAAGGCAATGTCCAAGAATCCTTCCGGCAATAAAATCGGTGCTATTGATGGTACTGTGACCGACAACGTTCTGGCTGTAACTGACGAGATGGCACAGCTGAAGGTAGTCGTGGAAGACGGTAAGTACATCTTTATGTTGGGTGACAAATACCTGACTTCCGGCGCTACCGGTAACTCTATGAGCTATGCCGA